>DATLHO010000019.1:0-14733 GCA_035539855.1 Kapaibacterium sp. (SeqCode) | reverse complement strand
GTCGACCGCCAGCATCACCTCTACCGCGCCCTCGCGATGGCGACGGGAGCGGGGGGATTCCCGCTGGGTCCCACCACCGCAGCGCCGGCGCCGGACGGACGGAGAAAGGAGCGATCACAACCGGAGACGCCCGGCGCGATCCACCACCGACTGGTCGAGAGTTATGCGCCACCGTCACTGCTGCTCGATGCCGGATTCGACGTTCTGCATCTGAGCCCGACTGTCGGCCGCTACCTCCAGTTCCAGGGCGGAGAGATCTCGCGCAATATCCTGTCGATGATCCAGACCGATCTGCGCGCGCATCTTCGTGACGCGCTGCTCGAGGCCAAGCAGAGCGCCGACGACGCGCCGGTCAGCCACGGGACGGTTCGTCGCTCTGACCCGGCGTCGACTGTCACCGTCTCGGTCAGACGATGCCGACTCGATGAGTCGCGACCATGTTACCTCGTGATGTTCGATGAGTCCGAAGCGCTCCCCGTCGTCACCGGCGGTGACGTCGACGTCGCGCCCGACGTCCGATCGACCACCGAGCGGCTCGAGTCCGAGCTGCGCGAGGCCAGCGATCGGCTCCGTGCGCGGAGCGAGCAGAACGAAACGGCCGAGCAGGAACTGCGCTCGACCAACGAGGAACTGCGCTCGATCATCGAGGAGCTGCGCTCGGCCGGCGAGGAGGTCGAGACGAGCAAGGAGGAACTGCAGTCGGTCAACGAAGAGTTGTCGACAGTCAACAGCGAGCTCAAGAACAAGATCGAGGAGGTCAGCGTTGCCAACGCGGACCTGCAGAACCTTCTCGCCTCGACGGACATCGCGACGATTTTCCTCGACAGCCAGTTGCGGATCCGTCGCTTCACGCCGCTGGCAACCGCGCTCGTCAATCTCATCGAGTCCGACATCGGACGGCCGCTCAGCCATCTGACGCACCGCCTCGACTACGACGAGTTCGAGGCCGATGCGACGGTCGTGCTGCGGTCGCTTCATCCGATCGAGCGCGAGGTGCGCTCGATCGACGAGCGGTCGTTCATCCTGCGGCTGCTGCCCTATCGAACGATCGACCAGTCGGTCGAGGGCGTCGTCATGACGTTCGTCGACATCACCGAGCGCAAGCGGGAGGAGGAGTCGAGGCGGTGGCTGTCGGAGATCGTGGCCTCCTCGAACGATGCGATCGTCAGCTTCACGCTCGAGGGTGACGTGCGGAGCTGGAACGGCAGCGCCGAGAGGATGTTCGGATATGCTCCCGATCAGATCCTCGGCCGGTCGATCGAGACGCTTGCGCCCGCGGAGATGCACGAAGAGCTCGGTCGCATGAGAGCTCGGCTCAGGCGCGGAGAGTCGATCGCGAACCTGCAGATGGAGCTCGTCCGCAAGGATGGAACACTGCTCGACGTGTCGATGAGCATCTCACCGATCGCGACGTCGGGCGGCGGAGTTCGTGCGGTCACGGCGATCCTTCAGGACGTCACCGAGCAGCGTCGGGCACAGGCCGAGATCGAAGTTCAGTCACGCCGCAAGGACGAGTTCCTGGCGATGCTCGCGCACGAGCTGCGCAATCCTCTGGCGCCGATCCTCAGCGGGCTCGATGTGCTTCGCGAATGCCAGGACGACGCCGAAGCGACATCGTCGGCCATCGGCATCATCGAGCGCCAGGCCCGGCAGATGATCCGCCTCGTCGACGATCTGCTCGATGTCTCCCGGATCACACGCGGCGCAATCACATTGCAGCGCGAGCGTATCGATCTGCGAAACGTCGTCGCCATGGCCGAGGAGACCATCCGACCGCTCATCGCTGCCTCCCGCGGCACTCTTCAGTGCACGATTCCGACGGAGCCCGTCTTCGTCGACGGCGACGCCGCGCGCCTGACGCAGATCGTCGTCAATCTCCTGAGCAACGCGGCCAAGTACAGCGAGCCCGGAAGCACGATCACGCTCGAAATGGAAGCCGGTGAAGAGTCGGTGGAGATCTGCGTGAGCGACGACGGAATCGGGATCGCCACTGCAGACCTGCCCGCGATCTTCGAGATGTTCACGCGGATCGATCGGGGTCCACAGCACGCGCGGATCGGGCTGGGAGTCGGGCTCAGCGTCGTGCGTACGCTCGTCACGATGCACGGAGGGACGATCACGGCAAGGAGCGAGGGCGAGGGAAAGGGAAGCACGTTCACCGTGCAGTTGCCGATCGAGCATTCGGAGGAAACGCTAGTCGAAGCGCGAAGCGATGGTGCCCCGGCCGAGAAGCTCGAGCCTGGTGTGGCGACGCCCATGCGCGTGCTCGTCGTCGACGACAACACCGACGCGGCGGAAATGCTCGCGCAGCTTCTGCGCGAGCAGCGGCACGAGGTCCGCATCGCCAGCGACGGAGCGAGCGCGGTCGCAGCGGCACTCGCGTTCGAGCCGGACGCATGCCTGCTCGACATCGGGCTCCCGGACTTCGACGGCTACGAAGTCGCGCGTCGCATTCGCGCGACCGATGCAGCGACAGTGCTGATCGCCGTCACCGGGTGGGGAACGCCGGCCGATCGCGAGCGCTCGCACGACGCCGGCATCCAGCACCATCTGGTCAAGCCCGTTCGCTTCGAGGTCATCAGCCGGCTGCTCGCCGACGCGCCGCGAAGCGACGCTGACGCCGCATCGGGCGACGGGGTCGCTACGCCCGGCACGCCTCCCGCATCGCCCGCATCGTCGCCACCGGATCGTCCGTCCCGAAAACGCCCGAGCCGCTGACGATCACGTCGACGCCAGCGTCGCGAACCTCGCGCACGTTGTCGAGCTTGATGCCGCCGTCGGCCTCGATGAGCACGTCGTCGCGGCCGATCTCGGAAAGCATCCGACGCACGCGCCGTGCGCGCTCGAAGAGTCCGGGAATGAATGACTGTCCACCGAAGCCCGGCTCCACCGACATCAGCAGCACCATGTCGACGTAGGGGAGAATCTCCTCGATCGTCGAGAGCGACGTCGCGGGATTGAGCGTCACGCCGGCCTTGCAGCCCAGCGCCTTGATCTGCTGCACAGTGCGATGCAGGTGCAGAGCCGCCTCGACGTGCACGGTGATGTACGTTGCCCCCGCCTTCGCGAAGTCCTCGAGATACCGGTCGGGATCACTGATCATCAGGTGGCAATCGAGCGGCAGATCGGTGACGCGCCGTAGCGCCGCGACCACCGGTGGTCCGATCGTGATGTTCGGCACGAAGTGCCCGTCCATCACATCGACATGCACGAAGTCGGCGCCGCCCTCCTCCATCAGCCGCACCCCGTCGGCAATGTGCGCGAAGTCGACGGAGAGGAGGGAGGGAGCGAGATGGAAGGGCATGGTTGGTCAGATGTCAGATGTCAGATGTTAGATGTCACGAGGCGAAGATACGGGGGATGGTGCGGCTACGCGGAGTGAGCGTTGGGGGTTTTGGTTATTGGTTATTGGTTATTGGCTATTGGGATTCGGCTCAACGTGGTGGCACGAATCACCGCCAAAACCCAAAAAACAAATAACCAATAACATCCCCGTGGCTGCAAAAGCTTCGAGTCAACGTAAAGCGCTTGTGACATCTAACATCTGACATCCAACATCTAACATCTAGGTCGGATCATCCTTCCGCTCTCCGCCGCCACCGATTTCGACGTCGACGATCGGCGGCGTCGTGCCGTTGGCCATGACCGGCCCGCTTTCCTTGAGGCGCTCGGCGAGGTCGGCGAGGCGTTGCTCGATGAGGTAGTTGACGGTGCCGGGAGGGTAGTTGCCTGTCGCGGGGTCTCGCTCGCCGGCGGCGATGCCGGTGAGGATCTCGATGCCCTGGTCGATGCTCGAGACCGCCCAGACGTGGAACTCGCCCGCGGCCACGGCCTCGACGACGTCGGCGCGCAGCATGAGGTCGGTGACGTTCTGGATCGGGATCAACACGCCCTGCTTTCGGGTCAGGCCGCGCGCCTTGCAGACATCGTAGAAGCCCTCGATCTTTTCCTTGACGCCTCCGATCGGCTGGATCTCACCCCACTGATTGACCGACCCGGTCACCGCGATGTTCTGCTGGATCGGCACGCCGCTCAGCGACGACATCAGCGCGTAGACTTCGGTCGACGACGCCGAGTCGCCTTCGATGCCGCCGTAGGACTGCTCGAAGACCACCGACGCGCCGAAGGCCAGCGGTCGCCGCTGCGCGAAGCGGTTGCGGAAGAAGCCGATCAGGATCAGCGTTCCCTTGTTGTAGATGCTCCCGCTCAGCCGCGCCTCGCGCTCGATGTTGACGACTCCGCTGGAGCCCACGAACGTCGTCGCGGTGATGCGCGTCGGCTTGCCGAAGGAGATCTGCCCCATGCTGTAGACCGCCAGGCCGTTGATCTGTCCGACCCGCCGACCGTCGGTCGCGATCAGGAGCGTGCCCTCCATGATGCGCTCCATCACCTTGTACTTCCACATCGAGTTGCGGTCGATCATCTTCGAGTGCGCCTTCTCGACGTGGTAGCGCGAGACGACCTCCGCGCGATCGCGATCGGCCCAGAAGCTCGCCTCGCGAAGCACGTCGGCGATCTCGCTGAAGCGCACGGAGATCTTCGTGTTCTTGCTGGCCTTCTCGACCGCGTACTCGACGACCGCGGCGACGCCGTCGCGATCGAACTGCAGCAGGTGCTCCTCGTCGCAGAGCCGTCGGATGAAGCGCGCGTAGTCGGTGATGACCGTGTCGTCGCGATCGATCTCGAAGTCGAACTCCGCGTTGATCTTGAAGATCTTGCGGAAGTCCTCGTCGAGCTGGTAGAGCACCTGGTACAGCCGCGAGTCGCCGATGAGGATGACCTTGACCGACAGGTCGATCGCCTGCGGCTTCAGCGCGGAGACCTGCGCCGATGAGGTCTGGAAGAAGCTCTCGATCGACTGGATCTCGAGCTTGCGATGCAGCAGCACGCGCTTGAGCGCCTTCCAGACGCCCGGCTCCGACAACGCGTCGTTGGCGCTCATGATCAGGTAGCCGCCGTCGGCGTTGAGCAGCGAGCCCGCCTTGATCCGCGTGAAGTCGGTCGTCCAGAATCCGTTGGCATCGAGCACGCGCTCGACGGTGCCGAAGATGTTGATGAACGTCGGGGTCGTCTCGATGACGACCGGGCGTCCCTCGGTGTCGGTGTTGTCGAGCAGCACGTTGACGCGGTAGAGGCGGAACGGATCCTCAGGACGCGACTCCTCCTGGCGGCCATCGCCCGATCCGCCGCCCTGGCGCTTGAACGTCTCGAGGTGCTCCTGGATGTGGTTCTGCATCTCGTTGAGATGCCCGATGACCTCGTCGAACGGGAAGCGCTGGCGGACCTCGTCGAGCGTCGTGTCGATGAGCATCCGCGTGGCCTCACGCTCGTACTCGGCGAGCTCGCGCTGGAACTCCTGCGTCAGCTTCATCCCCTGGCGCGCAAGGCCGTAGAGCTCCGGCTGCAGGCGCTTGTAATGCTCGCCGATGCGTCGGGCGTCGTCGTGGCTGAGCGCCTCGTCCTTGATCAGGTCGTCGAGCGCGGCGATCGGGTAGGGCTTGCCGTTGACCAGCGGAAGGATCTCCGGCTGCACGACATCGGAGCTCGTCTTGCGCTGACCGAGCGCGAAGCCCTCGGGCTTCAGGCGCTCCTCGAACTCCTCGAGCATCCGCCGCTCCTTCTCCTGGAAGTCGTCGACGATCTTCGTGCGCCCGGCGCGGAACGTCTCGTCCTCGAACATCTTCGGGATCTGCGTCCGCAGATAGGTGATCGCCTGGTCGATCGCGTCGGAGAGCTTCGCGGCCCGGCCCTTCGGAAGTCGCAACAGTCGCGGCTGATCGGTGTTGCAGAAGTTGTGGACGTACGCGTAGTCGCGCAGCAGGCCGCCGTCGCTGTGGATCTTCTCGAGGATGTTCTTGATCGTCGTCGTCCGGCCGGTGCCGGAGAGGCCGCTGACGAAGATGTTGTAGCCGGGCGAGTAGATCTGCGCTCCGAGCTTCAGCGACTCCAGCGCGCGGTCCTGGCCGATGATCCCTTCGAGCGGAGCGACGAAGGCCGTCGAGGGGAAGTCGAGCTGCGAGGGGTCGACGTACCAGCGGAGCATGCGTGCCGGGAGCTCTGGGTGCGTTGCCGCCGGCGTGAGGCTATCGGTCTGTTCAGGCATAGTCGAATGTAAATACAAAATTCAAGCCTTCGGCTCGTCCCGAGGCGGTCGCCGCGTTGCCAGCGCTCGATGCTCCGCCGGCATGCGGTTTCGCCTCCGCGGTCGCAGCTCATATGCACCCGGCGTGCCGCATCGCTTCGCCAGTTGCCGCAATCGCGCTACTTTTGCCGTTCGCATTCATCATCGAATCCATGGCTGTCCACATGTCATCGCAGGTCTCGCTCGATACCATCGTCTCGCTCGCGAAGCGGCGCGGCTTCATCTTCCAGTCGTCCGAGATCTATGGCGGCCTCAACGGCTGCTGGGATTACGGGCCCTACGGCGTCGAGCTACTGCGCAACGTCAAGGAGGCATGGTGGCGGTCGATGACCTACCGCGACGATGTCGAGGGACTCGACGCGTCGATCCTGATGCACCCGCGGGTGTGGGAGGCCTCGGGTCACGTCCAGAGCTTCAGTGACCCGATGGTCGACTGCCGCTCGTGCAAGTCGCGCTACCGTCTGGACATCCTGCCGCAGGAACTCGGCGCGAAACAGCGCCGGACGCTGCTGGAGTGGTGGGCGGCCGAGAAGGCGCAGGACGCGCTGCCGACTGCGGCCGCGCTCGTCGAGGCCGCGACCGGCGAGGCGATCGACGGCGCCGGCGGCGACGCGCAGACGGCCGCCATGCGCGACCGCGTCCGCTCGCTCGACGAGGCCGGCCAGTCCGCGGTGCTCGGCGCGCTCTTCGAGAGCGACATCGCTCCGGCGCTGCTGGAGAGCCCCGTGCTTGCCTGTCCGAACTGCGGCAACAAGGGAACGTTCACCCAGCCGCGGCTGTTCAACCTGATGTTCAAGACGTTCATCGGCCCGGTCGAGGATTCCTCCGCCGCGGTGTACCTGCGCCCGGAGACTGCGCAGGGCATTTTCGTGAACTTCAACAACGTCCTGCAGTCGAGCCGCCAGAAGGTGCCCTTCGGCATCGCGCAGATCGGCAAGGCGTTCCGCAACGAGATCAACACGAAGAACTTCCTGTTCCGCACGCGCGAGTTCGAGCAGATGGAGATGCAGTTCTTCGTGCGCCCGGGCGAGGACGAGAAGTGGTACGAGTACTGGCTGGCGGCGCGCCTGGACTGGTTCCGCGACTGCGGCATGACGATGTCGCGCATCCGCACCAAGCCGCACGAGAAGCTCGCGCACTACGCGCGCGCCGCGGTCGACATCGAGTACGAGTTCCCGTTCGGCTGGGGCGAGGTCGAGGGTGTGCACAACCGCACCGACTTCGACCTGTCGCGCCACGCCGAGTTCTCCGGCAAGAAACTCGAGTACTACGACCAGATGGCCAACGAGCGCTACGTACCCTACGTCATCGAGACGTCGGTCGGCGCCTCGCGCTCGATGATGGCGTTCCTCGTCGACGCGTATCGCGAGGAGGAGGTCGCCGGCGAGAAGCGGACGATCCTCGCGTTCCATCCGAAGCTCGCGCCCTACAAGCTCGCGGTGCTGCCGCTGGTCAACAAGGAGGGCATGCCGGAGTTCGCGACGAACCTCTACCGCGACGTCCAGCGGTCGTTCAAGGTGTTCTACGACGACTCCGGCGCGGTCGGTCGGCGCTATCGCCGTCAGGACGAGGTCGGCACGCCGTTCTGCGCGACGGTCGACGGCCAGACTCTCGAGGACGGCACCGTCACGGTGCGCGAGCGGGATTCGATGGAGCAGATTCGGATCGGGGCGGATCGAGTCGGGGCCTACGTGGCGGAGAAGGTCAACGGCTAGTGGGGGATGGGGCGGTGACGCATGTCCATGCGACACCCCGGGTAGCGTATCAACACAAGGCACATGGATCGCAACGATCAGCTTCAACGGGCGGTGCTCTTTCCTCCGTCGCTTCAGCACACGAAGATTCTCTGCACGCTGGGTCCGGCGACCGCGACGCAGGAGAGGATCCGACAGCTCATCCTCGGCGGCGCCGACGCGATCCGCCTGAATTTCTCGCACTCGAAGTACGAGACGCACCAGGAGCTCTTCGCGATGACCCGCGCCGCCGCGGCGGAGCTCCGCCGGCACGTTCCGATCATCCAGGATCTGCAGGGACCGAAGATCCGCGTCGGCGCGCTGCCGGACGGACCGGTGCTGCTGAGGCCGGCCGAGAAGGTCGTCCTGACGACCGACCCGACGGTCGCCGGCGACCCGCGCGTGCCCGTTGGGTACAAGCGTCTGGCGGAGGAGGTCAAGATCGGCGACCAGATCCTGCTCGACGACGGCCTGATCGCGCTCCGCGTCGAGGAGCGCAACGGCAGGAACATCACCTGCAGCGTCATCAACGGCGGACTGCTCAAGGAGAAGAAGGGGATTAACCTTCCGGGCGTCGCCATCAGCGAGCCGTCGCTGACGGCCAAGGACAAGAAGGATCTCAACTTCGGCCTGGAGCTCGGCGTCGACTTCGTCGCGCTCTCGTTCGTGCGCTCGGCGAAGGACATCATCGAGCTCAAGCGGCTGATCGCGCGCAAGGGATACTCGACGCCGGTGATCGCCAAGATCGAGAAGATCGAGGCGATCCGCGAGCTCGACGCGGTCATCGAGGCGGCCGACGTGCTCATGGTCGCCCGTGGCGACCTCGGCGTCGAGCTGCCGAGCTACGAAGTGCCGCTGCTGCAGAAGCGGATCATCAAGCGGTGCAACGAGATGGGCAAGCCGGTCATCACGGCGACCCAGATGCTCGAGTCCATGATCCACAATCCCCGCCCCACCCGCGCCGAGAGCTCCGACGTCGCCAACGCCGTCTTCGACGGCACCGATGTCGTCATGCTGTCGGCCGAGACCTCCGTCGGAGCCTACCCGGTAGAGACGGTGATGACGATGAACGACATCCTGCGCGCGAGCGAGACGGCCGTGCAGTACGGACTCGGCCCGCACGAGATCGAGTTCGAGAGCGAGATCCAGCAGACGGAGTATTCGGTCGCGGTCACCGCCTGCGTACTCGCGCAGCAGGTCGGCGCCCAGGCGATCCTGTGCCTGACCTACACCGGCAACACCGCCCGGGTGATGTCGCGCCACCGTCCCGACGCCCCGATCATCGCCATGGTCTCCGGCAGCGAGGCCCTCTGCCGCCAGCTGACGCTCTATCGCGGCATCTACTCGGTGCTGATCGGCCAGCCGGAAAACACCGAGCAGGCGATCTCGCTGATGAAGGCCGCCGCGCTCGACGCCGGCGTGGTCGAGGAGGGCGACCAGGTCGTCATCACGACCGGCTATCCGCTCGACGAGAAGGCGTCGACGAACATGGTGTTCGTCGACCGGGTCTGAGCGCGATCGCAGACTCCGATACGGACAGAATTGCGTCGCGCCCGCCGCTTCCTGTATATTCAATGTCTGTCTGAAACGTGTCGTGGGACTCCCGGCTCCCTCGACATCCCGCATTCGGACCATTCCTGAGCAGTTTTTTCCTGGAGCATCGTCCGTGAAACCGACAACCCGGCTCGTTCTGATAGGTCTCGTTCTGGCCGCCTCGATCTTCTTCCTCTGGCCGACCTTCCGCTTCTACCAGCTCGACGGCGTCCGCGAGCCGCTCGCCTCGAAGGTCCGCAACGGCAAGGCCACGCACGCAGACTCGCTGGCGCTGCACCGCTGGGACTCGCTCAACGGCGATGCCTACAAGGACGCCGCGGCAGGACGCATCAAGCTCGGACTCGACCTTCGTGGCGGCATGAACATCACGATGGAGGTCGACGCGGTGACGCTGCTCGAGGAGAGCGCGCAGGCCGATGCGGTCGATCCCGTCTTCCAGCAGGTCATCGAGGCCACCCGCAAGGACGCGCTGACGTCGGACGATCCGGTCATCGACATCTTCACGCGCAACTTCGACAGGATCGCGCGCCCCGCCGGCAAGACGCTCCTGAACTACTATGACGTCGGCACCCTCGGCGCCGACGCCGGCGACGAGGAGATCGTCGCGAAGCTCAGCCGCAACATCGAGGACGCGATCGACCAGGCGATGCAGGTCATCGGCCGTCGTATCGACCAGTACGGTGTCGCCGAGCAGACGATCACCCGCCAGGCGAACCGCCGCATCTCCGTCGAGCTCCCGGGCGTCTCCGACGAGTCCGGCGTCCGCAGCCTGCTGTCGACGACCGCGCGCCTGGAGTTCAAGCTCGTGCGCAACGACGCGGCGACGGCGAACCTCTTCGGACGCATCGACCGCCTCCTTGCCGGCAAGATCACGTCGCTCGACACGGTCAAGCCCGCCGCCGACACGACGATCGCCGCCGACACGACCGCCTCGGGCGACTCGACCCTCGCCGACGCCGACACGACCCGCGCCGACACGAACAAGCCGGTCACAGCCGACACCGCGAAGAAGTCCGACACTTCTACCAATCCGTACGAGGGACTCAGCGAGGAGGAGACAAAGAAGCGGTACCAGAGCGACCATCCGTTCACGTCGCTGTTCATGTCGCAGATCCAGCTCGAGCCCGACGGCAAGCTCCAGGACATCGCGTTCCTGCAGGAGGAGATGCCGACCGGTGAGTACTACTTCTACGTCCCGCGCGCCAGCCTCGAGAAGGTCCGGGCGATCCTTCGCCGCGACGACGTGCGCGGGGCGATTCCGGAGGATCTGATCATCGGCTACAGCGCCGATCCGGTGTTCCCGGCCGAGCCGGGCAATCCGGAGGCGGATCTCTTCGCGCTCTATGGGCTGACCCGCGAGTCGGAGCTGACCGGCGAGGTCATCACCGACGCGTACCCTTCGTTCGAGCAGGGCCGACCGATGGTGCTGATGCAGATGAACTCCGAGGGCGCCGACCGCTGGGCGGCGATCACGGGCAAGAACATCAAGAAGCGCGTCGCGATCGTGCTCGACTCGGCGGTGTATTCCGCGCCGGTCGTGCAGAACAAGATCCCGAACGGCAGCTCGCAGATCACCGGATCGAGCGATGCCGCCGAGGCGAACCTGCTGGCGGTCGTGCTCAAGGCCGGCGCGCTCAAGGCGCCGGTGCGCATCATCGAGGAGCGCGTTGTCGGTCCGTCGCTGGGCGAGGACTCGATCAACAAGGGCGTGTTCTCGACGATCGTCGGAGCGGCGCTCGTGTTCCTGTTCATGCTGATGTACTACCGCTACGGCGGGCTGATCGCGGTGCTCGCGCTGCTGCTGAACATCCTGATCACGATCGCGCTGCTGGCGGCCTTCCAGGCGACGCTCACGCTGCCGGGCATCGGCGGTCTCGTGCTGACGATCGGCATGGCGGTCGACGGAAACATTCTGATCTACGAGCGGATTCGAGAGGAGCTTGCGGCCGGGCGGCCGCTGGCCAGGGCGATTCAGGTGGGATATGACAAGGCGTGGTCGGCCGTGCTCGATACGCACATCACGACACTGATCTCCGGCGCGATTCTCTACTTCTTCGGAAGCGGTCCGGTGCAGGGCTTCGCGATCACGCTGATGATCGGTCTTACGGCCACGTTCTTCACGGCGGTCTTCGTGACCCGCACGGTGTTCAACCTCAACACGGCGCGTGGCGCCGAGACCCTCGACTTCGGTCAGGGCAAGACGCCGGTGGTCGAGGCCGCCGCCGCGCGCTAGGGCGCGGGCGACTGGCGATCGAAGCGTATCGAGACCTGATTATCAAAATCCCAGACCCAGACAATGCAGCTCTTCAAGACGACACATATCGATTTCATCGGCAAGCGTAAGATGTTCTACGTCGTGTCGGCGATCATCACGATCGCCGGCATCGCTGGAGCGCTGATCCGCGGCGTCGAGTACGGCATCGACTTCGAGGGTGGCACCGAGGCCGCGTTCGAGTTCCAGCGCCCCGTCGAGATCGACGCACTACGCGACGCGGTCGAGGCAGGCGGCTTCAAGGGCGCCGAGGTCAAGACCTACGGCGAGGCGAACCAGTACCTCGTCCGCATCAAGAACGAGGCGAACACGATCACCGGCGCGGTGCGCCCGACCGACCGTCTGCGCGACCATCTCAACGGCGCGTTCGCCGGCAACACGGTGACGCTGCTAAAGGTCGACAACATCGGACCGAAGATCGGCGCCGAGCTGCGACAGCAGGCGTTGATGGCCGTCATCGTGTCGATGGTCGCGATCCTGCTGTACATCAGCTTCCGCTACGAGCTCATGCTCGGCATCGCGGCAATTCTCGCGCTGCTGCACGACGTGCTCGTGACGTTCGCCTTCACCGTGCTGTGCAACGGCCTGTTCGGGCTGAACCTCGAGATGAACCAGGGCATGCTCGCGGCGTTCCTGACGGTCGTCGGTTTCTCGATCAACGACACGGTCATCAACTTCGACCGAATCCGCGAGAACCGGACGCTGCACCGCTCGGAGAACATGATGGCGCTCGTCAATCGCTCGATCAACGAGACGCTGCCGCGCACGATGCTCACCGGCGTCTGCGTCGTGCTCGTGCTGCTGGTGCTGCTGTTCTTCTCGGGCGAGGTGCTCCGCGGCTTCTCGTTCGTGATGCTCATCGGCCTGTTCACCGGCACGTACTCGTCGATCTTCGTCGCCGGCTCGTTCGTCGTCGACTGGCTGATCTTCAAGAAGCAGCTCGATCCGAACTCGCGCCGCGACTTCGTCGATGCCGGCACGACCGTTCGTCGCGAGCGCCAGGGCGCCGTCGCCGGCGCCTGATCGCCGTCGACCGATCGCGGTCGCCACCAGTTTCATGCTCAGGTCGCCGCGCCGCATGGCGCGGCGACCGCTCAGGTACCGAGAGGGGATGGGGTTCTCATGAAGTTCACGATCGAGCAGAACGACCCGACCGTCATCGCCATCAGCGGCGACGTGCTCGGTGGAGCCGATGCGATGGAGTTCGCGCGCGCCGTGGCCGAGCAGGTCCAGGCGGGTGCCCGACAGGTCGTCGTCGACCTCGCCGACGTCCACCTGATGAACAGCTCCGGTCTCGGCATGCTCGTCGCCGCATCGACCTCGCTGCGCTCCGGTGGCGGTCGCCTGCTCGTCGTCGGCGCCAACGAGCACATCCGCTCGCTGCTGAAGATGACGCGCCTCGATACCGTCTTCGCCAGCTTCCAGACGCGCGACGAGGCCGTCGAGGCTTGCCGCCAGACCAACTGATTCGACTTCTCCGCGCTCCTGCCTGCTTTCGGTGTCGAAAGAGGGCCGGAGCGCTTTTTGCGTGCACAACTCCGTATGAGCGTCAAAGTCATCGTCGGTGCACAGTGGGGCGACGAGGGAAAGGGAAAGGTCGTCGACATGCTCGCCGAGCAGTCCGACGTCGTCGCCCGCTACCAGGGCGGCGCCAACGCCGGTCACACGATCATCGTCGGTGACCGCAAGTACGTCCTCCACCTGATCCCCTCCGGCATCCTCCACCCGCACGTTACCTGCGTCATCGGCAACGGCGTCGTCATCGATCCGGATGCGCTGATGGAGGAGATCCGGCTGCTCGAATCCTTCGGCATCGAGATCGGCGGACGGCTGAAGATCAGCCACAAGGCCCACCTGATCATGCCGTACCACAAGCTTCTCGATCAGCTCCAGGAGAGCGATCAGAAGATCGGCACGACCGGTCGCGGCATCGGTCCGTCGTACATCGACAAGTACAACCGCACCGGCATCCGCATCGTCGACCTGCTCGACCGCGATGGCCTCGCGCAGAAGCTCCGCCGCTCGATCGAGCAGAAGAACCAGACCTTCCGCAAGGTCTACGACGCGCCCGAGCTCGATGTCGAGAAGACCATCGCCGAGTACGTCGAGTTCGATCGGCGTATCGACGGCTACATCACCGACACGACCGCCTACCTCAACGAGGCGTGGCGCTCGGGCCAGCGGATCGTCGCCGAGGGCGCCCAGGGCGCCCTGCTCGACATCGATCACGGCACCTATCCGTTCGTCACGAGCTCCTCGCCGACCTCCGGCGGCGCGTGCACCGGACTGGGTCTGCCGCCGACGGCGATCAGCGAGGTCATCGGCATCGCCAAGGCGTACTGCACGCGCGTCGGCAACGGACCGTTCCCGACCGAGCTCGTCGACGAGACGGGCGAGAAGCTCCGCCGGCTCGGCGCCGAGTTCGGCGCGACGACCGGCCGGCCGCGCCGCTGCGGCTGGCTCGATCTGTTCGCGCTGCGCTACTCCGCCATGATCAACGGCATCACCGAGATCGTCCTGACGAAGCTCGACGTGCTCAGCGCGTTCGAGGAGCTCAAGGTGTGCACCGGCTACGAGCTCGACGGCCGTCCAGTGAAGTACTTCCCGAGCGACTGCTCGACGCTCGACCGCATTCGACCGGTCTATCAGACGCTCCCCGGATGGAACCAGGAGCTCACGGGCGTCGAGCGCTTCGAGGATCTTCCCGAGGCGACGCGGCGCTATGTGGAGTACATCGAGGAGGTGGTCGGCGCCCGCGTCGGCTACATCGGAATCGGGCCGGAGCGCGAGCAGGTTGTCGTTCGGGGCCTTTAGGCCCCGGGGACACAGGCCTTCGGCCTGGGGACAGGCCTGCGGCCAGGGGACAGCTTCGCAGGGGACAGGCCTGCGGCGGTACTGACCGGGTAGGTTATCGACAGAATTGTCCGGGAACGTTGTCGACAGTGTTACTGTATGGCGAACCACAGGGAGGGACGCCATGCCGTGGCAGACAGCAACGACTATGGACCAACGCAATTCGATGATCGATGACC
>DATLHO010000018.1:0-18412 GCA_035539855.1 Kapaibacterium sp. (SeqCode) | reverse complement strand
CGTGTTGAGGATCGCGTAGTTCGACGCGCCCTGGCCGTAGAACATCGGCAGCGAGCGCTGGTACGCCGGCTGCGACGTGTTCGTGTTCGTGTTCTCGTAGGTGATCGTCAGCGCCTTGCGCGTCGTGCCGTCGAACGTGATGTAGCCGGACGGATTCGAGGTGTCCCGTTGTCCGAACCACATGCCGATGCCCGAGAGCGAGCGCAGTGCGATCGTCACCATCGTCTTGCCGGCGCTCGGTCTGAAGACGATCGGCGCGTTTGGTCCGAGTCCGACGATCCGCCCGCGCAGGTCGAGCGCCGGCGTCGAGAGCTCGTTCGTCGCGATCGTGTACGAGTCGTTGGTGAGCTCGAAGACGACCGGACCGGCGACACCGTAGTAGAAGACGGAGTCGCGTGCCTCCTGGATCGAGGCGAAGCGCTCGCCGAAGCCGACGCGGATCGTGCCGATGAGGGCCGGCCGCACGTCGAAGCACCACGTCATCGTGTCGTTCGATCGCACCGGCTCCAGCGCGTACTCGCTGAACATCGTCACGCAGTAGAGTCCGGCGGTCTGCGGGTAGAAGTCGGGGAAGCGCTGCTCGGTCGAGCCGTTGCCGCCGACGATGTCGAGCACCGTCGCGGTGCGATCATAGACGATCGTGCCCGCGGCGTTGCGGATCTGCGCGCGCACCGGGACGTTGGTCGCGTCGGAGACTCCGGAGTTCGTGAACGTACCGGAGACCTTCACCGGCTTGCCGATGGCGTAGTTGACGCCGTTGATCGGCGAGCGGGCCGCGTTGACGTTGGTGCCGACCTCGATTTCGTAGCGCACGTCGAACGGCTTGCCGAGCGCCGGCCACTTCGGCAGCGTGTCGTTGGCGATGTTCTCGTCGCCGGCCAGGCGTGGACACGCCTGCAGGAAGAAGCTGCCCGGCGCGGTCGGCGTGAAACCCGGGTAGATCACGTCGCGGAAGGTCAACGCCGGCCACGAGCCGGCGAGGACAGCGCTGTCCTCCTTGACTACTTGACCCGACTCGTTGAAGATCCGGTAGCCGACGCGCACGTCGCGCTGGGTGAACAGGCCGATGTTCAGATAGCGCACCTCGATGCCGATCGGCACGCCCACCGGGTACTTCTGGAACAGCGGCGCCGTGTTCGAGTGCGGTTCGGTGATGCGATACGGCGTGACGTCGTTGTTCTTGACGATGTAGAACGTCCCCTTCGTCGTGTCGTCGGTCACATCCTCGTCGCCGGTGAGCTTCGGATAGACGTGCACGCGATACTCGCCGACGATGTTGCTCAGCGGCGCGGCGAACGGCGTCGCGAACGTGACGATCGACCTGCCGAGCGCCGGAGTCGGTCCACTCGTGAACGCCGTGCCCATCAGCGATGCGACCGGCGTCGCGCCGTTGTTCAGGTAGATGTCGGCCTGCACCGGCACGTTCGAGCGCAGTGCGTTGCCGAGATTCGAGAACCGCGCGTTGACCGTCACACTGCTGCCCGGACCGTAGGCGTTGCCGGCGGCGGTCGGCGTGAACCAGACGGAGTCGGAGCTGACGTCGTTCTGCACGCGCGACGCACGGAACGAGACGCGCGCGCCATCCTTGCGCGGGAAGTCGGTGTGGAAGTACGCGCCGTCGACGGTGAGCAGATACCGCAGGTATTCAGGCTGCGATCCCTCGACCCACAGACGCGTGTACGCGATCGGCACGTTCGCGACTTCCGGGTTGTTGAAGAGCAGGAATTTCTCGGCATCGTCACCGGAGGGGATCCCTGTCGACTGTCCGAAGTTCTTGATGCCGATCGTCACGCCGTAGGTGAGCACCGATCCCTGCGTGCCGAGCCCGGCGTCGGACGAGCCGTAGTGCCACTCGATGTTGCCGGTGCGCTCGTACATCTTGACCTGGATGTTCCCCTCGGGCGGCGAGTCGTACTGCTGCGTCCGCCATTCGACCGTCAGCACGCGATCGCCGACGTTGCCCGCGTACTGGTAGTAGATGCCGCCGTTGGTCACGCCCGCACCGATGCGGTCGTTCCAGTACGCCATGATCACCCGGTTGTAGTACGGGTAGGTCGTCGACGTGGTGTAGTTGAGGTACGGCGAGATGTTGTGCACGGTGTTCGCCGAGCCGTTGAAGCCGATGTACCCGTTCATCGAGACCCGCAGGTTGTACCCGTTGGTCGCGCCGGTCGCGTTGTAGACGCGATCGATGAAGAAGAACGGCATGTTCAGCGGCATGGTGAAGATGCCGTCGTCGTCCGTCGAGGTGCCGGGGATCAGCACCGTGCCGGGCTCCCCGATGATCGAGCTGAACCCGTCGGGAAGCCTCACGGCCAGGTACCCGTTCCAGGGGACGTTGGAGACGGGAGCGTAGCTCTGCGCGTGGGCAACCGAGAGGTGCCCGGCGAGAAGCAGCAGTAGGTAGGGTAGGTAGCGTTTGAACATGATGCGTCTGTTGTCCCGGATCGGTGGATGATCCGGCGTTTGGGGTGTGTGAGGATGAATCACGCCCGGCAGACGAAGTGCCGTCGAGTACGAGAACGCGTCGGGGAACATGCCGTCAGGAAGCGGGGCGCACGGCGGCGCTGGCCGCTCTCGGCGGTCGGTCCGGTATCGATGGGTCGGTGGGGGGGATGCTTGGTCGACGGACGAAGGCGCCCGCAGACAGGTCGGTTCGATGGGGTGACCCCGGCGAACACAAGAATGTTACCAAAAGTTAGCATTCAACCAAACGCGCCGGCGAAACGAGCGCCGCTCGGCGAATTCGGCTGGGAATCACCGTTTCGCCGTATTCTCATGGAATGCGGCGATTTCCGGCCGCACGCGTGTGCGCCGGCTTGTCTGGACAAAGGCGGGAAAGTGTGGCGGTGGGGCTAGTGCGAATTGCCGCGGAGTCCGACGAGCTCGAGGATGGCGTCGACGAGACGCGACACCATGACGGGCTTGGTGAAATGACGATCGAAGCCGGCGCTGTGGCTGCGCTCGACATCGCCGTCGGTTCCGTAGCCGGAGAAGGCGATCGCGGGGATGTGCTGGAGGCGATGAATGGCGGCGACGACCTCGTAGCCGGAGCTGTCCGGCAGGCCGATGTCACTGATGAGCACGTCGAAGCGTGCCTGCGCCGCCAGCTCGATCGCCGTCGAGCCGTTGCTCGCGGTCGTCACGTCGAAGCCCCGGTGCTCGAGAAGCATCCGGAGCGATGAGAGCGTATCGGCGTGGTCGTCGACGAGAAGGACGCGAAGGCGCGCGTCGAGCCCGGTGTCGGTGGGGCCGCCGGTGTCTGGGTTCATGGAGGAGCTGAAAGAGGCCCGAAGATACGTCGGCTGGTGCGTCACCGGCAATCATCCGAGGCACGAACCACGCGAAACCGTCGATGACTGCACTGAACACGAAGCGGAGACCATCATGCCTCAATGGTCTCCGCTGATCGACACTTCATTGTCGGACGACGCTACTGCGCGTCGTACACTCCCGGAGGACGCACGAAGACAGGGCGCGGCGATAACATGCGCGCAATGACGAGAACGAAGGTGACGACGATGCGGAAGGTGAGACGGATCATGGTTGGACCTCCATGAGAACGTATCGAGAGCAGACGTGACCGGACCCAGTCGACGTCGGCAGGCAAGCTAGTGAATGAATCAGGAAGAATGAACAAGGAAAAACTGCTCGTCGCCGCGGGCTTCGCGATCGCGATCGCCGGCGCCCACCTGCTTGATGGGTGGGTCTTTGAGCACCTGCAGCTTCCCCGCCTCGCCGAGAGCGATCTCGGGCGGATGCTGCGCGTGCTCGGATTCCTCCCGCTCTGGATCATCGTCGCCGCCGCCGTCGCTCTGGGCGCCGAGCGCTCGATCCCCGCGAAGCTGCGACGGCGCCGGGGATGGCTCGTCGTCGGCTCGGCCGCGCTCGGCGGCATCGTCGCCGAGGGACTGAAGATCCTGCTGCGGCGCGAGCGGCCGGCAGCCGGGGTCGACGGCTACCGGTTCCGTCCGTGGTCCGAGGAGACCTTTGCGACCGCGGGCCTGGGACTGCCGAGCAGCCACGCACTCGTCGCGTTCGCGGCGTTCGCGATGCTCGGCATCCTCTACCCGCCGGCACGGCCGCTCTGGTGGGCGCTGGCCGCGGGCTGCGCGTTCAGCCGCCTCGCCGCCGGCGCCCACTTCCTCAGCGACGTCGTCGCCGCCGCGGCTATCGGATACGCCGTGGCCGTCCTGCTGGCCAGGGCATGGCCTCCGGATGGACCAGTCGCCCGGCCCGCCGACTGAGCATTCCGGCGGCTTGCCGATGGTTCGGGTCTCTCCAACACAACCCTCATCATCCTGATCCGGATCAGGATCAGCGCCGGAGCGCCCGCTTAGGTTGTTCGTGGACCACAACGCCTGGAGGAAGACGATGGAACCCGAAATACTCGAAGCCCCGCCGATCGAACGCGAGAGCCTGCTCGAGAAGGAGATCGCGGAGCGGCGCCGGATTCCGAGGGATCCGGACCTCGACGACGACATCAGCCTGGGCTCGCCGGCGGAGGACGCCGGCGCGACGACGGAGCGCACGAACGGACACGCGCCGGCGAAGCCGGACGAGGACTCGCCCGACGATGCGATGGCGGCGCTACGCGCGGCCGCGGTGACGATGGGACCGTCGGTGGCGTTCGATCTCGTGCTCGGAGCCAGCGCGGCCGGGCTGGCCGTCGACGCGATGACGCGGCCGTCGAAGACTCGCGCCGGCACGATCCTGCGCACGGCCGCGGCCGTCGGGTCGCTGGCGGCATGGGGATACCTCTTCGGTGTCCGCCCATGGCAATTGCGCTGGGGCGCCAGCGAGCGCGAGGTGCGCAGCTCGCTGCCCGGCGACGGCGTGATCCCGCGGCCGACGAGCGAGACGACACGCGCCATCACGATCGAGACGCCCGCGTCGTACATCTGGCCGTGGATCGCGCAGCTCGGAGCCGGACGCGGCGGGTTCTACAGCTACGACTGGCTCGAGAACCTCGCCGGCCTCGACATTCACACCGTCGACGAGATCCTCCCGCAGTTCCAGCATCCGGTCGTCGGCGACGCGATCCCTTTCGGCAAGGGCGTCGCGGTTCCGATCATCCGCGTCGAGCACGAGCGCGCGCTCGTCGTTGGTGCGTCGATCGACATGCAGACCGGGCTTCCGTTCACGCCCGGTGGTCCCGAGCCGGAGCGCTTCGTGGCGATGACGTGGTCCTTCGTGCTCCGGCCGATCGACGAGCACGCGACGCGGTTCATCACCCGCTTCCGGCTGGAGCAGCGGCCGCGCGGCTTCCGCGCTTCGTACTACCCGCTGATGATCGAGCTGCCGCATTTCGTGATGGAGCGCAAGATGCTCCTCGGCATCCGCGATCGCGCCGAGCGGATGTACCGCAACGAGCCGACCTGAGCAACGCGAGTCGACGTGAACGGAGGGCCCGTCCCGGCGCGCCCTCCGTTCGCCGTTTCGGGGAGCCCCGCACCGATTCGCCCCGGTCGCCGGCGCCCCGCTGCATCGATCGCGGCCGTGTGCTATCTTCGGGAGCTCCGCCAGGGAAACCCCCGCGCTGTCCGCAGCGCTGCCGTCTCGCAACCTTCATCCCGCCATGACCATCATCCGACGCCTGCTTCCGTTCGCCGTCGCCATCGCGACCGTCGCGACGATTCTCGCGATCATGCCCGCCAGTCCGACGCGCCGCGGTCCGCTCGCGGTGCCGGAGCGGGAGGATCCCCGCGCGGGCGTCGAGCGCGAGCTTCTGCGCACGCGCGATCCGGCGACCGGAAGGATCCCCGAGGGGATTCGCCGCCGTGAGCTCGCCTTCGCCTCGACGCTTCCCTCCCGCGACGTCGACGCGCTGCTCAGGGTCGCATCCGGTCCGGTCTTCTCGTGGCAGGGACGCGGTCCGTCGAACGTCGGTGGCCGCACGCGCGCGCTCGCGTTCGACGTAAGCGACCACTCGGTCATGCTGGCCGGCGGGGTCACCGGCGGCATGTGGCGATCGAGCGATCGTGGCCTTTCGTGGCGACGCACGACGCTCCCGGCGCAGCTTCCGAGCGCGACCTGCCTGGCGCAGGACAGGCGTCCGGGCCATACCTCGACGTGGTACTACGGCACCGGCGAGTACCGCACCAACAGCACCCGCTTCGGCAACGTGCTCTATGCCGGCGACGGCATCTTCAAGTCGACCGACGGCGGTCTCTCGTTCGCCCAGCTTCCCTCGACGGTCGCCTCCACGCCCGATCGCATCGACCAGCCGTTCGACTTCGTGAGCCGGATCGCGATCGATCCGTCGAACCTCGAGCAGGACGAGGTCTACGCCGCGGCGATGGGGACGATCATGCGGAGCGTCGACGGCGGCGCGACGTGGCAGACCGCGCTCGGCGAGTTCGACGGGGTGACCGGATACACCGACGTCGCGGTCGATCCGAACGGCGTCGTCTACGCGACGATCGGACAGGGATCGAATGCGCGCGGCATCTGGCGATCGGAGGATGGTGTGCGCTGGGACAGGATCACGCCGTCGGGCTGGGGCGACAGTTGCCGGCGCTCGGCGATCGCGATCGCACCGAGCGATCCGGACGTGGTCTACTTTTTCGGGCACACCCCCGGCGCCGGCCGGGCGATCCCCGGCATCTTCGAGGTCGAGTCGCTGAGCCTCTGGCGCTACGACGACGGCGCGTGGGACGATCGCTCGATGAGCGTCCCGGACTTCGGCGAGGGATGGAGCTACACGAGCCTCTCCGGCTACGCGTTCCACATCGCGGTGCATCCGACCCAGCCGGCTACGGTCCTGCTCGGAGGATCGAATCTCTACGTCTCGACCAACGGCTTCGACGACACGACGCGCACGCAATGGCTCGGCGGATACAGCTTCGACTGGAACTACGGCGAGGACGGGAGCCTGCATCCCGATCAGCACATCGCGCTCTTCGATCCCGACGACGCGTCGGTCATCTACGCCGGCAGCGACGGCGGCGTCTATCGCAGCGACGACTGGGACATGCCGACGCCGACGTGGGAGCAGCGCAACACCGGCTACGTCACGACGCAGTTCTACACGGTCGCGATCGATCCGTGGACCGCGGGAAGCCAGCAGATCTCCGCGGGCGCACAGGACAACGGCACGCTCTACACGCGCGTCGACGATCCGAGCGCACCGTGGGACTGGGTCGTCGGCGGCGACGGCGCGTTCTCGCAGTTCGGCAGCGAGGGGCGCGTGCGGTTTGCGTCATCGCAGTACGACGGACTCGTGCGCGACACGCTCGATGCCGCCGGCGGGATCCTGCAGCGGAACTACCTCTACGGTCCGCGCACCGGGTCGATGTTCGTCAACCCCTACACGCTCGATCACTCCAACCACTCGGTGCTCTACTACGCCGCCGGCCGCGGGCTCGCGCGAACGAACGATCCGGCGGCGGAGCCGACGACGTGGGTCGCGCTCAGCCGCACACGCTATCAGAGCGGAGGCTACGTCTCGGCCGTGAGCAGCACATGGGAGAATCCCGCGCATCGTGTCTGGTACGGCACAGCCGATGGACGGCTGTGGCGGCTCGACGGCGCGAACACGGGATCGCCCGCGCCGGTCGACGTCGCCTCGTCGCAGTTCCCGCAGAACGCCTACATCAACTGCATCGCGGTCGACCCGCTCGACGGCGGCCGCGCCGTCGTCGTGTTCTCGAACTACGGCGTCGTGAGCCTCTTCCTCACCGACGACGCCGGCGCGACGTGGACTCCGATCGCCGGCAACCTCGAGCAGAATCCCGACGGCACCGGCAGCGGACCCTCGTGCCGCTGGGCGGAGTTCCTGCACACGCCCTCCGGGCCCGTGCTCTTCGTCGGCACGACGACCGGCCTGTACTCGACGACGGCCATCGACGGCATGAACACGATCTGGCGCCAGGAGGGCGCCGCGACGATCGGCAACGCGATCGTCGACATGGTCGCAACGCGGCAGCTCGATGGCTTCGTCGCGGTCGCCACGTGGGGCAACGGCGTCTTCGCCGCGACCGCGGACATCGGCGGCGTCGCCGACGGCGGCGCGAGCGACGCGGCACTGCTCGGCGCGGTCGCGCCGAATCCCGCGCGCACGTCGGCGGTGATCCCGTACTCGATACCCGACGCGCTCGCGTCGCGCGAGGTGCGGCTGACGCTCGTCGACGTCGCCGGCCGCGAGATCGCCCTCGTCGCATCGGGCCGTCCCGGCGCCGGCGAGCATCGCGCCCGCGTCGACCTCGGCGGCCTCGCGCCCGGCGCCTACTACTACCGCATCACCGTCGGCGGCGTCACGCAGACGCGGCCCTTGATGATCGCTCGATAGGGCGCACTGCGCGACCAACGGCACCGACGTACGCGTGCCCGCGCCCTTTGCACGCTGGGCCCGTGCCCTCGCATGCTGGCCCGCGCCCTCGCATGCTCGCCCGCGCCCTCGCATGCTCGCCCGCGCCCTCGCGCTGGCCGTGTTGTTCGCCATCGCGGTCGCGTCAGAAAAACACGCGGCCTCTTCCGTCTGTGCGTTAACCTTGCGTATCATTGGGGCGCCGCGCTGCCGGCTCCCCCCTCCTTCCGATCAGGCGACCATCGCACGGATTGTCGTGTGCGCTCCGCTCGGAATGGTACTCCCCCGATCACCATTCGATTTCACCCTCCGCGCTCACCCATGTGGGTGACCGCGCTCACCCCGATGCCGGACGATGTTTGTGCATTCCCGGCGCGCGAACACGCCGGACGCTTCCGCAACACGATTTTCCCGTTCTGTCCCAACCATATCGAGTTCATGAGGAACACCATGATTCGCAACCGCACGACTCTCTACACCCTTGCGCTCGGCCTCCTGGCCATCGGCGCGGTCGGATGCTCCGACGACACGACGACGAATCCGCCGGCCGAGACGACGGTCTTCGGCGCGACGAAGGTCATCGCCGGCGGCAACGTCCGCAGCTTCATGACGAGCGACGCCAGCGGCAACCCGACGGCGATCGGCCTGCGCATCAGCGCGACCACGGTCAACAGCGTGCCGACGACCATGCCCGCCGACCCGACAGAGTATTTCTATGAGATCGCGCTTCCGGCCGGCGCCGCGGCCAAGGTCGCCGTGCAGGACATCTCCCTCGACTGGGGTCCGGGCGGACATCCGCCGGCGCAGGTCTACACGACTCCGCACTTCGACATGCACTTCTACACGGTCCCGCGCGCCGAGCGCATGGCATGGAGCCCGACCGACACGGCGAAGCTGAACATGGTTCCGAACGCATCGCTCATCCCGCCGGCGCACATCACCGACGGCACGGGCATCCCGTTCATGGGCCTGCACTACGTCGACATCACGTCGCATGAGTTCGATACCGCGGCGCATCATCCGTTCGACGCGACGTTCATCTGGGGCTACTACAACGGATCGCAGGTGTTCATCGAGCCGATGATCACGCAGGCGTACCTGCAGTCGAAGGCGAACTTCAGCGCAGCGATCAAGCAGCCGGCCTCGTACTCGCGCACCGGCGTGTACTGGCCGACGAAGTACTCGATCTCCTTCGACGCCGCGACCAACGAGCACGTCGTCACGATGAGCGAGATGGTCAAGCGCTGATCGCGCGACCAGGCACCGATTGAGCGAGGCACCGCCGGACATCCCGGCGGTGCCTCGCCCGTTTTGCGAACCCGGCGGCGGCCCGTTCGCTCGGATTCTTGGATTTGCCTCCGTCGTTCTCTTACTTGCGGTCGTCCCGGAACCGGGAGCCATCGCCGAGCAATCCCCCAGACCGAGCCACCCATCGATGATCGGGCGCACCGAGCAACTCGAGCGGATCATGAGCGCGATCGACGCGCTCGGCGCCGTCGCGCCGGGAAGCGGCGCCTCCGGCGCCGGCGCGCCCGTAGCATCGACTGCCGCGAACGTGCTGTTCGTCACCGGCGAGGCCGGCATTGGCAAGAGCACGCTGCTCGCGGCGGTACGCCGCGAGTGCGCGGCCCGGCGCACGCCGCCGGTGGTCGCGCTCGCCGAGTGCTCGACGCCGCTGGCCGGACAGGACATCGGCGAGGTCGAGTCGCTGCAGCCGTGGGGCGAGATCATGGCCTCGCTCGTCACCGCGCAGCCGGAGCGCCGGCACGAGACGACGAAGCTCGTCGGCGAGCTCGCCCTGGCGTGGGTGCGCGTGATCCCCGTCGTCGGTGACGTCATCGAGTCGCTCGCGGACACGACGAAGATCGTGCGCTCGCACATGGGCAAGGATGCCGCCCCCGCGTCGGCCGCGAGCCAGCAGCAGATCTTCCAGCAGTACGTCAACTTCCTGACGAAGCTTGCCGAGCGCGGTCCGCTCGTGCTCATGATCGACGACGCGCACTGGGCCGACACCGCCTCGACGAATCTCCTGTTCGCCGCCGCCCGCCAGTTGCACGGCCTTCCGGTCCTCTTCATCGTCGCCTACCGTCCCGACGACGCTGCGAGCTCGCGCGGCGGCGAGGGGCACCCGCTGCTGCACATCCGCAACGAGCTCGAGCGCTACGACCTCGCGCTCGACATCGACGTGCCGAGAATGACCGCGCTCGACCTCGACGCGCTGCTGCACCAGCGCTATCCAAGCTATCAGAACAACGACGCGTTCGAGGAGTGGATCGCCCGCGTGAGCTCGGGCAACGCGCTGTTCATCGCGCAGTTCCTGCACACGCTCGAGGAGGATGGCTTCATCGATCCCGTCGCCGGAACGATCCGCGAGGGCTTCGAGTCGATCCGCGTTCCCGGCTCGGCCGCGGCGGTCGTCAAGGAGCGCATCCGGCGCCTCAGCGAGGACGCGCGCGAGATGCTCCGCTACGCCAGCGTCGAGGGCGACACGTTCACTTCGGCAATCCTCGCGCGCATCACCGAGCTGCCGCAGCTCAAGCTGCTGCAGCGGCTGCGGTTACTCGAGGAGTCGCACCGGATCATCCGCGCGCTCGGCAAGCAGCGCATCTACTCGCGCGAGACCTCGGCATTCCAGTTCGGCCACGCGCTGCTGCACAAGGCGATGTACGAGGATCTCGGCGAGGAGGAGCGCGAGCTACTGCACGAGGCGGTGCTCGACGTGCTGAAGGAGGAGTGGGAGATCGCGCGCTCGGAGGGAGCCAACATCGAGGGCATCGCCGCGCGCATCGCCGTGCACGCGCGCGTGCTCGGCCAGCACCGGCTCGCCGCCGAGGTGCTGCTCGACGGCGCAAAAGCGGCGTGGCACGAGTACGCGGCAGAGGAATCGCTCCGCATGATCGACGATGCGCTTGCATCGCTCGAGGTCGCCGCCGGCGCCGGCGCGAAGCGCGCCGAGCTCGACCGGCTGCGCGGCATCGCGCACCTGCATCGCGCCGACGTGCTGCGCACGTGCGCCCGCTTCGCCGAGTCGATCGGCGACAGCGACCGCGCGCGCGAGGCGTTCGATGCCGCCGGCGACAGCACGGGCGTCGTCGATGCGATCAACAGCGCGGCGCGCACGATCCTGAAGACGGGGGATTCGGTGGAGGCCGGACGACGCGCCCTCGAGGCCACGACGATGGCCGAGACCATCGACTACGCGCGGGGACGGGTGCAGGGCCGCGCGACGCTCGGCAACGCGATGGTCAGCCGCTCTGAGTTCGAGGCGGCGCTCGAGGAGTATCGCGCCAGTCTCGCGCACGCCGAGGCCGCGGGACTGCGCTACGAGCAGGCCGCGGCGCACGACAATCTCGGGAGCGTCTACGACTCGATCGGCGATTACGCCCGGGCGCGCGATCACATCGGGCAGAGCATCGCGACGCTGCGCGAGCTCGGCGAGCGCCTCGGCGAGGCGCAGGCGACGCTGAACATGGGCGTGCTCGACATGCGCGTCGGCGAGTTCGAGCGCGCGCGCGGATTGCTCGAGCGGGCGCTCGGCGCGTTCACCGCCGCCGGCGACGTCATCCACGAGAACGCCGTGCTCATCAACCTCGGCATCCTCGCCCTGCACGACGGTCAGCTCGACGCGGCCCAATCATACACCGAGCAGGCCCTCGCGATCGCGCAACGCATCGGCGACCGCCGGACCGAAGCGTCGGCATACAGCACGATCGGAGAGGTGCGACTGGCGGCGAGGGATCTTCCGGCGGCGCTCGAGAACTTCACGCGCTCGCTCGAGCTCCATGGCGAGACGCAGGATCGCGAGGGGATGGCGATCGCGCACATCAACCTCGCCGATGTTCACGCGAGCGCCGGACGCGCGGCCGAGGCGCGGCATCACGCCGTCGAGGCGTGCGCGATCGCTACCGCAATCGGCTCGCCGTTCCTCGTCGCGATGGCCGAGGCCGGTCGCGGTCACGCCGACGCCATCGAGGCGCGCACCGCCGGTGAGGCCGAGCGCGCCGGACTGCTCGACTCCGCGGTGCGCATCATCCGCACCGCCGTCGAGGCGCTCGAGGGGATGGAAAGCCCGTATGCCGAGACGTGGCGGACGATTCTCGCCGACATCGAAAGCGGCGCCCAGGTTGCCCCGGACGCCGCCATTTCCTCGCGATAACCGCTCAGGAGACCGACGACAGCGCCTCGCTCGCGGCGTCGTGCCGAGCCTTCAGCGGCGTCGACAGAGCGATGCCGCCGGAGCGACGCAAGGAGTCGGCGCGCGTCGAGTCGGATGCTCGCGCAGCCATCCCTTCGGCCTCGGCCACCCTCCTCTCGTCCTCCTCCCGCTCGACCGTCAGCTCCGCCATCAGCGCGGCGAAGTCCTCTCCGACGCGCGCGTAGTCACTGGCGAGCTGGGCGCCCTCGAGCACGCCGTCGATGCCGGTGCCGCTCGGGTGCGGCGAGTCGAGCACGCGACGAAGGTTCGTGTTGAGCGACAGCAGGCGCGACTTCGTGCGCGTCAGCCAGTTGGTCTGTGCGTCCCACGCCACGCGCTGGGTCGGCGTGAGATTCGACGGGGCGGGCTGGGCGATGAGCCGGTCGAGAACGAGCGAGGCGGTCGTGATCGCGTCATAGCGTCCCTGCGCGACCGCGCGCATCGTCGTGATGTCGCCGCCGCCGAGCGTTGCGCAGCCGCCGACGAGCATGACGAGGGGCAGGAGGATTCGTACAGAAGGTCTCATGGTCTTCATCGGGTCTGAAGGTTCGGGGTGGGTGGCGCAAGATACGTCGTCGTGACGCACGTGAGCACTCCCCCGGCTACCCCGCGAAGGCCGCCGCGGTTGCAGTCGCGACCGACCGATACCAAATGCACAGCCCCGTCGACAAGTGCCGGCGGGGCTGCGCTCTCTGTGCCCATATCTGGTCAGTGCCCTGAATCCATCACTTGTTCTTCTTGACCTCGAACTCGACCGGAACCTTTTGATTGTCGTACTCCGGCAGCGATTCGGCGGGGCGCGCGTCGATGCCGACCCGCGCGGGCGTGCTCGCCGACGGCGTCGCGGCGCGCGCGCCGTTGCGATCGGTCGCGGAGCCGGAGCGATCTGCGGGCCGCGCAGCGCGAGCGATGTCGCGCGTCGCGGCGCCGGTCGAGGTCGCCGCGGCATCCTGTCGGCTGTCCGACGGGTTCGTCATCGCCGATGCATCGGTTTCGACGCCTGGCTGCGGCATGGCCGCCGGTGTCTCGACGCTCGGCGGTGCGATCGTCCGCTGCGCCGGCTTCGCAGTGTCGCCCTCAATCATCGGCGCGACGAAGAGACTTCCGCCGACGAGACCGGCCAGGCCGATCGCGACGCCGATCGCGGCGACCTTCAGGGTCATCCACGAGCCAGCGGCCGACGCCGCTCCCGTGCGGCTCAGCTCGAGCGCCGCACGCAGTCCCTCTCCCGGCACGATCGCAGCCGGAGCGGTCGCCGCGAGGTCGCGGGCGACGGCGCCGGTGATCACCCGCTCGGCCTCGAGCAGGCGCCGGAGCTCCTGGTCGACATCGGCGCGGGCAAGGAACGAGCGGGACTCGTCGGGGCTCATCGCTCCGGAGAGATAGCGCTCGAGGGTTTGCTGGAGGTCATCGGCGATCATCGGTTCTCTCGTCTCTTCTCTTCGTTGGCAAGCGCATCGGAAACGATCTGGCGGAGCCGGGCGCGGCCGCGTGAGGCGCGGGCCCAGACCGCTTCGGGTGTCCGTCCGAGCATCGTCGCGATCTCCTCGAAACGATACCCGCAGTAATAATTCAACACCAGCACTTCTCGCTGCTCGAACGGCAGTTGCTCGAGCGATTCGAGCGCGAGCGACTCGAGCTCCGACAGCGGCTCCGGCGAGACCTTCGGGTGCGACGCCTCGTGAAGGTCGTCGAGCGCGACATGATGCCGCCGTGCGCGCATCGCGTCGATGCAGAGGTTACGGGCGACGCGAAGAAGGAATCCCATCGGATTGCGCAACGGCTGTCCGCTGCCCCGCATCGTGATCATCCTCTCCCACGATTCCTGCGTCACGTCCTCGGCGCGTGGCCGATCTCCAAGTATCTTGAGCGTGTAGAGCAGCAATCGCGGGTTGTGCCGCTTGTAGAGCTCCAGGAACGCCCGGTCGTCGCCGCCGATGAACGCTTCGAAGAGCGCCGCGTCGTCTCGCGAGGCGGCGCTCGACGAGGCCGCCTGGGCGTCCTCGTCGCAGACACTCGTCGACGGGACGGCTGCGTTCTGGCTCATGAATGAAGCGTTGGGGTCCGGATCGCGTTTCGTATGCATGACGGACGGAGGAGTTGGTTCCTGACAGGGGAGCAGGAGTAGGAAACGCGAACGCACAATTCGTCACCTCAGCGGCCGTTCCCGGTGAAAATCGCGCCATCGACCCGAGCGCGCCACCGTCAGGTTCTCCGGCGCCCGCGCGTCCCTCTGAAGACCTCCGGCGCCCCGAGCCCGGACCGCACGCAATCCACTGGAGCCTTCGATGAATCGCGCCGTACTTCTTTTTTCGGTTCTTATCGCGCTCGCCGCCATGGCCTGCGACGATACGATGCCGTCGGGCGGCAACGATCCGACGCCGACGTCGATCATCGCGTCGACCTGGCGGCTCGAGTCGATCGAGCGCAACGGACAGACCGAGCGCATCGATGCCGCGATGGCGATTCTTCTGCGCTTCGACTCGACGACGTTCGCCGGCAACGGACCGTGTAACCGCTACAGCGGGTCGTACGCGATCGACGGCGCTGCGATGACCATCACCGCGCTCGAGAGCGGCGACTCGCCGTGCGACCAGGCAGACCTGCAGGCCCGCTATCTCGACGGACTTCGCGGCGTCACCGGGCATGCCGCGACGGCCACGACGCTGAAGCTTTACGCCGCTGGAGGCAGCACCGTCCTCACGTACGGCCGCTCGAGCGCGACGATCGACACGACGCCGAAGAACGTCGACCCCGCCGGCCGCACGTGGCGCCTCGTGAAAATCGAGGCCGGCGGCGTGATCGATACGCTCGTCGAGGCGCCCTGGGTCACGCTCACGCTCGGCACGCGCGCCTCGGGCAAGGGTCCGTGCAGCCAGTACTCCGCTCTCTATACGATCGACTCGATCGCGATCGACTTCGAGGATCTCGAGAGCTCGAACGAGAGCTGTCCTCGTGCCGAGCGCGAAGCGCGCTACTTCACGGCGCTCGACAATGCGCACTCATACTACTCGACCGAGAAGACGCTGCGGATCCGCCACGACGGCGGAACGCTTCACTACATCCCGCACGTGCCCGACGACACGGTGCGCAACGGACCGATCGCCGGGCGCGAGTGGCGTCTGCGAAAGATCGCCGACGGTCAGGACACGATCGAGATCGGCATGTCCGCCGGCGTGTCGATCGCCTTCGGTCTGCAGGGCGAGTTCTCGGGCCTAGGACCCTGCAGCCGCTACCTCGGCACCTACTCGAGCGATGGACGCAAGCTCTCGATCGGCTCGCTCTCCGACGGCGGCATCACCTGCTCCGCGCGTCCGCTCGAGGAGCGCTACCTGCGCCTGCTCAAGAACGCGGCGCGCTACGAGGCGACCGAGGCCGAGCTCTGGATCATCACGGCCGAGGGCGCGACGCTCTACTACGAGCGCGGCCGGCAGATGGGCAATCCCCTCGTCGGCACGAGCTGGCGGCTCGAGCACATCGCCGCGCGCGGCGGCGTCGAGGCGGTCCCCAACGGCATGGTAAAGCTCAGCTTCCGTGATCGCGACTTCGAGGGGATCAGCCTGTGCAACACCTACGAGGGCGCGTACACGCTGGCTCCCGGCGGCAGGATCACCATCCCCGAGTTCAGCAGCACCGAGCGCGCCTGCCTGGAGCGGTTCGAGGAGCGCTACTTCGCGGTGCTGCCGAACGTCGTCGAGTACCGGCACGGACCGGACCGGCTTATCCTGTTCGCACCGACCGCGACGCTGTACTACCGCCCGTTCTAACGGGCATCGCGACCGAACACATCGATGCCGGGGTCGGGGCTTTGTCCTCGGCTCCGGCATTCTCTTTCGTGATCGGAGCGTCGTGTGATCGTGGCGCGCGATTATCTTGCGCGCATGATCCCTCGCTACCCCACGAGACGGCGCCATCTGCCGGGGCTCGCACTGGCGCTGCCGGCGCTTGCGCTGCTCGGCGCGTGCGCGCGAATCGTGCCGGTGGCGGGCTACGAGTTCGGAGTGCCGCTGACCGTCGACCGCACGGCGGGCCTGGTCAACACCTACGAGAACGAGGGCTCGGGCTCGGGCTCCTCGGAGAACCACACGCTGCGCTTCGGCGCCGCCTTCGAGAGCGACAGCCTGCTGCCGCGCCCGCTGCTGCTCTCTCCCCGACTTGCCCTCGCGATCTCCGATGGCCGCTTCACTTCCGACACCTTCCGCGTCGACGATCCCACTGCCTCCGCACCGATCTCCACGCGCAAGTACGATGTCTACTCGACGCTCAGCGTCGTGCAGCTCGACGTGCCGCTGCTGATCGACCTGGGCGATGTCTACGCCGGCGTCGGTCCCTGGACGAGCTACCGCGTTACGTCGGGCTTCATCCAGACCGAGTACATCGAGTTGCCGGAAGATTTCACCTACGACGACGGCTCGACCTCGCGCACGACGCGCACCGGCGAATCGCTCGGCAGCGCGCGACTGCGCTTCGGGATGCTCGCGTCGATCGGCGCGAGCGTCGCGATCGGGTCTGCGCTCGAGGTGCGGCCGGAGCTCTATGGCCGGCTCGACGTGACGTCGCTGGCATCCGATCTCGGCCTGCGGCGCTCGCTGGGCGCCGGCGTGCTGCTGGCGATCGCTCCGGTGCCATCCACGCCTGCTCCGATCGCGCTGGTCTCGCCTGCGGTCGATACGCCGCGGGCTGAGACGTCTCGGCCGCGCGCTCCGCAGGCATCGATCGAGCTGCGCCTCGCCGACGACGCGAAGGTCTCGAGCCGGGGAACGATCGAACGGCTGGAGATCCCCTTCGCTCCGATCGTCCGCTTCGAGTCCGGAAGCGACCGGTTCGCCGCAACCGCGACGGCCGCGAGCGCCGCGCGCATGACGATCGACAGCCTGGCGCGGATGACGCCCTCCGAGCTGCAGTCGCGCGCGCTCGACGTCGCCGCCCTGCGCCTGCGCGAGGCACCGACTGCGACCGCGACGCTCTACGCAGGGCGCAGCCCCGGCGAGGATCGCCCGCTTGCGGCGAACCGCGCCCGCGCGGTGCGCGCGTACCTGCAGTCGGTCTGGGGCATCGACTCGGCACGCATCCGGATCGCCCGCGACGAGTCGACGACGCCCGAGGTGCGCGTCGCGCTGGAGCCCGCGTTGTCGGAGCCGATCGTCACGCGCTGGCTCACGCGCAGCTACAGCGCGCCGCGCGTCGCGCTGCGTCACACGATCGACGCGCCCGCGGGTGTGCGATACTGGGAGATCACGCTGCGCCAGGGCGGTCGCGTCCTCGCGCGTGCCACCGATGGCGACGGCGACTCGATCCTCAGCGCCGACGTCACCCTTTCCGGCGGACTGCTCCCGGTGATCGCCGAGCTCGCCGTGGTCGACTCCGCCGGCGAGCGGGCACTCGCGAGCGACACGCTCGCGCTGCGCGAGCTCGCCGCGCACGGACCGATCGAGCGCGAGCGGCGCGAGACGGTCGTCGCCGCCGGAGAGAATCCCGTCGCGCGGGCGCGGACGATCGCCGCGACGATCGCCGACGGCGCCGTCGTCACCATCAACCGCCTCGAGCAGTCCGTCCAGGCGCGCGGCTCGGCGACCGCGGCGCGGCTCGCCGGGGTGCTGCTCGAGGAGATCCAGCGGCGTGGAATCCGAATCGCGGGGCTCCGTGTGGCCGAGGAGCCGACGGGCAACGCGGCGTCCTCCGAAGGAGCGCTGGCCGGCGCCGTGCGGGTGGTCGTCGAGCAGCCGTACGCGGGCAACGGGAACTAGACTGCCGCGCGCCAGGTCTCTGGAGTCCCAATCGCCGCCGTGAACTTTTGTGCGCCGCGTTGCCCGTCGGCTCCTCGGCCACACGGAGCCCCGCGATTCGGATTCCACGCCGCTGGATCTCCTCGAGCAGCACCCCGGCGAGCCGCGCCGCGGTCGCCGAGC
>DATLHO010000017.1:0-78323 GCA_035539855.1 Kapaibacterium sp. (SeqCode) | reverse complement strand
ATGCCACACCCCCCAAACGCCCACCCCCCAGCCTTGTGACATCTAACCTCTGACATCTAACATTTAACCCCTATCGCAACGCCGCCTCCAATGCCGTCTTCGCATCCGTCCGTTCGTCGCGGTACTTGACGATGATCGGCGCGGCGACGGCGAGGCCGTGGTCTTCGGCGAACGCTCCGGCGATCCGGCGCGCGCCGTTGACGACGACGGCGCCCTCGGGGATCTCGAGCGGTCGACCTTCGGCGCCGGCGATGATGCGCTCGTTGACGACGTCGTAGACGCGCGACGAGGCGGTGAGCACGACGCCGGATGCGAGCACGGCCCGACGACGGACGATCGTTCCCTCGTAGACGCCGCAGTTGCCGCCGACGAGAACGTTGTCCTCGATGATCACCGGATTGGCTCCCACCGGCTCGAGTACCCCGCCGATCTGCGCGGCCGCGCTGACGTGAACACCCCTGCCGATCTGCGCGCACGTGCCGACGAGCGCGTGGGAATCGATCATGCTCCCTTCGTCGATGTAGGAGCCGATGTTGATGTACATCGGCGGCATGCAGATCGTTCCCGGCGCAACGTACGCGCCATCGCGAATCGACGATCCGCCGGGTACCAGCCGGACGTTGTCCTCGAGCGTCAGCGTGCGCAGCGGCAGGTTCTCCTTGTCGAAGAACTGGAATCCGCCGATGGTCGCCTCGGCGAGTCGCCCGGCGCGGAAGCCGAGCAGGATGCCCTGCTTCACCCACGAGTTCACCCGCCATCCGCCGCTCCCGTCGGGCTCGGCCGATCGGACCTCGCCGCGATTGAGCGCGCGCTTCAGGTCACTGAACAACGCATTGGCCTCCTCGATCGGAAGCTCGGCGACGGGAAGCGGAAAGAGCTCTTCGATGCGACGCTGCAGGTCTGACATGACGGCGATCTGAAAAAGACGACAAGATACGGAGGCCCCGCTACAGCAACGCCGCGATGCCCAGCGGCTCGCTCTACAGCAGCCCCGCGATGCCCAACGGGGTCGCTCTACAGCAACGCCGCGATGCCCTGCTGGATCGTTCCGACGTCGCGCAGCTCGATGTCACTGCGCTTCGGCGCCTTCTTCATGTTCGAACCCGGCAGGACGATCGTCTTGAAGCCGAGCTTCGCGGCCTCGGAGATGCGCTGCTCGATCTGCGCGATCGCGCGGATCTCGCCGCCGAGCCCGATCTCGCCGACGACGACCGTCCCCGAGTCGGCCGGGATGTCCCGGAACGACGAGACGATCGCCCCGGCGACCGCGAGGTCGACCGCGGGATCGTCGATGCGCACGCCGCCTGCTATGTTGACGAAGACGTCGCGCTGCCCCAGCGGCAGGCCGAGGCGCTTCTCGAGCACGGCCAGGAGCATCTGCAGACGCTTGTAATCGAAGCCGGTCGCCGAGCGCTGCGGCACGCCGTAGCTCGCCTGCGTGACGAGCGCCTGGGCCTCGACCAGAATCGGCCGCGTCCCTTCGAGCGTCGCCGCGATCACCGACCCGCTTGCGCCGTAGCTGCGCTCGGACAGGAAGAGCGCGCTCGGATTGGTCACCTCCACGAGACCCGCCTCGGCCATCTCGAAGACGCCGATCTCGTTCGTCGAGCCGTAGCGATTCTTCGTCGTGCGCAGAATCCTGTAGATGTGCGTGCGCTCCCCTTCGAACTGCAGCACCGTGTCGACCATGTGCTCGAGCACCTTCGGTCCGGCGATCGATCCCTCCTTGGTCACGTGTCCCACGATGAAGATTGCGATGCCGCTCGACTTCGCGAACTGCATCAGGGTCGCGGCGCACTCGCGCACCTGCCCGACCGATCCCGGCGCCGACTCGATCGCCGGATCGTAGACCGTCTGGATCGAGTCGACGATCACGATCTCCGGCGAGTTCGCGCGGATCGAGGCGAGCATCGTCTCGAGGTTCGTCTCCGCCAGCAGGTACAGCGCGCCGCCGGCGACGCCGAGTCGGTCGGCGCGGAGCTTGATCTGACGCAGCGATTCCTCGCCGGTGATGTAGAGGATGGTCCGATCGCCGAGTCCCGCGCACATCTGCGCCATCAGCGTCGACTTACCGACGCCGGGATCGCCGCCGACGAGGATGAACGTGCCGGGCACGATGCCCCCGCCGAGCACGCGGTCGAGCTCGCGGATGCCCGTGAGGATCCTCGGCTCGCTCGCGACCGTCACCTCGTCGAGCCGCACCACCTCCGCCGCCGTCCCGCGCACCGCCGCCCGGTCGCCCCGCTTCGCGGCGACGGGCGCGGCGATGACCTCCTCGACGAAGCTCTCCCACGCGTCGCAGTGTGGACAGCGCCCCTGCCAGCGTGGAGAGGTCGCGCCGCAGGCGCTGCAGGTAAATCGGACTCGCTGTTTTGCCATATTTTAAGTTACTCCCGCCGCCCCGCGGATCAGACCAGTCATGTCCCGTTCACCCCGTCTCCAGGAGACCGCACCGTGCCACGTCCTTTTCTCGCCCGTTTTGCATCCGCGCAGCTCGCGCCGCCGCGACTCGCTCGCGTGTCCCGTGTGGCCGCGACATTCGCGACGCTCCTGACGATCGCCGGCTGCGGCGACGACCCGACCTCGTACGACGATCTGCCGCGCGGCGCCTTCGGTGGCGTCAACACGGGTCTGTTGAGCACGCTGATCTCGAACACGACGGCGATCGGTGGTGATACGGCAACCGGCGTCGTCGTCGCCGGCGAGATCGGCGCAAGCCGCTACAGCGGCGAGATGCCGCCGCGACGCCACTTCCGCGGCCTCGGCCTGTTCTCGATCGACGGCACCGCGAAGCCGATCAACGGCCTCAGCGCGAACGGCGTCGCGCTCCCGTTCCTGCAAAACTCTCCTCCGGCGCACTACGAGCTCGACACGACCGCTCCGGCGGTGTTTTCGGTCGACCGGCAGGTGCGGTGGCTGGCGGGGTGGACGACCGGCGAATCGGTGCAGGCGGCGGTCTCGATGCCGCCAAGCTTCGGCAGCATCACGCTGTCGAGCGGCCGTGACGTCTCGATCGCGAGCCTCGACGCGGGGGATTCTCTGAAGCTGCGCTGGACCGGTGTGCTGCCGCAGACGCGTGTGTTCATCTACGTGAGCTGGCGTCCGAGCGTCGCCGCGCCGACGCTGGTCGCGCCGCCGCTGCAGGCGCTCGCGGTCGAGGACATCGGAGAGTTCACGTTCCCGGGACGCAACCTCGCGGGGCTCATCCGCCAGGAGGATGGCTACCTGACGTTCGTCCTGTACCGCGGCCGCTACGACGTCGCCGCGACGTTCGACAACGCCACGAAGAGCCTGGGCGCGTTTTCGTATGTCGCGGACTCGGTGCGGATCGACCTCGTGCCGTAGGCGCCGGGGAATCCGCTAGCGGATCTGCGTCGTCATGATCTCCTTCATCGGCTCCGCACGCTTCGTGCGCGCTGCACGCGGGCGGACGCTGGTGCCGCCGGTGCGCGCGATCGCGCGGCGCGTCGCGGGCTTCGCCGGCTCGGTGACGACGGTGCTCGTCGGCCTGCGCGCCGGACCGGTGCGGATGCCGTCCTTGTCGATGATCCGGCTGCGCACCACCGACGAGGCCGGTCCGAGCGTCCCGATCGCGCGCTCGTTGAGCGAGAGCTGCAGTCCGCCGGCGTTGCCGAGCGAGACCTTGAAGAGCTCGAACGCGCGCCACGTCTTGACCGCACCGCTGTCGAGCGTGCCGGTCTCGCTGCGCTTGCCGTCCATCACGATCGTGTACCACACTTTCGCCGTCGCCCTGCCCTCGAGCGTCAGGCTGTCACCGCTGCCGACGTCGATCGCCGGCGTTGCGGTCGCGGAGGTATCGACCTCGCCGCCGGAGAGGATCTCGGTCGGCGCGAGGCTGTCGGCGCCGATCGCCGCGGCTCGCGCTTCCGACGCGTCGTCGCCGGTCAGGAAGTAGTAGACCGCCACCGCCAGCAACAGCACCGTCGCCGCGCCGATGAGCATGAACGCGGGATTGCGCGTCATCGTGGCGAGACGGCCTCCCGTGTTCGAGAGGTTTCGGAGGATCTCACGGTATTCGCGGCGGTCGGTCTCGGAGGCCTCGCTGCGGAACGGCGCGGCCTCGCGTGTCGTGACTTCGGGCGCGACGACCGCGGGCGAGACTTCGGGAAGCTCGGCGAGAATCTCCTCGGGCGCGAGCCCGACGACCTTCGCGAACTCGCGCACGAACAGGCGCTGGTGCGACGACGGGATCGTCGCCAGATCATCCTCTTCGATCGCCTGGAGAAATCGCGGACGGATGTTGGTGCGGCGGGCAACGTCATCGATCGTGATGGCGTGGTCCTCGCGCGCTGCTCTCAGTCGCTGGCCTATGGTCATGGGGGGCGTTCCGTGGACTGGACGTCAGTACGGGGATGGGAAAGTACGGTCAGGGGATTCCTCGACAAAACGAAAATCCCGTCGTCGCGTTAGCCGCGCAACACCATTCACCGCGTCCTGCGAAGGACGACGAGCGTGATGTCGTCGGACTGCTGCGCGCCCCTGGCGAAGCGGCGCAGATCCTCGCTCGTGAGCTCGATCGCCTCCTCGGCGCCGATCTCGCGCGTTCCCAGGAAGAGCGACTGCAGGCGATCGTCTCCGTACTCCTGGCGATCCGGATCGAGACACTCGCTGACCCCGTCGGTGTAGAGCACGAGCAGATCGCCCGGCTCCATACGGACCCTGCCCTCCTCGTAGGGGAACGTCGTCGGCATGACGCCGAGGATCAATCCCCCCGAATCCAGCGGCACCACCCCGCCCTCGTTGAACAGATAGGGATGGTTGTGTCCCGCGTTGACGTAGGCGAACTCTCCGGTCGCGGGATCGAGGATGCCGAAGAACGCCGTAATGAACTTGTCGACGGCCGTGTTCTGATAGATCACGTCGTTGATGCGGCTGACGAGATCCGGCAGCGGCAGATCGATCTTCGCCAGCGTCCGCAGCGCCGCCTGGACGTTGGCCATCAGCAGCGACGCGGGCGTGCCCTTGCCCGAGACGTCGGCGATCGAGACGAGCACGCGTCCACCGTCGAGCCCGATCACGTCGTAGCAGTCGCCCCCGACCTGCTGCGAGGGGATCGTCCGTGCGGCGATCTCGTAGCCGGCAAGCGTCGGCAAGGTCTCCGGAAGCAGCCCCCGCTGGATCTCGGCGGCGATGCGGAGATCCTCCTCCATCCTCTTCTTCTCGATCATCTCCTCGAGCAGCCGCGCATTCTCGAGCGACGTCACCGCGAGGTTCGCGAGCGAGCAGAGGTACTCGATGTCCTCTTCGTCGATCGCGCGCTGAAGCGGGGCGCCGGCCAGGAGCACTCCGCGCACCTCGCCCTGCACCTCCATCGGGATCGACGCCCGCACGCCGCGCGCGTGAAGATCGGCGCGCACTCCCTCGTGCGGCTCGCCCTCGGCGAGCTCGACGATCATCGGCGCCTCGCGCGCGAGGTACTCGAGGGCCTCGGAGGGGATCTCCTCGTGGAACCGGTTGAGCACCGTGCGCAGGCCGTCGCCGCTTCTGATCGCGACGGCGAAGCGGCCGATCGCCATCTCGCCCATGAGCGTGAAGCCGAGCAGGCGGAGGATCGAGCCGCGGTCGAGCAGGGTGTTGAACGCGCTGCTGGCCTCGAAGAGCGAGCGCAGGCGGTGTACCTGACGCTCGAGCCGGCGGTTGACCCGGCGCAGCGACGCGCGGACGCGACAGCCGTCGAGCGCCGCCGCGGCAATTGCGCCGATGAGCAGCGCGTAGTTGACCTCGTCCTGCCCGAGCTCGCGGCCGACCAACGGACGACCGAGCAGCACGAGCATCAGGTGCGTGCCGCCGAAGGAGACTTCCATGACCCGCTCGATCGCGGCGGACTCGAGCAGCGCGCGCGTCTGGTCGCTCTCGAGACGGTCGACCGGCACGAGCGCCGTGCCGGCCGCGCAGCGCCACTCGATCTCGCTGCCGGCGAGCGCCGCGGCCGGTCCCTTCGTCTCGGTGACGCGGAAGCGCCCGTCGCCGATCGGCACCGCGACGGCGGCGCGTCCGAGGCCGAGCTTCCCCATCAGCGACAGGAGCACGTTGCCGTGGATCACCTCGACGTCGTCGACGCTGTTGAGCAGACGGCTGTACTCGAGCAGCGCGGTGATGTCGAGCGAAGAGACGAGAAGCTCGGGCATGCGTTCAGCTCTCGGGCGGATAGATCGTCTCGGTGCCGGCGTCGAGCTCGCCGGGAGCCGGCACGCCGGCGACCGGCACCTGCAGCGCGCTCGCGCGGAGTGCCGTGAACAGGTGGTCGAAGCTCCCTCCCTCCTGGACGTAGCGACTGAGCAGGCGGATGTCGTTGAACAGGTGGAGCGCATCCTGTTCGCTCTCGCAGGTCGCGAGATGGTTCTCGGCCCAGCTCATCACCTGTTCGGCCTCCGGGTCGGCGAGGCCGTCGGTGATCGAGTCATCGTCGTAAAGTCGGTCGATCCACGCGTTCGTTTCCATTCGGCACCGGATAAGTGGGGACGGCAAGATAGGTCCCCGGGTCGGGAAAAGCGCTCCCGCGGCGCGGCCCCGAACGGCCCTGGCGGCGCCGAGGGGACGAATCGGAGACTCCTGAGGGGTTTGGCCGTTGCGATGGCCGCGTGTAGTTTGTCCGTCCCGCTCACCGGCGCTCCGCGTCCCCTCGGCCGGTGCGGGCACTAAAATTGTCGCTGCGGACGTCACTCACTCCGTCCAGCAACTCTTCAGTACTGATTGCACCCGATGACGCTCAGACTTCGTACCGCGGCGCTTGCGATCGCTGCGGCGGCCCTTTTCGGGCAGCCCGTCGCGGCACAGACGCAGGACGATCCGAAGCCCGGCTATCTCCAGTCCGACAGCACGCAGAAGCACGCCGCCGATTCGATCGCGCGGGTCGCAGCCGAGCGCGCCGCCGCGGCAGAGCGCGCGGCCGCAGAGCGTGCCGCCGCCGAGGAGGCGCGCCGCCGCGCCGAGGAGACGGCACGTCTCGAGGCCGAGGAGGCGAAGCACGCCGAGGAGGCACGCCGCCGCGCCGAGGCGGAGGCGGCCCAGCGCGTCAACCGTGACTACGCCAAGGCGATCGCCCGCGAGTGGCAGGCGCTGGACTACGTCACGTTCGCGCATCTCGACCGGCTTCCCGACGACAGTCTGCTGAGAATCATTCCGGTCGCCGGCCGTCGCGCCGCCGTCGCCTCGCCGTACAACATGAAGGGTCGCGCCGAGTCGCGGAAGCCGACGCTTCCGAAGCTCATCGCCCCGACGTTCGCGCAGAGCTTCTCGAGCGACTCGACGGTCGAGGCCCTCGTCGGCTGGTACACCCGCCGCTTCGGTTTCGAGTTCGTCGTGCATCGGACGCTGCTCGCCGGCATCGGCGAGCCCGATACCCTCACGGTCGCCCGCGCGGTGCGCCGCATCGGCAACACGATGGTCTCGGTCATGATCTGGAACCCGACGCAGAACGCCGCCAAGAAGAAGGCCGCGGCGACGTTCTCGAACAAGACCTCGGTGTCGGTGCAGGAGCGCTCGTACCGCTCGCGCGAGGAGCTCATCGTCGAGGGTCCCGACGCGATCGTCGAGTTCACGTGGAAAGTTCCGTACCGCGATCTCATCACGAAGATCAGCACGAAGTACCAGATCGATCCGTACCTGATCGCCGCGCTCGTGCAGCAGGAATCGAACTTCAACGCCGGCGCGATGTCGGTCGACTCGGCGATGGGTCTGACGCAGATGATCCCGGGCACGGCCGAGATGATGGGCGTGCGCAACCCGAACGATCCGCACCAGTCGCTCGACGGCGGCGTCCGCTACCTGAAGCTCATGCTCAAGCGCTTCAAGGGCGATGTCACGCTCGCACTGGCCGCGTACAACGCCGGACCCGGCAACGTCGAGAAGTACCGCGGCGTGCCGCCGTTCGCCGAGACGCGCGACTACGTCAAGCGCATCATGGCGCGCTACAAGGAGAAGGTCGGCGGACGACTCGCCGCGAAGGCCCGGGTCGTCAAGCAGCGCACCTGAGCGTGCGTCGCAAGTAGTACGAAAGGCCCGGGCAGCTCGCCCGGGCCTTCGTCGTTCGACGGACCTAACCTCGCGACCCCGCGGCGTGTTTGGTCCCTGCGCCCTTCGGTCGCGACGTGCGATCGGGGGCTTTTCCCTTTCCCGGCGCCTCGCGGGCGCTCTATGTTCCTCGCTCGTTCGGGATCTCCGACTGCGGCTCCATCCCGTTCCGTGCTTTACACATCCTCGAAGATTCGTCCGATGCGATCATACCGATACACCGCTCTGCTTCTGATCGCCCTGCTCCTGTGCCTCGACGCTCCGGACCTGACGGCCCAGCGCGGCCGCGGCACGCCGAGGAGCGAGCCGCGCCGTTCGGCGGGAACGCCGGCGGCGACCATCAACGGCGAGCCGATCCCGCTCGATCAGTACCGCGACGCGGTCGAGGATCACATGCGGTTCCAGCGTCGCGCCGGCGTGCGCGTCGCCGTCGACGAGCTGATCGGCGACACGATCATGCTCGGACTCGTCGACGACGAGCTCGTCCGGCAGGAGGCCGTTCGGCGGCGCCTCGCGGTCAGCCGCGAGGACGCGTTGAAGATGCTGCTGAAGGATCCTCCGGAGTTCATGCGCGCGCCGTTCGTCGATTCGCGCGGCCGCTTCCGGCGGGATGTCTTCGAGATGGTCATTCGCGATCCGTCGCAGATCATCCGCGTGCTCGACGCCTCGGTCGAGCGCGACTCGCTCGTGCGGCAGTGGAAGGCCGACCTCGAGAAGGTCATCCTCTACGTTCAGTCGCGCGAGAACCGCCGTCGCGTCACCGACGCGCTCGTGGCGGACAAGCCGCTCGACGAGAAGAAGATCCGCAACCGGTACTTCGCCGAGAAGACGCGCATCGTCGGCTCGTTCGTCCGCGTGCTGCACTCGACGATCGACGAGAGTCAGGTGCCGGTGAGCCTCGAGGAGGCTCGCGCCTGGTACGATGCGCACACGAACGACTACTGGGCGGCGCCCGCGCGCCTGATCGGCGCGACGGTGCTGCCAATCGAGCCCACGTCCGCCGACTCTGCCGCCCACCGCGCGACGCTCGACTCGATGCGCTCGGTAATCGCCGCGGCGCCGCTCGCGTCGAGAGCCCGTGCGGTCGCCGACGTGCAGCGCAGCCTCGCGGCCGACCGCTTCGGCGGAAACCCCGTCAGCCCGGCGCAGATGACGAGCGAGATGCTCCGCCAGCTCATCGGCGCGCGCGCCGGCGACGTCGTCGGACCGTTTGCGCAGCAGGGCGAATCGACGCTGCTGTACCTCGATGGCCGCACGCCGACGAAGGACACGGTCCTGCGCGCGCGCCACATCCTGCTGAGGATCGCGCCCGGCGACACGGCGTCCGAGAGCGACGCGTGGAAGCTGATCAACGTGCTGCGCGACAGCATCGACAACGAAGCCGAGTTCATCGAGGGCGTCACCTACTTCAGCACGGACGCGGCGGTCTCGCAGGAGGGCGACCTCGGCTACTTCAGCCGCGGACGGATGGCCCGCGCCTTCGACAGCGCGGCGTTCGCCGGCGCGCCCGGCACCGTCATCGGTCCGGTTCGCACCGAGCACGGCTACCACCTCATCTGGGTGACCGAGAGGATCACCGACGCGTTCTCGCTTCGCGAGCTGCGTGTCCCGATGGCGATCTCCGACGTCGCCCGCGCAGCCGTCGTGCGCGACGCCGAGGCGCTGTCCGCGGCGTATCGCAGCGGCGTCGGCGTCGACTCGCTCATCGCGGCGTTCCGCTCGCGCTATCCCGTCATGGCGACCGACACGACGTACATCAAGCGCCTCGAGCGCTACGGCGACGTGCTCTCGCCCGCTCGCTTCGCCTTCGACGCCAAGCCCGGCGACGTCGCGATCCTTCCGCTGCCGTTCGACCGGCTCATGGTCGTGCGTCTCAACGGCATCTGGTCGGGCGGCACGCCGGAGTTCGAGAAGATCCCCAACTACCCGATGGCGCACGCCCGCCGCGCCCGCCAGCTCGACATGCTCGCGCCGCGCATGAAGGCGATCGCCGACAGCATCACGCCGGAGATGCTGATCGGACCGCTGCGCGATCTCGCGCCGATGGCCGAGGTCTTTCTGCTGAACGATCGGCCGGCGAACGCGCCGCCGGACGAGGAGGAGACGATCCTCGACTCGCTCGTCGTCGCTGTGCCGCGCCAGGCCGTCGGCGGCCCCGTCCGCGGCACGCACGGCTACTACTTCCTGCGCGTGCTCGAGAAGACCGGCCCGACCGATGCGGACTATCGTCGCGACGACGGAGCGTTCGCCGAGAGCTATCGCCAGCGCCATCGCACCGAGCTCATGACGAAGCTCATCGCCGATCTGCGCGCCCGCGCGACGTTCGTCGACATGAGGACCGCCGAGGCGAAGTGACCCGCGCGCGACCGACGCGCGTCTTCGCTTGTCGCGCGCCATCGAGCGCCCGTGAACGTGAAAGCCCCCACCGGACAGTGCCGGTGGGGGCTTTCTCATAGAGGCCTGGTGGTCGCTAGTTGATCTTGAGAAGCTCGACCTCGAAGATGAGGGTCGAGTTCGGTCCGATCGGGCTGCCGTTGGGGGCGCCCTCGCCATAGGCGAGCTCGGCCGGTACGAACAGACGCCACTTCGATCCAACCGACATCAGCTGCAGCGCCTCGGTCCATCCGCGGATGACCTGGTCGAGCTGGAACGAAGCCGGCTCGCCACGATCGTACGAGCTGTCGAAGGTCGTGCCGTCGATGAGCGTTCCCTTGTAGTGCGTCGTGACCTTGTCGCTCGCCGTGGGCTTGGCGCCCGTGGCGTCGGTGATCACTTCGTACTGCAGGCCGCTCGGAAGCACGACGACGCCCTGGCGCGACCTGTTCTGCGCGAGGAACGCCTCGCCGGCCGCCTTGTTCTTGGCGGCGAGCTCCTGGATCTTCGAGACCTGCTTCGAGGTCATCGTCTCCTGCAGCACCTTGAGCACGCCCTCCATCTCGGCATCACTCAACGCGAGCGCGCGGTCGGCGAGCGCATCGGCGATCGCGGCGGTGAGGATATTGGCGTCGAGGCCCATCTCCTGCTGCTTCAGATTGCGGCCGATCATCGCGCCGATCGAGTAGCTGATGCTGTCCGACGAGGTCTTCAGCGTGGTCTTCTTCGGTGCGGTCTTCGCGCCCGACTTCTGGGCGTACGCGGGTACGCTGAGCAGCGCGGCGCAGAGGGCCGCCAGTGCGAGAACGTTTCTCAAGGATGTCTCCGTGTATGGATGAATACGAATGCGTTGGTTGAGTTCGGCCTGGTTCGGAAATCGACACGAGGGAGACGCACGAGGCGCCTCTTTGGTATAACGGGGCACGGGGATTTCCCCTCAGGCACAGACCGGCAGCCAGCCCGGCCGCCCGAGCATCCTGCGGTACATCGGCGTCGGAATCGTCAACTCGACGTCGGCGCCTTCGGCAGGAAGACACACGCGAAGGTCGTCGAGATCGCCGGCGGCGACCTTCTCGACCCACTCCGGCTCCATGATCAGCTCCCGGCCGAGCGCCACCAGGTGCGCGCCGGACTCGAGGATCTTCAACGCGGTGTCGGGCGTCAGCACCGAGCCGACGCCGATGATCGCCGTGCGGTTGTCGACGCGCTCGGCGATCATGTCGGTCCGCGCGCGCGCATCGTCGCGGTCGCGGAGACTGCCGGCGAAGTAATCGTTCGTCGAGATGTGCAGCCAGTCGGGACGGCAGGCGACGAGTCCCTCGACCAGATGCAGCGTGTCCTCGGTCGTGATCCCCTCCTCCTCGACCTCCTCCGGCGAGAGCCGGTAGCCGATCGAGAACGGACGATACGCGTTGCGGCGGACGACCTCCTGAACCTCCTCGAGCACCGCGATCGGGAAGGCGGCGCGGTTCTCGACGGAGCCTCCCCACTGATCGGTGCGACGGTTGGCGTGCGGCGAGAAGAACTGCTGCAGCAGGTAGCCGTTGGCGCCGTGGATCTCGACCCCGTCGAAGCCCGCGCGAACGGCGCGCCGGGCAGCCTGACCGAAGGCCGCGATCGTGCGCTCGATCTCGGACTCGCTCATTTCACGCGGCTCGTCGGCGCCGGGACGCTCGGCGCGCACCGCGCTCGGACCCAGCGGCGCGTGGCCGAGCAGCGATGCGGCGCAGAGCCGGCCGCCGTGATGAAGCTGCAGCACGGCCAGCGCACCGGCCTCGCGGATCGCGTCGGCCGCCTCCTTCAGACTCGGGATCGCCTCGTCCGACGCGCAGCTCCACTGACCGTCGAAGGCATGGCCGTCGTAGGAGACGTAGCATGCGGCGGTGATCGTCATGCCGACGCCCTTGGATCGCCGTCGCAGGTAGGCGATCTCGTCGGCGGTGATCATGCCGTTCGGATGCGACGAATAGGTCGTCATCGGGGCCATCACCAGCCGGTTGCGGAGCGTCGTGACGCCGGCAAGGAACGTATGGGGTCGAAACAGCGGCGCGAGCTGCTCGCGCACGGCGATGTCGTCGGAGGTATGCAATGGCATCAAGGCGTCGAAGTCCCTCGTCGCGGGTGACGCGACACGGCATCGAGCCGGGTCGCAGCGCCGTCGGTTACTGGAGCGGAAGGCGTCCGGTGGGATCGGGGGGATTGGCTGCACGAAAGTACGAAACAGCCCCCGATCGCCCGTGCCGAGCGGGCGCCGTCGAATCTTCCTATCTTCGAGGATTCCCGAACGGCGCTTCAACGACGGTAGACGAATCAGCGGAGTGTAGGATTTGACGATCGTCCAGGCAATCGTGCTCGGCCTGATCCAGGGTCTGAGCGAGTTCCTTCCCATCAGCTCGACCGCCCATCTGACGCTCGTCGGCCGAGCAATGGGCCTGATCGATCCGACCCGGCCGGAACGATGGACGGAGTTCATAGCGATCGTGCAGCTCGGGACGCTCGTCGCGGTGCTGGTCTACTTCAGTCGCGACATCGTCGCCATCGTCGGCGCGTTCGTTCGCGAGAATCTCCGTCGCGTCCCCGTCCGCGAGCAGACGTTCGAATCGCGAAGCGGCTGGATGATCGCGCTCGGCACCATCCCCATCGTCATCATCGGACTCGCGTTCAAGGACGTCATCGAGGGCGCGTTGACGAAGAACCTCGTCGTGATCGGAACCAGCCTCGTCGTCCTGGCGATTCTCCTGGAGATCGCCGAGCGCGTCGCCCGCTTCAACCGACCGATCGAGCAGCTCACGCCCCGCGACGCCGTGTTCATCGGCGCGGCCCAGGCGATCGCGCTGATCCCTGGCTCCTCGCGCTCCGGCACGACGCTGACCGCCGGACTCTTCGCGGGGCTCACCCGCGAGGCGGCCGCGCGCTTCAGCTTCCTGCTGTCGATCCCCGCAATCGCCGCGAGCGGACTGCTCGAATTCTTCAAGGTCGTCGGCCACCTCGACGGCGCCGGCACGCTCACGCTCGTCGTCGCCACGGCGGTCTCCGCAGTCAGCGGGTATGCCTCGATCGCGTTCCTCCTGCGGTATCTGCGGACGCACTCGACGCGGCTGTTCATCGCCTATCGGCTGTTGCTGGGCGGGGGGATTTTGATTGCGGTGGCGGTGGGGTGGTTGGGGGCTTGATGTCAGATGTCAGATGTTCGATGTCAGATGTCAGATGTCAAATGTCACGAGGCACTCTACCCGGAATGAATGCGCCCCCGTCATCTTCGCAAGCGAAGCGCGGCGGAGATCTATCCTCCGCGGTAGCGGTACCGTTCGGCACGGCTACCGCCGAAGACAGATCCCCGACTCGCTCCGCTCGTCAAGGATGACGGGGCGCCGCTCATGGAAGGGGGCCTGGCTCACCGAAACCTCTTCGCCTCGTGACATCTAACATCTGACATCTATCATCTGACAAACCAACATGAACCGCCCATACCAACACCTCTACCTCCTCCTCGCCTTCATCCTCGTCGCCTGCGGCGGCGGCACCTCGGAGACTCCCTCGGCCGGTGGCATCGATACGACGACGCTCGCCCCAGGAGCGTCCGGAGCGATGGGCTCCGGCGACAGCGTCCAGGTCGCGGACACGGCGGGTCCCGTCGTGACGCACGTCGCGACGATCGCGACAGACTCGGGCGAGGTCGTCATCGAGCTCTTCGGCAAGGATGCGCCGAAGGCCGTCAACAACTTCGTCGGGCTCGCGAAGAAGGGGTTCTATGACGGGATCGCCTTCCATCGCGTCGTGCCCGGATTCGTCGCACAGGCCGGCGATCCGCAGTCGAAGGACGAGTCGAAGCGGGAATTCTGGGGGCAGGGCGGTGAATCGATCTACGGCGGCACGTTCGACGATGAGCTCGACGCGGCCAAGCCCTCGGCAAAGCTCGGCTACGCAACCGGCATGGTGGCGATGGCCAACAGTGGTCCCAATACGAACTCCAGCCAATTCTTCATCGTGCTCGGCGACGGCGCCGCGGCGCAGCTTCAGTACCTCTACACGATCATCGGCCGCGTCCGCGACGGTCAGGAATCGCTCATGAGGATCGAATCGACGGGATATCAGGGAGAAATGCCGCGAACGCCCGCGCGCATCACCGGGATCAAGGTCAAGGAGGTGAGCGCCTGATCGCCCAACACCTGGGCGCCTCGCTCAATGTGGTTTGTTTCGGGAGCTTCGTCGTTTAACTTCGGTGGTGGGGCGGTGTCATACCGCCGTATACGTTATCGAGGGCACATCCTGATGTCACATACGACAGCCATGCGACTTCTTTCAGCACTTGTTCTCACGTCGATCGGCCTGCTCGCAGCCTCCGCGCCGATGCGCGCGCAGGAGACACAGACCGGTCCAAAAGCCACGCACATGGCCGTGCTTCGCACGAGCATGGGCGACATCGAGATCGAGCTCTACGGCATCGACGCGCCGAAGACCGTGAAGAACTTCGTCGAACTGGCGAAGAAGGGGTACTACAACGGCATTCTCTTCCATCGCGTCGTCCCAGGCTTCGTCGTCCAGGCGGGCGACCCGTTTTCGCGCGACAGCGCGTCGCGGCGGGACCTCTGGGGCACCGGCGGCACGTCGATCTTCGGCAGCACGTTCGCCGACGAGCTCAATCCGACAGGCCCGCTTGCGAAGCTCGGTTACAAGGAAGGCATCCTCGCGATGGCCAACCGCGGACCGAACACGAACACGAGCCAGTTCTTCATCGTCCTGAGCGACGAGCGGGCCAGCCACCTGCCGTATTCGTACACGATCTTCGGTCGCGTGACCAAGGGCATGGACATCATCCACCGTATCGAGCGGGTCGAGCTCGATCCGCGCTACAACGGCCAGCCCAAGACGCCGGTGTCGATCGTCGAGATCAACGCCGTCGAGGTCAAGCCGACGAACCAGTAGTCGACGCCGTCACAGGCACGACACCCAGCAAAAAGGCCCGCGTCGATGACGCGGGCCTTTTTCTTTTCATTCGACATGCTTCCCCCCCAGGCGCATGTCGAACGAGAACGCTGATCGACTGAAGTGAGACATCGTCCCGTGCCACAGTCTCATGTTCTGATCAAAGGTACAGCGGTCGACTTAGGCCGACGCTTAAACACGAAATCAGCCGATTCGAGCCGTTTTCGACCCGTCGTGCTCGACTCAGTCGGCCAGGGCAATCGACCCGCGCAACGATTGCAATCGCGCCGAGGGCTCGGTGCCGTATTCGGCTGCGAGTGCGGCGGTGAAGCGGTCGAGCTCGCGAAGCGCCCGCAGGCGCTCGCCATCGGCTCGCAGGATCGAGAGGGCCAGATACTCGGCCTCCTCGTCCAGAGGGTCGGCGTCGAGCAGCATGCCGATCTCACGACGGGCGACGTCGGACTCGCCGCGCGCCAGGGCGATCTCCGCAACACGCAGTCGAGCGAAGCGAGATTTCGCCCGGACGATCTCCCTCGCGACATCTGTCCATTCGTCGTAGATGCCGTCGAGGAACTCTCCGTTGACCAGCGCGATTGCCTGACGCAGAAGGTCGTACGACTTGTAGTGGAGCCCGGCGCGCTGAACGGCGGCCGCTTCGTCGACGAGGGCGAGCATCCACAAGGCGTCGACGCGCACGAGGCTCGTGTTGAGCATGTAGCTCGAGCCGTCGAAGTCGACGACGTCGCCGACGACCTGACGCAGGCCGGAAAGCGTGACGTGGAAATTGTTGACCGCCGTCTCGGCCGCGACCGATTCTCCCCAGACCATCTCAATGAGCCGTTCGCGCTTGAGGCGCCGGCCGACGATCGCCGCGACTGCGAGGGCCGCGAGCATCTTCTTCGGCTTCGAGTCGCTCTTGTGCTGACCGAAGTGCCGCCCGCCCCGTTCCGCGCCGGTCGCGTCGATCACGCGCATCGAGCCGAGCGTCTGGACCTCGCAGTGATGCCACGATGGACCGGCGAGACCCTGAGGCAGCCGCGCTCCGATCGCCGCGAGGTCCTCGGCCGGAAGCGCGCGGGGCGCGTGTGCGCGCAGCAGGTGCAGCGCATGCTCGGCATTGGCCTCGGCCCGACGCTCGATCCAGAGCGCGACGGATTCGGTCACGCGACGCCCGAGCTCCTGTATCAGAGGGTCGCTTGCGCCGACGCGTCCCCGCGCCGCGGTGCCCGCGTCGTCATGCGCGCGCGCAACGACCGCCAGAGCGACCGGCAGCAGCCTGCGCGCGTCGAGATCCTGGGGATCCTCGAGCAGTACGCGCCGTGCGTAATCGCGCGCCTGTTCACGCTCGATCGAATGCGAGTGCAGAAGGATCTCTCCCTCGACGACCAGCATCGTCTCGCGTACCGCTTCGAAGCGCTCGGCGTTGCCTGTCTCGGCGAGAACGGCGAGTCCGGCGGTGCCAGACTGCCATTCGCCCCGGCGAACGGCGATGATGCACTTGACCACGTCGATCAGAAAGCGCCGACACGGTCGGCCGTACGTCTCCGCGTCGAGCTCCACCTGCGCGATCGCTTCGAGCGCCTCGTCGTCGCGTCGATCGAGCATCAGGATCTGCGCCCGCGTGATCATCGCAAGCTGCCACAGCGCGATCGAGCCGACACGCCAGCGCGCTTCGATCGCGTGATCGATCGCGCGGAGCGCTTCGCGCTGCTCGCCGCGCTCGGAGTGGATCATCGCAAGCCAGACCCAGGCGTTCGTCTCGGTGCGCGGCAGCGAGCAGCGTTTCGTCTGCTCCACGATCTCCCGGATCTCCGGCTCGCGCAGGTCGAAGTCATCGTCGGAGGTATGCAGCCCGATGCGGGCCGCGCGCATCTGCACGGCGAGTCGCTCGCGTCCATCGCGCTCGAAGCGGTCGAGCATCGCCTCGATGCGGCTCTCGGCCTCGGCGCGCTGTTCGGGCGTGTCGGCAACGCGACCGAAGACCAGCAGCGCGTCGAAGGCGACCGGTAGGTGCGCGTCGGAGTCGATCTCGTCGAGAAGCCGTCGCAGCAGTGCCAGCGCATCGTCGTTGCGATCGGCCACGCTGTAGACGCGCGCGCGGCCCATCACCGCGCGATGCCTCAGCGACGCGGCGAGCTCCGGCTCGGCGACGCGCTCGATGATCACGTCGGCCGCATCGAGCATCTCGATCGCCCGCTGCATGAGCTTGCTGCGCTCGAGATCCTCGGCGCGCCAGAGCATCGCGCGCGCGACCATCGGCACGAGCGCCGGCGTCGCATTCTCGGCCGGATGCCGGCGCAGGAAGTCGTCGATCACGCGACGCTGTTCATCCACCCTGCCAAGCGCATGCAGCACGCCGACATACTGATCGAACCATGCGGCGAGCCGGTCGTGATCGTCGGTGATGGCAACGCCGGCGTCGTAGCACGAGCGCATGATCAGGGCCGCCTGATAATACTCGTTCGCCGTCGCCAGCCGCGATGCGCACGCGAGAAGCTCGCCGATGAGCTCCAGACGGCGCGCCTCGTCCGGAGCCGTCCTCACGAGCAGATCGATCGTTCCCGGCGGAGGACGCAGCCCGTCGTCGATTGCCCCGGGCACGATCTCGGCCAGGACCGGGGCGTGGCGCTCGTCGATCCGTTGCGCGCGCGCGTCGGCGAGTGATGCCTCGTGCACCAGGCGACTCTCGAACGTCACGCTCGCGTTGTCGCGGCGCACCAGCCGCAGTCGAGCGAGGCGTGACAGGCAGGTGTCGGTCACCGCAAGTCGCTCGAGCAGGGCCTCGGGCGCCGTCAGTCCAAGCAGCGCGCACGTCGCGAGCGCCGCGCGCTCGGGCTCCGAGAGCGACAGGATTTCCGGGACCGACAACGGAAGCTGTGCGGCGTATTCGTCGGCGGCGCGTCCGATCTCGTCGGCACGTCGCAGGCGCCCGTCTTCGAGAACGAGCGCTCCGCATCGCATCGCAGCCTCGATCGCCTCGCGCAGCAGCAGCGGCAGTCCGTGCGTTCGCTCGACGAGCCAGCCGACGTCGAGTGCTTCGGGCTCCTCGCGCTGCAGCGCGCGCAGAAGCGCGGTGACGCTCTCGTGGTCGAAGTGCTCGCAATACAGCTCGGCCGTGTGCGCATCGGCGCTGCGCGCGACCATCGCCGCGGCCGAGGCCGTCGACTGGCGGCTCGTCATGATCGCGAGCCAGGGAGCGTCGACTGATTGCAGGAGGCCGGCGAGCGCAACGACCGCGGCGGGGTCGTCATCGATGTCGTCGACGAGCAGCACCAGCGGCATCACCGCGGCGGTCGCGGTGAGCGTCGTCGCGAGGGTCGCGGCGAGATCGTCCGGAGCCTCACTTGCGTCAGCTGCGTCGACCGGACTCAGCGGTCCGATCGAGCGTCGCACTCCGAGCTCCTCACGCAGAGCTCGAGCCACCGCGGCGACGACGTCGCTCGAGCCGGCCGGCAGTCTGGGCTCCAGTAGGAGGGCGCCGGCGAGCTCGGTCATCGAGCGAATCTCGCGCAGCGTCCTTGATCGGCCGCTGCCACGCTCGCCGACGATCGTCACGAGCATACGCCCGCCATCGTGCGTGTGCGAGTACGCCCGGGCGATGCCCCTGAGCATCTGTTCTCGTCCGATGAAGGGCAGCCGGGTGGCCCGCCCTCCGGAATCCCTCACGGGAACGGGGGCGTTCGTGGTCGTATTGGGTGCGCGTGTGTCCATGGGGAAGTGAACGGGCGCGTAGCACGCGTAGGAGGATTCGGAGGAAACGAAACGCGATCGCGCGGTGGTGTCACGCGACTGACCGGAGGGTGAAGAAGCGGACTACCGTTGCGGAACGTTCCTCGCCGCGAGGATGGCGTCGACGGAGTCGAGCGGGATCGAATATTTTTCGGAGAGCTGCGCGCGCGCGACCGAATCCTGACGCCCCAGCCGCGCGGTCATCGCCGCTTCGATCTCGGAGATCGGCGTCGACTTGACGATGCTGTCCTGCTCGCGGCGAGGAATGCCGAGGGCGAGGGAGGCGTACTCGCGGTAGACCTTCTCGTTGACGTCGGCGGTCGTGCGCGGATCGAAATCCTGGCGGGGTCCCTCCGGCGCGGCCGGCGTGGACGACGCTTCGCCGTCGGGCGTCGGGTGCGAGGGTTCGGCTTCCTTGCTGCAGGCACCAAGCATGACGGCGGCCAGCGCAATGAGCGCGCCGGCGCGGAGCGTGAGGACGATGGATGTAGGCACGTGCGGGAAGAGGAGTCGGAGTTACTTGAGCTCGAACCGGGTGAGCGCCGAGACGGCGGTGGGTCCGGTGATCGTCGAGAAGGGGCTCTGCTGCGATTCGCCCGTCTCGATGCGGACAAAGTAACCGATCGCCGGCGCATATCGGACGGTATGCGTCGATGTCTCGGTGAGATTCTGATCGGGGGTCAGCGGGTGCACGCCAACGATGCGGATGCGCACCTCATGCGCCTCGAGGGTTCTGTCGCCGACGGTCACCTGGTGAGTAGACACGTAGGCGACCTCGAGGGTTACACGGCTGCGGCCGGTCTGCCCGCCGCCGAGGTCGATCGTGGTGTCGCGCAGCACGCGCTCGGTAGGGCTCCTGGTCGTGATCGGAAGCGAGATCCAGCCGACCAGCGCCGCCCCCTGCCATGCCGGATAGTACAGGAGGTCGCCGTTGCCGGCATCGCGCAACAGGGCAACGGTGTCGGAGCCCTGGGTGTAGACGCGCACACCCGTTTCCGCGCCGAACCGCCCGTCGGTCGCGACGAGTGTCGTGACGATGGTGTCGCCGCTGCCGGCGATCGGGGCGCCGGTGGTATCCGCATCGAAGCGATGCATCGTGTAGGTGCTGCCGGTGCGCGGCGTGCCCGAGCTGCCGGCATCGGGTCCGGTCGGCTCGTCGGAGCACCCGGCGGCGACGAGCGCAACGAGCGCTGCGAGCGTGGCGAGGGTTCTGGTCGGTACGATGGCGTCGAGCACTCCTGGTCGTTCCTCGTTGGTCGTGGTCGGGTTCGTCAGCGCCGATGAAACGCTCGGCGCATGAGGAAAGTTTGAGCCCTTTCCCGCGGGGGAAAGGGCTCTCAAGAATCGTGCTGGTCCAGCTCCTGAATGACGTCCGTCGGAGGCATGGGGGATCAACGGCTCATGGGCGGCCGTTCGATCAGTCCATGATCCGGCGCAGGAACGCGGGCTTGTCGGCCGCGGCCTGGCGCTTCGGCTGCTCCTGTGCCTCGGCCTGCTTCGACTGCTCGGCCGGCTTCTCCTCGGCCTTCGGTGCGGCCTCCTCCCGCTTGCGGATGTCGTATCCGCCGCGGTTGATGCCGGTGCCGCGGCGCATGTACGCCGGCTCGTTGTAGCGCTCGAGGTCGCGCTGTCCGATCGGCACGTTGGCCTGGTCGGGGGTCGAATCCATCCGGACCTGGCGGGCCGGCTGCTGCGCGGGCACGGCCGGCTGCTGCGTCGCGGGCTGCTGTTGTGCCTGCGCGTGCAGGGCCACCTGCTGCTGGGTCGCCGGGCGGTTCTCGCGAGCACGGTTGAAGCCGGTCGCGATGACGGTCACCATCATGTTGTCGCCGAGATCATCGTCGAGCACGACGCCGAAGATGATGTTCGCCTCGGCCCCGACCGCCTCGTGGACGATCTTGACCGACTCGTCGACCTCCATCATCGTCAGCTCGCTCGAGGCCGTGATGTTGATGAGCACGCCCTGCGAGCCGGTGATCGAGATGCCCTCGAGCAGCGGCGAGCTGATCGCGTTCTGTGCGGCCTCGGTCGCGCGGTACTCGCCGGCGGCCATGCCCGTGCCCATCAGCGCGTCGCCCATGTCGGCCATCACCGTGCGCACGTCGGCGAAGTCGACGTTGACGATGCCGTGGCCGGTGATGATCTGCGCGATGCCGCGCGTCGCGTTGTAGAGTACGTCGTCGACCTTGTGGAAGGCCTCCTTGAACCCGGTGCGCTTGTCGATGATCGACAGGAGCTTCTGGTTTGGAACGACGATGAGCGTATCGACGTGCTTCTTGAGCTCGGCGATGCCGAGCTCGGCCTGGGCCTTGCGCCGCTGCCCCTCCCAGTCGAACGGACGCGTGACGATGCCGACGACGAGCGCGCCCTGCGAACGGGCGATCTCGGCGACGACCGGAGCACCGCCGGTACCGGTTCCGCCACCCATGCCCGCGGTGACGAAGACCATGTCGGCGCCGGAGAGAACCTGCGTGATCTCCTCGCGATCCTCCTCGACCGCATTGCTTCCGACTTCAGGATTGGCGCCGGCGCCAAGTCCGCGTGTGAGCTGCTTGCCGACATGGCACTTGACGGACGAGAGGTTGTTCGTCAGCGCCTGCATGTCGGTATTCACCGCGATGAATTCGCAACCCTCGAGGCCACGCTCGATCATGCTGTTGACCGCGTTGCCACCACCGCCACCAACACCAACGATCTTGATCTTGGCGCCGTGGTGCTCAACGGATCGATCGAGTTCGATCATAGAGGTCCTCCCTTGACTAGCGGGTTGAAATGGCCCGAATGTAGGTTTGTATGATTCGTTCGCTGCTTAGAATTCGTCGAAGAACTTCCGCATGCGCGAGAGGATCGAGCTGCGCGATCCGTCGCCCCGCGGAGTCGAGCCGTCGCCGGGGACGCTGGCATCGTCCTCGATCGACAGTGCAATGGTGTCGTCGCGGCCGAGCCCGTGCATCACCAGGCCGACGGCCGTGGCGTAGATGGGGGACTCGACCTCGGGCGCAAGGCCCGAGCCGCCGAAGCCGGACGGAATGCCGAGCTTCACCGGCATGCCCAGTACCTCCTGCGCGAGCTCGACGGAGCCGCGCAACAGCGCGCCGCCACCGGTGAGCACGACGCCGGCGGAGAGCTGGCGCAGATATCCTGATTTCTTCAGCTCCATCAGCGCGAACTCCAGGATCTCCTCCATGCGGGGCTGGATGATCTGCGCGAGCATGAGCTTCGAGATCTCCATCGGCTTGCGTCCGCCGATGCCGGGGATCATGAAGACCTCGTCGTTGAGGATCATCGACGCGAGCGCGTAGCCGTACTCGCGCTTGATGCGCTCGGCCTGCTCGCCGATGACGCCGAGTCCGCGACGGATGTCGTCGGTGACCATGCGCCCGGCGATGCCGACGACCGAGGTGTGCCGGATCGTCTTGTCCTCGTAGACCGCGATGTCGGTCGTGCCGCCGCCGATGTCGATCAACGCCACGCCGATCTCCTTCTCCTCCTCGTCGAGCACCGCGTTGGCGCTGGCCAGCGGCTCGAGCACGATGTCCTCGACGACCAGGCCGGCACGCTCGACGCAGCGGTAGATGTTCTGCGCCGCGGTCACCAGCCCGGTGATGATGTGGACATTCGCCTCCATGCGAATGCCCGACATGCCGACGGGATCGAAAATCCCATCCTGCCCGTCGATGATGTACTCCTGCGGGATCACGTGGAGGATCCGCCGATCCGACGGCATGAGCACCCGCTGCGAGTCCTCGATCAGCCGGTCGACGTCCTGCTGGCGGACGACGCGCTCGGGATTTGAGATCGTCACGACGCCGCGGCTGGGGAACGATTGCACGTGATCGCCGGCGATACCAACCGACACCGAGCGCACCTGCACGCCCGACTGCTGCTGCGCCTGCTCGACCGCACGCTCGATCGAGCGCACCGTCTTCTCGATGTTCACGACGACCCCGCGATTGAGTCCGTCGGAGGGAGCGTGGCCGATGCCGAGCACGTGAATCTCCTCGGGAGATTCCTGGTGCCGCTCCGCGACGATCGCACAGACCTTGCTCGTGCCGATATCGAGGCCGACAACGATCTGCCGGTTGTCGGGAACTGCTGCGGGAGTGTGTTGCGCCTTGGCCATCGGGGGTCGGATGTCAGATGTCAGATGTCAGAAGTCAGATGTCACGATGCGGGTTGCTTCGGAGGTCATTCGTATTCGGGATCATCCCTCCCACTTCACCACCACCTGGCCGCGCCATCGGAGGTCGACGTAGCGGGGGCGGGCGCCGGGGCGCGCCGCGAGTGCGGTGCGCATGAACAGGTCGAGCTTCGGGAGGCGCGCCGGGATGTCGGCGGCCGTGCCGGCGTGGATCGGGATGGCGCCGTCGGCGCTGACGAGCGTGTAGGCTCCGTCGAGGCCGCGCACGATCTCGGAGATCTGCCGGTAGAGCGATTCGTCGAAGTCTCGCAGCGCGCGGACGACGCCGAGCGACTCGAGCGCGAGCGCCGAATCGAGCACCGTCGAGGGCTTGCGCGAGCCCGCCTCGCTCGTATCGACCCGCTCGATGCCGCGCACCAGCGGCACGTCGAGCGTCGCGCGGCTGAAGCGGTACGGCAGTGCCACCGCCTGCGAGTCGAGGTAGACCGGCGAGCCGCCGAGCACCGCCAGCGCGAGCGGCGTGCGCTCGGTCACCTCGACGACGAGGGTCCCGCGGCTGTCACGGTAGACCGCGACGCGCGAAAGGAACGGGTGCGAGGCGATCCTCGTCTCGACCTGGCGCAGGTCGAGACTGCGCAGCGACACGTGCGGCCCGATCCCCGCGCGCTCCATAATCTCGGAGGAGTCGAGCACGACGCGCCCGACGATCCGCACCTGCTCGAGCGTCTCGCGCGCTCCCCAACGGTTGGCAACGACGATCAGCGTCAGCACCGCGGCGAGCGCCAGGATGATCTTCGAGACTTTCGAGGCGAACCGCCGCGCCTCCTCGCGCCGCTCCTGCGGATCACGGGGCTTGCGGACGAGTTTCCTGCGCGCTCGCATCGGGCAGCTCCTTGGTTAATGCCACCAGGTCGTCGGCGTCGAAGCCGATCGGCTTGATCTCCAGCTCGAGCTCGACGCCGAAGCGCCGCGCCACCTCGCCGCGGGCGATCGCCGCCAGCGCGAGCACGTCGCGCGCGCTGGCGCCGTCGACGTTGATGATGAAGTTCGCGTGCAGCTCGCTGATCTCGGCGCCGCCGACACGCCGCCCCTTGAGTCCACATGCCTCGATCAGTCGCGCGGCATGGTCACCCGGAGGGTTCTTGAAGATGCTCCCCGCGTTCGGGAACTGCACCGGCTGCGATCGATTGCGCTTGAGCATCGTCTCGCGACGGATCGTCTTCATCTCCTCTGGCGAGCCCTCCGGGAAGCGGAACGACGCTTCGAGCACCACGTCGCGCGCGAGCCCCGAGGTCCGGTAGGCGAAGCCTCCCATTTCCTTCGACACCCGGACGAGCTCCTCGCCGCGGATGACCTCGACGGCCAGCAGGTGATCGGAGATCTCTCCGCCGTAGGCGCCGGCGTTCATGATGATGCCGCCGCCGAGCGTGCCGGGAATGCCCGCGAGCATCTCGGCGCCGCGACAGCCGCGGCCGATGCAGAAGTCGACGAACTTCGCGAGCCTGATCCCCGCTCCGGCGGTGATCACTCCGTCGTCGTCGGCGCTCACGTAGTTGAACCCGTGCTCGAGGTTGACGACCGCGCCGCGGATCCCTTCGTCGGCGACGAGGAGATTGCTGCCGTTGCCCATGAGAAAGAACGGGACGTTCTCGCGACGTAGGTGAGCGATGAGCGCCACCGCATCGTGCTTGTCGCTCGGTTCCAGATAGATGTCGGCCGGTCCGCCGATGCGGAACGTCGTGTAGCGCTCGAGAGGCTCGCTGATCGCGATGCGCCCGCTGAAGCTCCGGCGAATGTCGTCGAGGTTGATCACGGAGCGTCGTGCGAATCTGGGTTTCGAATCTCTGCTGCCGCGCCACGTGCGCACTTCTGCGCGCTCTGATGTGAGCGCCGCTGTGCGCTTTGCGATGCGCGCGCTATCGTGCACACTCTGATGCGCGCGCTTCGGTGCGCTCCGTGGCGACGCGCCCTACGAGGCGCGCGCCTCCTCGGCCGCGCCCTCACGCACCGTCAGCGCTTCGAGGATCTCGTCGGCGGACTTCCAGATGTCGCCCGCGCCCATGGTGATCACCATGTCGCCCGGCTCGATGAGCTCGAGCGCACGGGCGGCGACGTCGGCGCGGTCCGGGACGTAGCAGACGCTGCGATGGCCGTACGCCGCGGCGCTGTGGACGATCAGCTCGCCGTCGATCCCCTGGATCGGCCGCTCGCGCGCGGCGTAGACGTCGGTGATGATCGCCACGTCGGCGTTGACGAACGCCTTGCCGAACTCCTCGTAGAAGTCACGCGTGCGCGAGTACGTATGCGGCTGGAAGATCGCGACGACGCGCCGGCGCCAGCCGTTGCGCAGTGCCTTGAGCGTCGCGCGCACTTCGGTAGGATGATGCGCGTAGTCGTCGATGACCATCACGCCGTTTGCCTCGCCCTTGATCTCGAAGCGGCGATAGACGCCGGTGAACTGCGCGAGAGCGCGCGCGATCGACTCGAAGCTCACACCGGTCTCCAGTCCCACAGCAACCGCCGCGAGCGCGTTCTTCATGTTGTGCTCGCCCGGCACCGGGACGGTGATCTCGCCGAGCGTCTCTCCCTTGCGCATGACGGTGAAGCGCGAGTGCCGCTCGGTGAACACCGGATCGACCGCGCGTACGTCGCACTGCGGCGTGGTGCCGTAGCTGACGACGCGCTTCTTGACCTGCGGGAGAATGTCCATCAGCGACGGCTCGTCGAGGCAGAGCGCGACGAATCCGTAGAAGGGAACCTTGTTCGCGAATTCGATGAACGACCGCTTGAGGTCGTCGAGATCGGAGTAGATGTCGAGGTGCTCGCGCTCGAGGTTCGTAATGACCGCGACCGTCGGCGAGAGCGAGAGGAAGGATCGATCGAACTCGTCGGCCTCGACGACGGTCCACTCGCCGCGCCCGAGGCGCGCGTTGGAGCCGCCGAGTCCCGAGAGGCGGCCGCCGACGATGACCGTCGGATCGACGCCGCCCTCGATGAGCACGAGGCCGATCATCGACGTCGTCGTCGTCTTGCCGTGCGTGCCGGCGACGGCGATGCCGTACTTCATCCGCGTGACCTCGGCGAGCATCTCGGCGCGGCGGATGACCGGGATCTTCCGGCGCAGCGCCGCCGCGGTCTCGGGATTCTCCTCCGGCGCCACCGCGCTCGAGTAGACCACGACGTCCGCACCGACGACGTTCTCGGCCGCGTGCCCCTCGACGACGTGCGCGCCGAGGGAGGCGAGACGCTCGGTCACGTCGCTGAGGGCCAGGTCGCTTCCGCTGACGCGGAATCCCTGGTCCAGCAGGATCTCGGCGAGGCCGGACATACCGATGCCGCCGATGCCGACGAAGTGAACGTTCTGAATGGTCGTAAACATATGGTCCGTAGCGAGGCGCATTCAGCGCTCGGTGATTACCCTTGATTATCGGTCGGAGCTCTGCGGATCGATCGCCGGTCCCGCGCCATCGGCCTCCTGAGCCTTGACGCGGCGTCGGATCAGCAGCTCGACGTTGTTGGCGCGCGCCCAGTCGCGCAGCGTGCGCACGAGCTCCTCACTGCGCTCGAAGCTTCCCGGTCGGATCCTCCGACGGCGCCGCTCGCCCTTGAGCTTCAGTCGCGCGACCGGCCACGCACGCCCGGCGCGCGCAGCGGCGCGCGGCTCGGATCGAAACGCGATCCACTCGACATCGGCGGCGCGCAGCACGCGCTCGGCGAATCGCGTGCGCAGAACCAGCTCGTCCTCGCGCACGATGAGCTTGCGGTTGAGAATCGCCGAGACCACGAGCGCCATCGCCGAGAGCACGGCACAGAGCGCCAGCAGGTAGACGATCGGATCCTCCTTCCACACCACCTCGAATCGCCCGTCGATCCAGAGGCCCTTGATCGCGGCGTAGGCGAGCAGGGTCACACCGTAGCCGATCGTGGCCAGGTAGAAGATGTCGAGGCGATGTCGGAAGCGCTCTTCTTTCATGTCCCGCTCAATTCTGCGTGAACTTCAGCACGCTCCGTGCAATTCTCTCGTCGGCGTCGAGCACCGCGAGCAGTCGTGCGGACGCTCCCATGCGCGCAAGCGCGTCTCGATCGGCAAGCAGACCGCGGATCGCCGGCAGCAGCTCTGTCTCGAGCGCGGCGTCGAGCACCATGCGTGCGGCGCCGGCATCCCGCATCGCCTCGGCGTTCTCTCGCTGGCGCACCGTCTCGATCGGCAGCGGTACGAGGATCGACGCCTTGCCGACCGCCGCGAGCTCCGCCGCGGTCGTCGCGCCCGCGCGGGCGACGACGAGATCGGCAGCGGCGTAGCCGAGCTCCATCTCGTGGATGAAGGTCGAGCGATGCATCGCCGGCTCCCTGCGCTCACCCCCCGCGTACGTCGTCCCGGTCTGCCAGATGATCTGCACTCCGTCGGCGATCAACTGCGGCGCGATCGCGTCGAGCGCGTTGTTGATCGAGCGGGCGCCGAGCGATCCGCCGAAGGCGAAGATCGTCGGGCGATCCGTGTCGAGTCCGAAGTGTCGCCGCGCCTCGGCCTGGTCGAACCGTTCGGCGAAGACCTTGCGCACCGGGTTGCCGCTGACGATGACCCGGTCGCTGCGGAGCAATCCCCGCGTCGATTCGAACGCGACGTGGATCTCGCTGGCGCGCGGCGCGAGCTTGCGCGTGACGAGTCCGGGATACGCGTTCGACTCCATCAGCACCAGCGGCACGCGGCGCATCGATGCGGCGATGCCGACCGGGTAGCTGACGTACGCGCCGGCGCAGACGACCGCGTGCGGCCGGAGCCGGGAGATGATGCGATTGGCCTGCCAGATCGACGAGGCGATCTTCGCCGGCAGCATCAGCGTTCCGAACGACAGCTTCTTCGACAGCCCGCTGATCCACAGCAGATTCAACGGGTAGCCGGCGCGAGGTACGATCCTCTCCTCGATCTTCCCGCGTGTGCCAATGAACTCGATCGTCGCGTCGGGAGCCAGATCGCGACAGCGATCGGCGACCGCCATCGCCGGGAACAGGTGCCCGCCGGTGCCTCCGGCGACGAACAGCAGTCGAGGTGCGGCCACCATCAACCTCTCGGCATCACGTTGGCCTGCTGCGAGATGTTCAACAGCACACCGACCGCGGCCGCGCTGATGAGCACCGAGCTTCCGCCGTAGCTGATGAACGGCATCGGCAGACCCGTCGTCGGCAGCAGTCCGGTCGTGACGCCGGCGTTGACAAGGGCGTAGAACCCGATCGTCAGCGCGATGCCCGCGGCCGCGATGCGCCCGAGATCGTCGGGGGCGTGGCGTGCAACGATGATGCCGCGCCAGACGATCAGTCCAAACACGACCAGAAGCGCGGTCGCCCCGAGGAAGCCGTACTCTTCTGCAATGATCGAGTAGATGAAGTCGCCGAACGGCTCCGGAAGAAACAGCCGCTGTCGGCTCTGTCCCGGACCCAGTCCGCCGATGCCCCCCGATCCCGTTGCGATCAGCGCCTGGTGGAGCTGATAGTTCATCGCCGCGAGCCCATCGCCCGAACCGCCGGAGTGCAGTCCGATGTACGACATGATCCGCTTCATTCGATACTCGGCCGAGACCGCGTAGGCGCCACCGGCGACCAGTCCGCCGACGACGACGCTCGCCAGATGGCTGAGCTTCGCGCGGCCGATGAACAGCACGATCATCGAGAGCGTGAAGATCACCATCGCCGTCGAGAGGTTCGGCTGCAGCGCGATCAGACCGCAGACGCCCGCGATCCAGACGAGCATCGGAACGAACGCGAACTTCAGATCGCCGACGTAGTCGCGCTTGTCGGCGAGCATCACCGCCAGGTGAAGGATCAGCGCGAACTTCGCGAACTCCGACGGCTGGAAGCTGATGAACCCGATGTCGATCCAGCGCGATGCGCCCTTCATCCGCGCGCCGTCGAGGAGCACGTAGCAGAGCAGCCCCAGCGCGATGAGGATCATCGGCTTCGACCACCGCTCGAGCCAGTGATAGTCCACGCGCGCGACGACGAGCATGATCGCGACGCCCGCGAAGACGCGGATCGCGTGGCTCCAGAAGAACGTCTCGGTCGAGCCGGTCCGCGCGTCGGCGAAGCTCGAGCTCGCGCTGTAGACGAACGCCACCGAGAAGAACAGCAGACCGAGCACCGCGAGCAGGATGAACCAGTCGCTGTGTCCGCGCGCCGCCACCGGAGAGGCCGCCGGCGCGCTCGTCGGCAGATCGCCGACGAACTGCAGGACGCCCTGGGAGGCGGAGCCGGTATGTGTGCCTGTTCTCACGATTGCGATGCGCTCGGTACGAAGTGAGACCGCTATGACGATGCGCCTGCGGGCGCCGTCGCCATCGACTGAACGAGCTCGCGGAAACGATCGCCGCGGTGCTCGTAGTTCCTGAACATGTCGAAGCTTGCGCAGGCCGGCGACAGAAGGACGACGTCGCCGGGCTCGGCGATCCGGCGGGCCTGCGCCACCGCGTCCTCGAGACTCATGCCCGCCCGGTGCACCGGCACGAGCGGCTCGAAGGCCTTCTGCATCTCGTCGGCCGCCTCGCCGACGAGCACCACCGCCTTGACGCGCTCGCGGACGAGATCGAGGATCGCGTCGTACGGCGCATGCTTGCTGACGCCGCCGGCGATCAGCACGATCGGCCGATCGAAGCTCGCGAGCGCGTAGCGGACCGAGTCGACGTTGGTCGCCTTCGAGTCGTTGACGTAGGCGACGCCGTCGACATCGCCGACCGGCTCGAGCCGGTGCGCGACGCCCGGGAACTCGCGCAGCGAGCGCGCGATCGTCTCGGGCTCGACACCCATCGCGGCGGCCGCGAGCGACGCGGCCATCGCGTTGTAGAGATTGTGCGGTCCGCGGATGCGGATCTCGTCGGCCGCGATGAGCGCGACCGGCTCGAGCGTCGGGTGCAGCCGGAGCATCACGGTCCCGTCCTTCAGCCAGGCGCCGCTGGCGACCTCCTCGAGCTGTGAGAAGGCGAGCATGTGCGCGCCGCCCGCAAACGGCGCCTCGCGCAACGGCGCGCTGTCGACGCCGACGATGAGCGTGTCGTCGCTCGTCTGGTTCTCCGCGATTCGGAGCTTCGCCGCGAGGTACGCCTCGAAGCTCGCGTAGCGATCCATGTGATCCGGCGTCACGTTCGTCACGATCGCGACGCGCGGTCGGAACTCGACGATGTGCTCGAGCTGGAACGAACTGACCTCGAGCACGACGACGCTCGTCTCGTCGGCCTCCGCGGCGATCTCGCTGAACGCGAGTCCGACGTTGCCGGCGACGAACGTCCGTCGGCCGGCGGTGCGGAAGATGTGCCCGGCGAGCTCGGTCGTCGTCGTCTTGCCGTTGGTGCCCGTGATCGCGACGATCGGCGCGCGACAGCGCGCAGCGGCGATCTCGATCTCGCCGACCACCGCCAGCCCCCGCTCCACCGCCTTGCGCACGATCGGAATCGTGTCGGGCACTCCCGGCGACAACACGATCGTCGCCGCCTCGAGCACCCGGTCGGTGTGTCCTCCAAACTCGTACTCGACCCCCATCTCCTCGAGCGCCGCAATCGACTCAGCAGCATCCACCGCCGGACGACTATCACTCACAAACACCGTCGCACCCTCGGCACGCAGCAACCGCACGGCCGCGAGGCCGGAGCGGGCGGAGCCGATAACGGTGTGAGTAGGCATGTTAGAGGTCAGATGTTAGAGGTCAGATGTCACATACAAGAGACGGATGGAGTCGGAGGTCTTTCCTGGTTTGTGACATCTAACATCTGACATCTGACACCAGACACTTCCTGGTATGTGACATCTAACATCTGACATCTGACATCTGACAAGTCAGACAGCTGACATCTCATCTGATCTTCAACGTCACAACACCCACTATCGCCAACAGAATCGCCACGATGTAGAACCGCGTGACGATCTTCGCTTCGGGCCATCCCCGCTCTTCGAAGTGATGATGCAGGGGCGCGCGTCGGAAGATTCTGCGTCCCTCACCGAAGCGCTTGCGCGTGTACTTGAAGTATGCGACCTGCGCCATGACCGAGAGCGACTCGGCGAAGAAGACACCGCCGAGGACCGGGATCATGTACTCCTTCTTGACGAGGATCATGATTGCCGCGATCGCGCCGCCAAGCGCCAGAGAGCCTGTATCCCCCATGAAGATCTGGGCGGGATAGGAGTTGTACCAGAGGAAGCCGAGTCCGGCTCCGACCAGCGCCGCGCAGAAGATTGCGAGCTCTTCGGCGCCGCGCAGGTACGGGATGTTCAGGTACTCCGCCGCGACCGCGTTGCCCGAGATGTACGTGATCACCGCGAGGGTCAGCGCGACGATGCTCACCGTTCCGATCGCCAGTCCGTCGAGTCCGTCGGTGAGGTTGACGGCGTTCGAGGTCGCGGTGACGACGAACATGGTGATCGGGATGTACATCCATCCGAAGTCGATCACGAGGTCCTTCACGAACGGCACCGTCGTGTACGTGTGCAGCCGCTCGAAATTCCCCGGGAACCATTCCGGGAAGAAGTAGATCACGCCGCCGAGCACGAATCCGATCGCGAGCTGGCCGATGATCTTGTAGCGTCCGATCAATCCCTTCGGCAGCTTGCGGATGACCTTGAGGTAGTCATCGAGAAATCCCACACCGCCGAGGAACACCGTCACGACCACCGCGAGGATCACGTACGCGCTCTTGACGTCGCACCACAGCAGAGACGGCACGATCAGCGAGAGCAGGACGATCAGGCCGCCCATCGTCGGGGTGCCGGCCTTGGCCATGTGGCTCTTCGGTGCCTCGCGCTTGCCCTGCTCGCCGATGTGGCGGCGGCGCAGCGCGAGGATGATCCGCGGCCCGATGAACAGCGCGATCATGAGCGCCGTGATCGCCGCTCCGGCCGCGCGAAAGGTCACGAAGCGGAACAGTCCGAACCCCGGCGGCTGGAACGCTGATTCGAGATACTGGGCCAGGTAATAGAGCATTTCGGATTTCGAAGTTCGGATTGCGGATCATCCGAGCAGCGCTGCCACGACCTCCTCCATCTTCATTCCGCGCGAGCCCTTGACGAGCACCAGATCGTGCGCCGTGAGCTCGCGCAGAAGCGTGTCGATGAGCTGGCGCTTGTCGTCGAAGAAGCTGGAGTCGATTCCCCTGGCGCCGTCGATCGCGTGATGCGCGTTGCGCATCGCCTCGCCGTAGAACAGCGCGCGCTCGACGCCGCCACGCTCGACGATCTCCCGCCCCATGCGCGCATGCTCGCTCTCCGAGCTCGCGCCGAGCTCCTTCATCTCCCCGAGCACCACGATGCGTCGTCCGCCGCGCGCGGGCTTCATCGCGCGGAGCGTCTCGAGCGCGGCGAGCACCGAATCGGGGTTCGCGTTGTACGTGTCGTTGAGCACGGTCGCGCCGAGCGGCGTACGAACGACCGCGAGCCGCGCGTAGCCGGCAGCGTAGGCGCGCGGCTGGAACGCCGCGAGCGTACGCGCGACGCGCGTCGGCGTCACCTTCATCGACAGCGCGATCGCCGATGCCGCCAGCGCGTTGACCGCGGTGTGCACACCCGGCGTGCGCAACTGCACGGCGATCGGCCGGGCGTCGGGGCGCCGGCGGTCGGTGATCTCGATCGACGGCGCGCCGTCGGCGTCGAGACGGCCGATGCGTCCGCGAACATCCGCGCGGGCCGAGCGTCCATAGGTCACCGTCAGCGGAAGCGAGCGGCCCATCTTCGCCAGGTACGGATCGTCGAGGTTGACGAACGCCGTCCCGCTGGTCTCCGCCAGGCTTCGATAGAGCGCGCCCTCCTCCTCCGCCACTCCCTCGAGCGAGCCGAGCAGCTCGAGGTGCTCCGCGCCGATGTTCGTGATCACGCCGTGCGTCGGCCGAAGGATCTCGCAGAGCCGTGCGATCTCGCCCGGCGTGTTCGTTCCGATCTCGATCACCGCCGCGGTGTGCTCGTGCGTGATCCTGAGGATCGTCGCGGGCACGCCGATGAGGTTGTTGAGATTACCCTCGGTGCGCAGCACGGTGTAGCGCGTGGCCAGCAGATCGGCGACGAGCTCCTTGGTCGTCGTCTTTCCGTTGCTGCCGGCGATCGCGACGATCGGAATCGAAAGCGACGCGCGGTGCGCCGCGGCAATGTCGCCGTAGGCGCGGAGCGTGTCCTCGACCGCGATCAGCGGCACCGGCGCGACGACGTCGGGATGCTCGGCGAGCCACGACTCGTTGACCAGCGCCGCGGACGCGCCGTCGGCGTGCGCGACGAAGCTGTGACCGTCGAAGCGCTCGCCGACGAGCGCGATGAACAGGTCCCGTTTTTTCAAGGAACGACTGTCGGTCGAGAAGCCGGCGACCGCGCGGCGCTTCGCACCGGCGGAACCGACCAGGCGCGCCGTCGGCAGCACCGACAGCAGGTCTCCGATGGATGCGATTCTCATGCGGCCGCCACGTCCTCCCTGTCGTGACCGTCGTGCGCGGCGAACGGTCGGTTCCACTCGCGCACGACCTCGCGATCGTCGAAGTGCCGACGCTCGTCGCCGACGATCTGGTCCGTCTCGTGTCCCTTGCCGGCGATCAGAACGATGTCGCCGCTGCGCGCGCTCTCGAGCGCAGCGATGATCGCCTCGCGACGATCGACGATCGACTGGACGCCGTCGCGACGGTCGATGCCCGCGACGATCGCGTCGATGATCGCCGCCGGATCCTCGCTGCGCGGATTGTCGGAGGTCACGATGACCCGATCCGATCCAGCCGCGGCGATCGCGCCCATCTGCGGTCGCTTCGTGCGGTCACGGTCGCCTCCGCAGCCGAAGACCGTGATGATTCTCCCGCCGTCGGTTCGAACCTCCTGCAAGGTCGACAGGACGTTGTCGAGCGCGTCGGGAGTGTGCGCGTAGTCGACGACGGCGGTCGCGCCGTTGTCGAGTCGGATCGACTCCATGCGTCCGGGCACCGGGCGCAGCGAGGCGACGGCCTCGACGAGTCGATCGCGGTCATGGCCCTCGGCGAGCGCGAGCAGTAGAGCGGCCGTGACGTTCCAGACATTGAACCGGCCCACCAGCGGCATGCGCAGCTCGAGCTGCGCCGAGCCGAGGGAGGGGCCGAGCTTCAGACTCCAGGCGGAGCCGTCGGCTGTAGATCGAACTCCAGTGACGAGTGCGTCAGCATTAGCAGCTGATCCAAACCGGAGTACTCGAGCATGGCTGTCACGAACCATCGCTCGTCCGTGTACGTCGTCGACATTGACCACTGCTGGTCGATCTGCGTCGAGTCGGTCGAAGAGAAGCTTCTTCGCGTCACGGTAGGATTCGATTGAATCATGAAAATCGAGGTGATCCTGCGTCAGGTTTGTGAAGATCGCGCCGGCAAAACCGAGTCCGTCGACGCGGTGGAGGGCGAGTGCGTGCGAGGAGACTTCCATGGCGACCGCGGTGCAGCCCTCGGTGGCCATCGTGTTGAGGATTGTCAGCAGCTCGGGCGACTCCGGCGTCGTGTAGCCGGTGGGGACGATCGTATCGACCATCGCGCCGAGCGTTCCGATGACCCCGACCCGCTCGCCGACCGCCTCGAGCAGTTGGCGCAGGACCCAGGTCGTCGTGGTCTTTCCATTGGTTCCCGTGACGCCGTAGAGCTTCACGCGGCGCGACGGGTCGCCGTGCATGGCGATCGCCATCTGCGCCATCGCGACGCGCGCATCGTCGACGATGATCGTCGTGACGTCCTCGCGCGCGAGCGTTGCGGCGTCGAGGCTCTCCGGCGCATCGATGATGAGCGTCGTCGCTCCGCGATCGAGCGCGTCGCCGACATACTCGAGCCCGTGGTCATCGCGTCCGTTGATCGCGACGAACACGTCGCCGGCAGCGACGGTGCGGCTGTCGTAGCGCAGCGCTCCGAGCGCGCGCGCACGGTCGCCGCGAGTCTCGCGAAGGCCTGTGAGGCGGGGGAGTATGTGATCGAGCGTTGGGATTGACGTGCCCGGAGAAGGGGTTCGGTAACGGGTATTGGTTATTTGTTTTTTGTTGTTGGCTGGGATGCCAGCGATGCTTGTCTCGTCGGTTCCGGTCGGCTGCCGTTGTGTTCTATTCGCAACGGAGCGAGGCTACGATTCGGTTGTCGATTGCGGCGCCGGGGGCGGGCGATTGCTCGCGGACGCGGCCGGTGCCGGTGATGCGGGGACGGATGCGGCCCTCGTTCAGGAGGTTGACCGCCCGTCGCAGGCTCATTCCTCGCAGGTCGGGCATGCGCCGGGGATCGGCCCCGGTGACCAGCGTCACGACGCTGCGCTGGGCGACGCCGGAGCGCGGTGCGGGCTCCTGCGCGATGACGACGCGGCCGGTGCCGCGCGCCATGACGCGCAATCCGTAGCGCTCGGCAACCCGTCGCGCGGCACCGAGCTCGACTCCGCGCAGATCGGGGATCGCGACCGTCGCGCTGGCGGCCATGGGCACCGCCCTGCGCTGCGCAGGCGCGTCGGCGGCGATCCGCAGCTCCGACTCCGATCCGTGCATCGACGCGTTGACGACGCGTCGGGCGATCTCGCGGAAGATCGGCGCGGCGACCTGTCCGCCATAGTATCCGTTGGTCGGATTGTCCAGCAGCACCAGGAGCGCCACCTTCGGATTCTCCGCCGGAAAGAACCCCGCGAACGAGGCGTTGTATTTCTCCTTCGAGTACGCGCCGCCGGAGAGCTGCTGCGCCGTTCCGGTCTTGCCCGCGATCTTGAGTCCGACGATCCGCGCCGCCGAGCCCGTCCCCTTCTCGACGACCGAGACGAGCAGGTCGCGCACGATCGCGGCGGTCTCCTCGCTGACGACGCGGCGGATCTCCTGCGGCTCGATCTCCTCAACGGTCCCCCCTTCGCGATCGAGCCGGCGCTTGAGCAGGTGCGGCCGCATCATGACTCCGCCGTTGGCGATCGCCGCGTACGCGCTGACGAGCTGCAGCGGCGTGACCGCGAGCTCGTAGCCGAAGGCCATGAACTCCTGCGTGCCGACGGTGAACTCGTTCGGCTTCTTGACCTCGCCGCGGACTTCGCCGGGCAGGTCGACGCCGCTGACGATGCCGAAGCCGAAGTCGCGCACGTACTTGTAGAACCGGGGCGCGGCCAGCCGTGAGGCGATCGACGCGAATCCGACGTTGCTCGACTGCTCGAGCGCGGTGCGGAAGGTCATGTTCTCGACCGGATGGTCGTCGCGGACCGTGTGCGTGCCGACCTGCATCACGCCGCCGTTGCTCTCGATCCCCTCGTCGACGTCGACCACGCCCTCCTCGATCGCGGCGGCCGCCGTGATCGCCTTCATCGTCGATCCCGGCTCGTAGGTGTCGGTGATCGCGCGGATGCGGATCGCCGCCGGATCGGCGCCCCGAACGGCGTTCGGGTTGAAGCTCGGGTAGCTCGACATCGCGAGGATCTCGCCGGTGCGCGGATCGATCGCGACCGCGGTGCCCGAGGCCGCACCGGCCGCGCGCACGCCGCGCGCGAGCTCCTCCTCGACGATCCCCTGAACCGTGACGTCGATCGTGAGCATCAGTCCGGAGCCGTGCTCCGGCGGGGACTGCGGCAGATCGATGTCCGGGCGACGGCGTCCGAGCGCGTCGCGCTGCATGATCATGAAGCCGGGGCGACCCTTGAGCTGCTCGTTGAAATGATGCTCGACGCCGCTGATGCCCGTGTTGTCGATGTCCGTGTACCCGAGAAGCTGGGCACCGAGCGAGTCGTACTCGAAGCGACGCAGCGGCTCGCGAATCCTGATGACTCCGTTGTCGGTGACCGACTTGAGGGCCTCGAGTGCCGCGCCGGAGACCTTGCGGCGGATCCAGACGAACGAGCGATTCTTCTGGCCCATCTTCGCCAGGTACTCCGCCGGCTCGCCGCCGAGCACCCGGGCGAAGGTCGCCGCGAGCTCCGCGGGATGCTCGACGTGCTTCGGGTCGACCGCGAACGAGTAGCTCAGGGCATTGGTCGCCAGGAGGTTGCCGTTGCGATCGTAGATCAGTCCGCGCTCGGGCTCGAGGGTCACGCGCGACTCGTACTGCCGGCGCGCGAGCTCGGCGTAGCGATCGCCGTCGACGATCTGCAGCGACGCGAGCCGGACGACGACCGCGCCGAGGCCGAGCGTGATCAGCACGGCGACGACGGCGAGGCGGCGCGCGTCGCGAGAGCCGGCGGTTCGCCGTCGCGGAGCCGGCGCCGCGACGGGGGCCTGCGGCACCCTAGGGGCGGACTGGTTCCTCGCCACGGCCTGATGCCTCTGGTTCGTTCGGCGCCGCCGCTGCCGTGCCCGCCTGTGGGCCCAGGGCGATCGGCGGTCGCTGGGGAGAAACGAGGCCGAGCTGCCCGGAGGCCAGCGCGGTCACGCGTTCGACCGACATCATCCGCAGCAGCTCGCCGCGGAGCTGCTCGTTGTCGCTGCGGACCCCTTCACGCTCCCGCTCGAGCGAGGCGATCGAGGCCACGAGAGTATTGACGGCGATGGCGTTGGCGATGTAGGCGACCGCGAGGCCGGCCGCGACGAAGAGCATCAGGGCCGTCAACCACCGTCGCGCAGGGCGAAGTGCACGCGGCGTCCGCTCGCGCGCCGGGGCCTTCGGCGTCGACGTCGTGCGCGCGCCGCTGAGCGAGCGCCGGGCGACCAGCGATGCGGTTGAGAGTGCCATCAGTGATTCCTGGACGGACTGGACGAACGTGCGTCCCGGTCATCGGACCCCACCTTCTCGGCGGCGCGAAGCTTCGCGCTGCGGGCGCGCGGGTTGAGCGCGACCTCGTCGTCGGAGGGGAGGACCGGTTTGCGGGTCAGCACCCGCAAGCGCTGGACCTTGTCACAGCGGCAGACCGGAAACTCGGGAGGACAAATACAGGAGCGAGCCTCTTCGCGGAACGTATCCTTGACGATACGGTCCTCGAGCGAGTGATAGGTGAGGATGACCAGGCGGCCACCGACTCGCAGCAGATCGGCATAGGCGTCGAGCGCGTCTTCGAGCTCACCGAGCTCGTCGTTGACGGCGATGCGCAACGCCTGAAAGACTCTCGAGAGCGTCGCCATCAGGAACTTCTGCGGGATGATCGCCTCGATGATCCCGCGCAGGTCGGTCGTCGTCTCGATCGGCCGGCCAGAGCGGGCCGAGGCGATCGACGTCGCGATCTTCCACGCGGCGGGCTCCTCGCCGTAGGTGCGCAGCAGGGTCGCGATCTCCTCCGGCGTCCGGCGGTTGACGATTTCCCGCGCAGACGGCGCCCCCGACTCCGGGTCGAAGCGCATGTCCAGCGGCATCGTCAGCCGGTAGCTCAACCCGATCTGGTCGCTGTCGAGCTGTCGGCTCGACACGCCGAGATCGAGCAGCACGCCCGTCGGCCGGATCCCCTCCTCACGCAGCATCTCGCAGGCCTGCCGGAAATACGCCTGGCGCGTAACGAGCGAGCCGTCGGCCAGCGCGCCATCGGGTCCGGCGAAGCGCTCGGCCGCGTGCGCGATCGCCCCCGCGTCCGCATCGAATGCAATCACACGCCCGCCCTCGCCCCGCACACGCTCGAGAACGGCCGCGGTATGTCCGCCGCCTCCCAGCGTCCCGTCCACATACACCCCCGCCGCATCGGTGATCAGCAGATCGAGCGTCTCGCGGAGCATTACCGGCTGATGGTATTGGCTCATAATGGCTCTGCGAGGCTCCCGATCGCGTTACATCCGCGCCTGCCCCATCACGGACTCGGCCACGGCGGCATATGACTGCTGCTGCTTGCTCAGGTACTTGTCAAAGACCTCCGGATTCCACAGCTCGATGTGATCCATCGAGCCCAGGACCAGCACCGTCCGTCCAATGCCCGCGAACTCCTGCAGCGACTTCGGGATCATGATCCGGAACTGCCGGTCGATCGTCACCTCGTCGGCCCAGTACAACAGCGTCCGCAGAAAGAACCGGTCCTGCTCGCTGTACTGGTTGAGCCGCTTGAGCCCGTCCTCGATCACCTTCCACTCGTCGAGCGGATAGAGATAGATGCAGGCGTCGTCGTCGGGACCACGGGTGATCACGAAGGTGTCGTTCGCCTCCGGCGCGATGCTGCGACGCATCTTCGCCGGGAGACTCACCCTCCCCTTCTCGTCGACCGAGTATGTTTCCCGACCCTTGAAAAAGGACATGCTGACCGCGGACGTTGGACCCGTTGCCGTCTCCCACTTTTCCCCACCCGGGCCGCAATATAGGCATGCGGAGCCGTGAGTAACCAACGCCTATTTCACATTCTCCCTGAATTCGCGCGGTTTTGGGCTTTGTGGAGAACTTTTTTCGTCCCGCCGGCGCACCCCCAGAGTTCGGGTCAAACAGCGGTTTCACGTCGCCGGTTACCCGAAACCGGGGAGCCGAATCGGCCACCTCGCGCGGCACATGAGAGTACGTTACGCCATTCAGTTGAAGCTGCGGTTGAACTCGTGGAACTGCCCTCGTGGGGATCCCGGGGAGTGTCGCGGGAGGTGGTGGGAGACGATGGTGACAAAATTGTGAGCGCGGCGTTAAGCGGACAGAATTCCGGTCGACGCGTCCGGTCGGTCAGCGAGAAAAGGACATCAGGCGAACACCTCACCGACCTTTCTCGCTACCGAATGACGACGCGCCGGACGACGTGCCGCGAGGGCGTCGTGAGGACGAGCAGGTAGGCGCCGGCGAGGATGCCGCTCGCGTCGAGACGGAGTCGATGCTCGCCCGGCTCGACGGCGGCGTCGAGAAGCGTTCGCACGGTGCGTCCGAGCGGATCGACGAGCTCGAGCCGGGTCGGGCCGGACTCCAGCGTACGGATCTCGACCGACGCTTCGCCGAGCACGGGCGCGGGCCGCACCGGTTTGATCGCGGCGGCCTCGCCCCCAAGGAAGTAGCGCCGGCCACCGACCTCGCATCCGGTGAAGGCGATCCGCGCGAGCGTGTCGCCGGCCGCCTGCAGACACGTGTCGCCGCCGAGCGCCTCGAGGGTCACGACGGCCGCGAGCGTGTCGCCGAGGGCAGCGACCATGTCGAGCAGCACCGTGTCGCGGCGGAGTCGGATGGTGATGATCCGGTCGGTTCCGATGAGCGTATCGCCGACGATCGTGCCGCCGGAGATCGCCTCGGGCGCGAGCATCGTCGCGCGAAAGCGCAGCGCGACGCGGTCGACGCTCGACGGACAGGTGCCCGTCGTCGTTCGGTTTCCCACGGCGATGGTGAAGGGGATGACCTCGCCGGGATCGACCGTTTCGATCGCCGGCGCCAGCGAGAGCGTCGGCGGCGCGCTCACGATCACGTCGACGCTGTCGCTGGTGATCGCGCACTCGCCGCCGTTGCCGACGGTCACCGCGTAGCGTCCGCTGGCGCGCGCTACGATCGTGCGCGTCGAATCGCCCGTCGACCACCGGTAGCTCGCAAAGCCCTCGGGCGCCTCGAGCACGACGCCGTCGCAGGTGCAGTGCCGGACGATCGCGGCGTCGGCGCTCGTGGGCACGAGGCTCGGCGTCGCGCTCAGGTCGACGGCGTACGATGCGGCGTGACCCTTTCCGTAGAGCGTGGCGTTGGCGAGTCCGGAGCCCGCGAGCGTGTGAGCGCCGCCGGAGATCTCGGGCCGGGCCCAGGCGTGCGTCGACGAGCCGGGCAGCATGCGAAACCCCGTCACGGGCGCGCCGTCGAGGCGGATCGACGCGGTGTCGTCGGCGACGACGGTCACGTGGTGTCCGGTGAACGAGAGCGACCCCGGCGCGACGAACGCGAGATCCCCCGATCGCGTGATCGGACGAAGCTGCACGAGCATCGGATCGCCGTCGAGGGTCCCGACGCTGTCGCAGTCGCGGCCGCGCGCGTACTGCACGACCGCGACCGGGCCCGACGCCTGGACGAGCGTCGCCGTGTCCAGCGGCAGGCGAAACCGCTCGCCGGCATCGAGCGTGGTCGTGGCGGCGCCGGCGGAGACGACGGTCGCATCGAGCGACGCGACGATCTCGAGGAGGTCGCCGCGGCGTCCGGCGAAGGGGATCGCGGCGTAGGTGCGGCCGAGCGCGGCGACGGGGAGCATCTGCTCGTAGAGGTGGTCGACCGAATTGCACTCCCCGACGAGCGCCATGATGTTGCCGCTGAAGACGGCGAAGCGGTCGCAGGGCGAGCCGCCGACCGCGCGAACGCGCGTGCCGGTGAGATTGCCTTCGGACTGCAGTTGATAGGTCTGTCCGCTCTGCAGCGAGACGGTGAACGGGACATCGGCCGGACGTCCGCGCTCGGTCGCGGCGCTCGGCGTGATCTCGACGGTCAGCCCGTTGTCGGGCGCGACGATGACGAGCTCGGCGAGTCCCCGCAGCGTGCTCGAGAACATGAACGGATCGAACGTGGCGGCGACATACTCCCCGCCGAGCGCCTCGATCGGAAGGACGATCGTCGCATCGGCACTGCCGGCGTGATGGCTGATCGCCGAGACCAGGACCGGCGCACTCGCGCTGACGCGCACGCCGCGGCTCTCGACGCGCTCCGAGCCCGTCGCCACCGCCAGCGCCGACGGGACGAGGATGGCGCCATCCTCACCGGCGGCGAGCGAGACGACGGCCGACCACCCGCTGCCGGGAATCTCCGCGCGCACATCGGCCGGCCGATCGCCCGCGACGATCTCCAGGCGCAACTGCGTCATTGGGTCGGTCGGATCGGAGAGATCGACGAGCCGCTCCATGAACGCGACCCAGAACTCGGTGCCGCGCGGCGGGGACGTCTGGGCGGTGCTCCGCGAAACGAAGAGCAGGCCGAGCAGGAGAATGACGAGCGGGCGGTACGGCATGGACGTGAAGCGGGATGATCGAAGTGCGCTCCCGCATCATACGACCGGCCGGCAAAGGGTGCAAGGCGCACGGCACGAATCCCGCTCGCTAGCGAGCGCGGGAGTGACCGAAGGGTCGCGGAGCTTCCGCGCCATCACCCTGGCGCGTTCTTCCCCATCGCTCCCACCCTCCCGCTCATCAGCACGGCGATCGGCCGCAGCGGCTCGACGTTTTCGCAGACGATCTTGATCGTGGAGGTGATCGGGATCGCGAGGATCATTCCCCAGACGCCCCAGAGCCATCCCCAGAAAATGAGCATCACGAGGATGAGCACCGAGCTGAGGTTGAGGCTGAACTCCATCATCTTCGGCTCGATGACGTTGCCGTTCACGTTGTGTCCGACGACGAGGATGATCAGCAGGATCAACGGCGTCGCGAACGAATCGAACTGCAGCATCGCGATGAGCGCGGGGAAGATCGTCGCGATCAGGGAGCCGACGTTCGGGATGTAGTTCAGAAGGAACGCGAGCAATCCCCAGAGCACCGCGAAGTCGACGCCGAAGATCGCGAGCACCACCGCCGTGAAGACGCCCATGACGGCGCTGAGGATGGTCTTCGTCACGAGATACTGCCGCACCTGCACGTCGATGTTGCGGATGATCGACGCGATGCGCTCGGCGGTGCGATCGGCGAAGGCGTGCTCGACCTTGCGGCTGAGCTCCCCGGCGCCGCCGAGGATGAACAGCAGGAACAGCAGGATCAGGAACCCGTTCGAGAGCATGCTCACCAGCGCGCCGAGCGTCGTGGTCGCGACCGAGGTGACGGTCGACCACTGGACGATGCTCGCAATGTCGATCGACGCCGGATCGGCGCCGACCTTCGCGGCTCCCCACGCGACGAGCGAGGCAAGGCGGTCGTTGAGTCCGGCGAGCCGCTCCTGGTACTTCGGGAGATTCTCGATGAACGCGCCGGCGCTCGAGTAGATCATCAGCGAGATGAGAAACAGGATGCCGCCGACGAGCGCGACGACGAGCAGCAGCGACACGACCATCGGCACGCGCCGTCGCTGCAGGTACAGCACGGCCGGCTTGAAGATGAACGCCAGCAGCAGCGCGATGACGAACGGCAGCAGCACCGAGCTCAGCTCGTGCAGCACGACGCCGATGACGAAGACGACGAGGATCGCCAGCAGGATCGTGATCCCACGCAGCTCGCGGATGCGGATGTCGGACATACCGATGCACCAGGATGGGTTGGACGAGCGATCGGCGGACGCCGAGCGCGACAACGTGGGGCGCAAGATCGCACAGAAGTGGCGATGCGAAGCCTCCGGCATCGCCTATCTTTGGCGGCCCGGCTCACCTATTCGCCGACCGATGCAGCTCGCCTTTGCAACTCCCGAGGATCGCTCGATCATCGACGCGATCGACCATCGCTACTTCCGGCTCGAATCCTCGGGCCCTCGAGTGGCCGCGCCGGAGACCGATCGGTCCGACGACGAGTACATCGTCGCGACGCAGCACGGCGAGATCGCCGGCTATGTCGAGATCAGCGGACCGGAGCGCGATTATCCGATCGAGCGCTTCTTCGCGCGCGAAGAACTGCCGATGGCGTTCGACGATGGCCTCTACGAGGTCCGCATCGTCGTCGTCGGCGACGCGGCAATCGAGCGACCCGCGCTGTCGCTTGGCATCGCTGCGTTGCGTGCGGTCGAGCGGCGCGGCGGCACGCACGTCGTCGCGATCGCGCGCGTCGACCTGATCCCCTTCTACCGCAAGCTCGGCCTGGTTCCGCTCGAGCTGCGGCTGCACTCGGGCATCGTCGAGTTCGAGGTCATGCACGCCTCGGTGCTCGTGCTGCGACGGCGCTCGATCGCGCTCGCGGCCGAGCTCGAGATGCTCCGCGCGACGCTCGACTGGCAGCTCCCCTTCCCCTTCGACCCCGGCCCCGCATGAACGACCCGACGGACCGACGCTATTCCGACCGTGCCATCTCCATCGCGCGCTTCTGTTCGCGCGTGGTCGTCGGCATTCCGCTGATGGTGCTCATCGGCTGGCAGTTCGACAGCGCCTACCTCAAGGCGCTGCTGCACCCGTCGAACCGCGCGATGAACCCGGTGACGGCGGTCTGCCTCATGCTCGCCGGCATCGCGCTGCGCATCCAGACGGCGCGCAGCCAGCGGCTGAAGCCGCTGGCCTACGCGCTCGGCGCGGTCGTCGCGATGATCGGCATCGCGGGCGCGGCCGACGACGCGCTGGGCGCGGGATTCGGCATCGACCGCATCCTGTTCGCCGACCGCGGCGGCTTCCACGGCATGCCGCTGCTGACGTCGCTCAGCTTCCTGCTTGCCGGCACCGCTCTGGCGACGCTCGATCAGCGCGTCCGAGACTCCTACCGCCTGCAACAGGGTCTGACGCTCGCGGCGCTCGTCATCGCGTTGATGTCGGTCACCGGCTACCTCTACCAGGTCGATCAGAACTTCGATACCGAAGCGCGCGCACCGATGGCGCTCAGCAGTGCCGTGACCTTCTGCTTCCTGCTCGTGGGGATCTTCGCGGTGCGACCGGACCGCGAGCCGGTCCGCACGATGACCAGCATGACGATCGGAGGCAGCCAGGCGCGCCGCCTGATTCCCGGCGCGCTCCTGGTGATGCTCGGACTCGGCTGGCTGCGACTGCAGGGCGAGCGGGCCGGCTTCTTCGGCCTCGGCTTCGGCGCCGCGCTGTTCACGCTCGTGGCGACCGCGGCGATCGTGGCGCTCATCTGGTGGTCGTCGCGCACGCTCGCCCGCGTCGACGAGGAGCGCCGGCAGACCGAGCGCGAGCGCGAGGAGAGCCGCCGCGAGCTCGAGACCAAGCACCGCCAGCTCGCCGAGACCGCCGGAGACCTCGAGCGCTCGCAAGTCGAGCTGCAGGCCGCCAAGGAGGTCGCCGAGAGCGCCAACCGCGCCAAGAGCGACTTCCTCGCGAACATGAGTCACGAGATCCGCACACCGATGAACGGCATCATCGGCATGACCGGACTGATGCTCAACACGGAGCTCTCGCCGCAGCAGCGCGAGTACCTCGGCCTCACGGCGCAGAGCGCCGAGTCGCTGCTGCGCCTACTCAACGACATCCTCGACTTCTCGAAGATCGAGGCCGGCAAGCTCGAGCTCGAATCGATCCCGTTCGGCCTGCGTGATGCCCTTGGCGACACCCTCCAGGCGCTCGCGCTGCGCGCGTTCGACAAGGGACTCGAGATCGCCTTCTCGATTCCGCCGAACGTTCCCGATGTGCTCATCGGCGATCCCGGCCGGCTCCGCCAGATCGTCGTCAACCTCGTCGGCAACGCGATCAAGTTCACCGACGAGGGCGAGGTCGTCGTCAACGTCGAGCAGGTCTCGCGCGTCGATGGCGAGGTGACGCTTCAGTTCGCCGTCTGCGACACGGGCATCGGAATCTCGGAGGAGCAGACCGCGAGCCTCTTCCAGGCGTTCTCGCAGGCCGACAGCTCGATGTCGCGCCGCTACGGCGGCACCGGCCTCGGCCTGGCGATCTCGTCGCAGCTCGTCGAGATGATGCGCGGCGAGATCTGGCTCGAGAGCACGCCGGGCTCCGGCAGCACGTTCCACTTCAACGCGACCTTCGGCATCGGCCACGCGGCGCCGCAGCGCCTGCCGATGGCGGAGCTGCGCGGCATGCGCGTGCTCGTCGTCGACGACAACGCGACGAACCGCCTGATCCTCCATGAGTTGCTCGCCGGCTGGGACATGGTCCCGACGCTTGCCACGGGCGCCGAGGATGCGCTCGAGCTGATGCACGCTGCCGCCGGGCGATCCGAGCCATTCCCTCTCGTGCTGCTCGACGCGATGATGCCCGACATCGACGGACTGTCGCTGGCCGAGCTGATCCGGGAGGAGACCGCACTCGACCGCACGACGCTCATCCTCCTCTCCTCCGCCGCGCGTCCGGTCGACGCGGAGACCGGTCGACGTCTGAGGATCTCGCGCTTCCTCACCAAGCCGGTCAAGCAATCCGATCTCTTCGACGCGATCGCCGAGTCGGTGTCGCCGACGCCGGTCGAGCGCGACGTCGAGCGCGACGCCGACGCGGCCGTGCCTCGGCGGCGGCGCATCCTGCTGGCCGAGGACGGCCTGGTCAACCAGCGCGTCGCGGTCACGCTGCTGGAGCAGCGCGGGCACTCCGTCGCGGTCGCCGTCAACGGTCGCCAGGCGCTCGAGATGCTCGAGCGCGAGACGTTCGATCTCGTGCTGATGGATCTGCAGATGCCGACGATGGATGGCTTCCAGGCGACCGCGGCCATCCGCGCGCACGAGCAGCTCACCGGCGGCCACCTGCCGATCATCGCCGTCACCGCTCACGCGATGAAGGGCGACCGCGAGCGCTGCCTCGACGCCGGCATGGACGGCTACATCTCGAAGCCGATCCGTGCCGAGGAGCTCTTCGCGCTCGTCGAGGGCGCGCCGGTCGCGGAAGCGAGCGACGCAATGGATGCGCCGGTCGCCGACATGCGAGACGCAACGCAGGCGCGAGTCGCGGGCGCACGAGACATCGCGGAGACGCCTGACCCGAGCGACGGGCATAACGCAGCGGCTCCCGGCGCGATGCCAGTCGTCGCTCCGATCTTCGACGCGGCGACGACGCGCTCGCGCTTCGGCGGCGACGAGGCGCTGGTGCGCGACGTGCTCGGAGCGCTGCTCGAGTCGGCGCCGCAGATGCTGCGCGATGCGCGCACGGCGCTCGATGGTCGCGATGCGACCGCGCTCGCTCGCGCGGCGCACACGCTCAAGGGATCCGTCTCCTACGTCGAGGCGCCCTCGGTACTCGAGCATGCTCGGCAGCTCGAGCAGGCCGCGCGGGCCGAGCTGTGGGACGCGTGCGAGCAGGAGCTCGACGCGGTCGAGAGACTGGCGGGCGCGTTGCTGGGCGAGGTCGAAGACCACCTGCGGCCGTAGCGCCCGCGTGCGCCGGCTCGCTCGTTGAGCCCGTCGACAACGCCCGCACGACTCCGCGCGCAAGCCTTGAATTGCCGAAGGGGCTCCTCGTTTCCGAGGAGCCCCTTCGTGCTTCCTGACCACCCCTTCCGAAGGCCACGGGTCGTCCCGGATCCAGACCTCCGCGTGCGCCACCGCAGCGACGTTCCTGCGAGCCTCGCCGCCGTCTACCGGGCGACGACGATTCGTGCGAGCGCGCGTGCCCCCTCGGCAGCGACATAGTAGGTGCCGGCGGGCAGCTCCGACACATCGACGGTTGCCTGCCATGCGTCGCCGGCGCGCTCGATGCGGCGTGCGGCGGCGACCCGTCGGCCGGTCGCGTCGTAGAGCGCGACGTCGCTCTCGTCGTCGAGGCCCGGCGGCAGGATCACCGTGGCGCTTCCGGTGGCGGGATTGGGGATCACCGTCGCGTCGCCGCGCTGGCTCTCGTCCTCGATCGCCGCGGCCGCGCCCCGGACGCAGTAGCTCTCGCCCGTGCTGCCGCTCACCCAGCAGATCAGGGCCGAGTCTCCGCCGCCGAGGAAGCGAACAGACCACAGCGGCGCGTCGAGCGGAAACGCCGGCGGCAGCACGACCGAGTCGCGCGAGGTCGGGTCGCTGTACGAGACGATGTCCGCGCGCACCGACGGGTACTTCTCGCGGAAGTCGAGGTAGTCGACGTCGAGCATCAGCCGCGTCGCCATCGCGCCGCTCCCGGCGAACGGATCCGCGAGCCGCAACGAGTCGACGAGCGATGCGGGAATCTCCGTCGGCGGCTCGGTCTCGAAGATCTGCGGTCCGAACGGCGGCACGTCAACGACCGCGACCGATACGAACCGATCCTGCGAAGGGATGTAGTGGATGTAAGCCCAGGCGTTGGCCGTGCCGCTGTCGGTGTTGATCGTCAGCATCATGCCGGGCGCTGGCTCGACGTTGCCGATCGCGCCGATCAGCACCATCCGGGCATCGGACGGAAGGTTCTCGGAGGCGTACGTGCGTGCGATTCCGATCATGTCGAGCGAGCGATGGGGCACCGGCTCGCCCTGCGCAAGAGCGGTCGGCGCCGCGACGAGGGCGAGCATTGCGGTTAGCGTGAGGAGTCGTGTCGTGAGGCTCATGAGTGTCATTGGTGTCAACGTGAATGTTATCTCCGGTTCGGTGTCGTCGATTGACGCTGCAAACCTACGCCTCGAACGAAGCAGGGCCGGCGAGGATTCGTCCGATGGCGGATAGTTCCGACGAGCGGTCGAATCCGCCGGACGAACGGTCGCGCGCGTAGCGACCGATCGGCGCGTGCGGCGCCGGCCCGTCGTTATCTTGACCTCGGTATGACTGCCAGAACCGCCGCTACCCGCGCGATGCCGGGCGTCGTCGCCCGCTGGCTGGCACGGACCGCCCTGTGGGGCGCCGTCGCCGGCGCGATCGTCTATCTCGTGATCTTCGGAGCCACGCTCGACGCGCGCGGCGCGCTCTGGACGACCGCGATCGGCATCGCCTACGCGATCATGATGCGCGGGGCGCAGGAGCTCGTCGCGCACGGGCTCGAGCGCCGTCTGCCGCTGCGTACACGTCGCGACGTGCTGGCGCGCGTGCTCGCGCTCGGCGCCGCGACGCTCGTCTCGCTCGCGGCCGCAACGCGCATCATCGAGCTGGTCTCCGGCTTCCGGCTCTTCGGCAATCTCTCGACCTTCCTGCTGATCGCAATCGTCGCCGTCGGCGCCTCGATCATCGGCAACGGCTACGTCTACCTCGAGCTCTTCCACGCCCGGCTCGAGCGGGCCGAGCAGGCGGCCGTGCGCGCCGAGCTCGGCGTGTTGCGCGCGCAGATCAATCCCCACTTCCTGTTCAACTCGCTCAACTCCATCGCCGCGCTCGTTCGGATCGCTCCGGCACAGGCCGAGCGCGTGATCGAGTCGCTCGCCGATCTCTTTCGCTACAGCCTGCGCGCCTCGGCACAGCCGGCCGTGACGCTCGGCGAGGAGGTCGACGCGCTCGAGCTCTACACGACGATCGAGCAGGCGCGCTTCGGCGACCGGCTCTCGATCGTCATCGACGTGCCCGAGAGGCTTCGCGACATCCGTGCGGTGAGCCTGCTCCTGCAGCCGCTCGTCGAGAACGCGATCAAGCACGGGCTCAGCCGCATCGAGGGACCGTTCACGATCTCGATCGTCGCCCGCGAGGTCGACGACCGTGTGGAGATCGTCGTCGCCGACAGCGGTCCGGGTTTTCGGGTTGCGGACATCGACACGCTTTCGACCGCCGGGCACGGGCTGTCGAACATTCGCGAGCGACTGCGGCTGGAGCTCGGCGCCGGCGCGACGATGCGTCTCGAGCGCGGAGCGGTGTGCGTGAGACTCCCAATGGAGAGACGCGAGCCAACGAACAAACTCCTGACCGATGATCCGCTGCATCACCGTCGATGACGAGCCGCTGGCGCGGGCGCGACTGCGCATGCTGCTGGCCGACGCCGCCGAGCCCGTAGAGGTCGCGGCGGAGGCGTCGTCGGGCCGCGAGGCTCTCGAGCTCGTGCAGCGGCTGCGTCCCGATCTCGTCTTCCTCGACGTGTCGATGCCGGGCCTCGACGGCTTCGACGTCGCCGAGCTGATGACGCCGCATCGGCCCTTGATCGTCTTCGTCACCGCCCACGACGAGCACGCGCTGCGCGCCTTCGACGTGCAGGCGATCGGCTACCTCACCAAGCCCGTCCGCCCCGCGGCGCTCGAACGGACGCTGCAGCAGGCGAAGAGGTTTATCGACGCCGCCGGCGAGACGGGGCCGACCGACGCGAAGGGCGTGCCGCTGGCTCGCATTGCAGTTCACCAGGGCCGGCGACTGCGCATCGTTCCGGTCGAGGCGATCCGCTGGCTCGAGTCGCGCGACCGCGTCGTCTACGCGCGCCTCGACGATGGCGAGCACGCGATCGACTTCACGCTCGACGAGCTCGAGGTGCGGCTCGATCCGGCGGCGTTCCTGCGGATCCACCGCTCGTACATCGTCAGCACGCGCGCGATCCGCGAGCTCGTTCCGTGGTTCGCGGGAGCGGCGGTCGTGCGTTTGGATGACGGGACGCAGCTCCCGGTCGCACGCCGCCGCATACGGGTCGTCAGGGGCGTTCTCGGTGGGTGATGATGCATTGTCTCGTAGTGCGCGTCCAGGAATGGTGGAGCCGTCGTTGCACGCTGCCGGCTTAACCGAGCTTTGACCTGAGTGATGAGTATGAACGGTATCTCCAAACGGTCAGGGACACTGCTTGCCTGCGCGCTATGTCTGTTGTGCCTCGGCACAAGCGCGTGCCGGCCGCGGACGATGACGCCTTCAGCGCGAGCCGCGACGCCATTGGGTCAGGACTTCGAACGCTACTTCGATAGCCTTCTGAGTGCGGGGGCAGGCGTCATGTGCCGAGACGATAGCAGGCGTGACTTCACAATGCTCCGAGACCTTGTGCTTGTACGCGCCGACGCCTTGTCCTGGAATCTCGGCAAGGGTGGCTCGGACAGCATTGTTTGGGATGAGGCGTACGGAGCAGCAATCGTCCGGGAGCCATCGAGCGGTGACGAGTTCGTGATGCTCGTGTCGTTGTACGCCGTTCACAGGAAGGACGTTCCCCGTGACGCCTGGACCGCATTCAGCTTTCCAATAACCGGTGGAACCATTGTCTGTGCGACGCTCCCGACGGTCATGGAAGACCGGGGCCTGGTCCTCTTGGGCTGGGACAAATTCGTCGGTGATGAGTCTCGGTGGGATTCTTCCGGAGTCGATCTCGAGGCCTGGCGGACCTACCTGGGCTTCACACCACCATTCGATCATCGGAAGTATGTACCTCCTCCCGATCCCGACGATCTCGGTCATCCATAGGGCCACAGTGAATTCGCTGCCAACGTTCTACGCCACTCTACGCCGTTGAACGTCGGTTAGCCGCCTTCGTCGTGTCGCGCCGGCGTTCGCTATCTTCGGCGCACCGGAAACCCGCCGTCCTTCATCGAAAACCATGCAGCCACCCGACATCATCGTCCAGCGCCAGCTCGACGCCTACGACATCGGCGACATCGACGCGTTCGTCGCGACCTATACCGAGGACGTCGAGATCTACGATCACCCGGCGACACTCCGCATGAAAGGTCGGGACGAGCTCCGCGAGCGCTACGCGAAGCTCTTCGCGAGCGCGCCGGATCTGAAGACGCACATCACGAAGCGGATCGTCATCGGCGACCATGTGATCGACGACGAGACCGTCACTGGTGCGCCCGGCGGCGGCACCAGACGCGCGGTCGCGATCTACCAGGTGCGCGACGCGTTGATCGCGAAGGTGTGGTTCATCTCCGGCGAGTGATCGCCAGCGCCTGATCGCGCAACATTCGGCGTTTGCCGCGCCCGATTCGCCGCGTTGGCATTCAACGTGCATCACAATCCGTCGGAGGAATCCGGCGCATGCTCGATACCCGAGCACACGAGCCGGACAGCATCGTATGCCGATACGCATCGTCGCTCTCATCGGGAGTCTGATCCTCGGATTCATCTTCCCGGCCCCCCTGACGCTGATCGCGGCGGGGATTCTGCAGGGGAACAACCACCTGATCTTCGACGAGACGTTCGGGCAGTCGAACCTCGTGCTCGCCTACCGATTCTCCGCGCCGTTCGTCGCGATCTTCGCCCTGGCGATCGCGGGCTTCGGCTACCATCACTGCGGGCGAACCACGCGGATGCCGCGGCACCTCTGGTGGCACAACGGCTTCCTGCTGCTCGGCGCGACCTTCGGCGCGTCGTCGCTGCTGGCCTTCCAGCTCACGTTCGGCGGCGGCATCGGGTCCGCCGCGGACGTCATCGGCCTCGTGCTGCTGGGCGCGGCCGCCGGCGCTCTCTGCGCCCTGCCGGTGTCCGTGCTCTGGTTCTTCGTCGTGCGCCGACGAATCCACCTCGAGACGCTTCGCGCGGTCGAGGAGGAGGAGCTCGAGCTCGTCCGCCCGTCGTGATCGCCGCCCCTTCGTCGATTCTTCTCCCCGGTTGCCGCATATTTGCAGGTCTACGCAACCAGCAACGAACACCAACACCGACGACGGCCCACCATGGGGAGAGCTTTTGAGTTCCGGCGCGCGCGCAAGGAGAAGCGCTGGGGAAAGATGTCGAAGACGTTCACGAAGATCGGCCGCCAGATCGCGATGGCGGTGAAGGCCGGCGGACCCGATCCCGCGACGAACGCGCGCCTGCGCACGGCGATCCAGAACGCCAAGGGCGCGAACATGCCCAAGGATACCGTCGAGTCGTCGATCAAGAAGGCGATGGCGAAGGAGGAGGGCAGTTTCCAGGAGGCGACCTACGAGGGCTACGGACCCGGCGGCGTCGCGCTGATGATCGACTGCGCGACCGACAACCCGACGCGCACCGTCGCGAACGTGCGCATGTACTTCTCGCGCAACGGCGGCACGCTCGGCCAGTCGGGATCGCTCGAGTTCCTCTTCGAGAAGAAGGGCGTCTTCCGCTTCCCGTCCGAGGGCATCGACGTCGAGTCGCTCGAGCTCGAGCTCATCGACTTCGGCGCCGAGGAGATCGAGGTGGACGAGGGAACGGTCTACGTGACGACGTCGTTCGCGGACTTCGGGACGATGGCGCGCGCGCTCGAGGAGCGGGGAATCGCCGTCGAGAGCGCCGAGGTGCAGCGCATCCCCACCAACACGACGCAGGTCCCCGAGGAGACGCAGGAGAGCGTGCTCAGTCTCATCGAGAAGCTCGAGGACGACGACGACGTGCAGGCCGTCTATCACAACATGGCGTGATCGACGCCGTGGCCTGATCCACACGCAACTCTTCGCAGATCGCGCGGCGGTGAGCGACCCAATCATCAGACCGATCGCCGAGACCGACTCGCTCGAGCATCTCACCGAGCTGCTGCATCGCGCGTACGCTCGACTCGCGGAGATGGGCCTGCGCTTCTTCGCGACGCACCAGACCGTCGAGCAGACACGCTCGCGCGTCGAGTCCGGGCGCTGCTTCGTCGCCGAGCTCGACGGGCGCATCGTCGGCACGATCTGCCTGTACCGCCGCACGTTGGAGCACGGTCCTGCATGGTACGCACGCGACGGCGTCGGGTACTTCGGGCAGTTCGGTGTCGAGCCGGCGCATCAGGGCGGCGGCATCGGCAACCTGCTGCTCGAGCACGTCGAGCGTGCCGCGCGCGCCGTGGGACTCGACGAGCTCGCGCTCGACACGGCCGAGACGGCGACGCACCTGATCGAGTACTACGCGCGCCACGGCTATCGCCTCGTCGACGGCGTCCAGTGGAAGGACGTCAACTACCGCAGCGTGGTCATGAGCAAGACGCTCGTCGACGGAGCGAGCTAGCGACGCTGCCGGTCGAGCCGGCGCACGTAGGCGAGGAACTCCTCGTAGTGATCGAACTCGCGGAAGACGCCGAACTCGTCGATGAGCTTGACGCCGCCGTCATCGTAGATCTTCATGATGCTCCATTCGGAGCGCTTCTTCAGATCCTTGAAGATTGCCTCGAGCTCTTCGCGGGGGATTGCCTCGTCGGTCATCAGGACACCTCGGTGGAGTTGAACGGGTCCCGAACATAGCAGCACCGCAATGAACGATCAACAGCCGCATCCCATCCGCGCCCTCATCGTCGTCGACGTGCAGAACGACTTCTGTCCGGGCGGATCGCTCGCGGTGCCGGGCGGCGACGCGGTCGTCGAGCCGCTCAACGCGCTGATCGCCGAGTTCCTCGAGCGCGGCGAGCTCGTCGTCAAGAGCCGCGACTGGCATCCGGCGACGACCCCGCACTTCAAGGACTTCGGCGGCGTCTGGCCGGTGCACTGCGTGCAGGGCACCGACGGGGCCGCGTTCCATCGCGCCCTGCTGGACGATCCTCGCATCGTCGTCGTGTCGAAGGGCACCGGCGACGAGGACTCGTACTCCGCCTTCGACGGCACCGACCTGGCATCGCTGCTGCGCGAGCGCGGCGTCGAGGAGGTGTGGGTCGGCGGGCTCGCCACGGATTACTGCGTCAAGAACACGGTGCTCGACGCGCTGGCCGCGGGCTTCCGCGTGCGGGCGATCGCCGAGGCGATGCGGGGCGTCAACCTCGAGCCCGGCGACGACGAACGCGCGATCGCCGAGATGCGTGAGCGCGGCGCGGAGGTCGTGTGATGGCGGCGCTGAACTTCGATCGCTACCACGCGGTGATGGGCAACGCGTCGTACAAGCCCGAGACCCACCTGCACGGCGAGAGTCTCAGCGACGTCGAGGCGACCTTCTACGTCACGCAGCGCAAGCTCCGGTTCGCTCCGTGCCTCGGCCACGAGCGCCTCGTGCGGATGCTCACCGACAGCCATCTCGACCGACCCCGCCTTCGATTTCTCGAGCAGGACCGCGGTGGTCTGGAGCTCTTCGCCGCTGCGATCGAGGAGATGCACTACGCCGGGGCCGTGCGCGCCGTGCGACCGGGCACGATCGTGTTCGCGGGGGAGCCCTTCGCCGACATCACGGGCGCGTTCGGCGTCACGCAGGCGCAGGAGATCAAGTTCGAGCACGCGTTCGACCTGCCGATGACGGTGGCCGCCAACGCGATGCGCATCCGCATGGCAGCGGGCGAGCGATGGCTGAGCGACTTCTCGCTGCGTCGCAACGGCGACGTCGAGCGCTCGATCGACGTGGCAACCGCGGCGTACATCGGCGGCTTCAACGACACCTCGAACGTCGAGGCCGCGCACAGGCTCGACATCCCGGCGGTCGGAACCGAGGCGCATTACTGGCAGCAGTCGTACGTGCGCTACATCGACGAGCCGGAGATCGACGAGCGCACGGGCAGCGCGAAGCATTTCGAACAGGTCGCGTTCGAGCGCTGGCTCGACGCGAACCCCAACGGCACCGTCATCCTCCTCGACACGATCGACGTCTACCAGGGCGCGGTCCACGCGGTGCTCGCGGCGACATCGAGTCCGGCGCGCCGCGCGGCATTCAAGGGATACCGCGTCGACAGCGGCGACCTGGCCGCGGTCGGAGCCTGGTGCCATCGTTTCTTCGAGGCCAACGGACTGCTCGGCCTGATGCCGATCCTCACCGGCGACCTCGATGCCGAGCGCGTTCGCGACGCGGTCGAGCGCTTCCCCGAGGCTGAGGGATTCGGCATCGGCACGAAGCTCATCAGCGAGATCTCGTCGGTCGCGGGAGTGATCTTCAAGGAATGCCTCATCGGCGGTCGACCGACGATGAAGCTCTCGAGCACCGTCGAGAAGTCGACGCTGCCCGGCCGCCTGCAGGTCTATCGCGGCGCCGACGACGCCGGTCACTACATCGGCGACGTCATCGGCCTCGACGGTGAGGACATCGCGATCGACGGCGCGACGACGATCGAGCCGCTGCTGGTCCCCTTCTGGACGAAGGGATTCTACGAGCCGATCCCTCCCATCACGAAGCTCAAAGCGTTCGTCGAGGCGCAGCGTGTGCGCTTCGCGGACATCGAGCGATATCCGGTCACGATCAGCCCGCGCCTGCACGCGTTGCGCGAGGAGCTCATCGCGCGGATGCGTGCCGAGCCCAATGACTGGCGTGCGCTGGTGACGGTTCCGGAGGAGCTGGCGGGGAAGCTGGGTGGGTAGACCGTCGGATCGTACCTTCCGAGCAACACATCCTTCGAAGCCTCTCGCGACACCCATGACCGACCCAGCACTCGCTACCCTTCGCCTGCAGATCCGACAGATGATCTCCGACGTTCTCGGCGCCATCGGCGAGCCCGAGGAGACGACGGAGCTGCGGCGGCAGGTGCTCTCGACGTTCGCGTTCGGGATGGTCTTCGCCGCCGGCATGGGGCAGGGACTCGAGCCCGCGCAGGTGCACGCGCTCGTCGTTGGGGCGCTCGAGGATTCGTTCGGCTACAACGCGGATCAGGCGGTGACCTTCTCCGAAGCACTCATCGACGCGATCAGCGGCGAGAGTCGTCCGACCTCGAACGCGATCATCCATCGCGGCATCGAAGGCTACCGGCAATGGAGCGAGCGCGAGCTCGACGAGCTGCGCGCGAACATCGCGGAGATATTCGCGGTGCTCGAGGACGAGGCGAGGAATGGTCAGGCGACGGATGGGGTCGGGTAGTTTTTCACCCCTCAACCACGCGGCGTCTCTGTCATCCCCGAAGGGGAACTCTCTTACTGTGCGACTGCCGCTTGTGGGTCGGTGTGGTAGTGCGAGGGCGGCTGCATGCGGCGGCAAGCGGCTGCCGCGAAAGAAGAATTCGCTGTGGCCCTTTCGCCACATGCGGTGATGCGCAGCCTAAGAAAGATCCCCTCCGGGGATGACAAGGGCGGGAGCTTCTGGGATGTCGAGGCGACGATGCGCGCGTGGCGCGCTTCGTCGCCTCGACTTTGAACAGCGCCTCTCTGTCATCCCCGAAGGGGAACTTTCTTTCGATGCGACTGCCGCATGTGGGTCGGTGTGGTAGTGCGAGGGCAGCCGCATGCGGCTGCCGCGAAAGAAGAATTCGCATTGGCCCTATCGCCACATACGGTGATGCGCACCCAAAGAAAGATCCCCTGTTGGGGATGACAGAGGCGGGAGCTTCCGGGATGTCGAGGCGACGATGCGCGCTATGCGCGCTTCGTCGCCTCGACCCTGTACAGCGCGTCTCTGTCATCCCCGAAGGGGAACTTTCTTTCGAGGCGACTACCGCATGTGGGTCGGTGTGGTTGTGCGAGGGCAGCGGCATGCGGCCGCATGCGGCTGCCGCGAAAGAAGAATTCGCAGTGGCCCTATCGCCACATGCGGCGAGGCGCACCCAAAGAAAGATCCCCTCTGGGGATGACAGGGGCGCGCTCACTGGGGTGGGAAGATGAGCCCTCCCCTCAAAACACCATCACCCACGACACCATCGGCAGCACCGGCGTCTCCGCCGCTTCGGCGTCGCCGGTCGTGATCCCCACGTATGCGAGGCCCGCGTCGAGGGCCCAGGTGCGGCCGAACCAGCGCGCGGTCACGGCGATCGGCACGTGGCCGAGCGATTCCATCGTCATTACTTCCGCACAGACTTTCCAGCGATCGGCGATGCGGTAGTCGCCGCCGAGGCTGAGCACCATCGCGTTGCGCTCGATCTCGCCGGCGACGATGATCTCGTGCGTCTTCATCGCGTAGCCAGCGCTCGCGGAGATGCGGCTGTCGTCGTCGCCGTAGCTGATCGCGGCGAACGGCGCGAGCGTCGTGATCACCGACTCGGTCGAGTCGGCCGTCGCGTCGTTGTCGTAGGTGCTGCGTCCCCAGATCAGACCGCCGGCGACGTTCAGCCGCGGCATGAGCTCGACGCCCGCCTTGAGGCCGAGGCCGTATGCCGCGTACATCGTGCCGTTGACGCCGCCCCAGTCGTCGGGCAGCGGCACGGCGCCGCCGGCCATCACCATCACGTTGTCGATCGGCACGTAGCCCGCCATCAGCCCGAACACGTCGTAGCTCGCGGCGACGACGCGTCCTCGCTTCGGGATGATCGCGTTCGGTGTGACGATCGTCCGGAAGGTCGTCGGGTCGGGATAGCGCTCGGGGCCGATGCCTTCGCCATACAGATACGCGCCGCGATCGGCGCCGATCGCGGCGTGCTCGAAGCGCAGCAGCGTCGCGGTGCGACCGGGCTCGTTCGGCGAGAAGCGGAGCGTCATCGGATGCGATGCTCCCGGCGCGATCGTGAACGGTCCGCCGCCGTCGACGATCTCGAACTGCGTCGAGTCGGGTCCTGCGATCACGGCGCGCGTCACGTCGACCGGTACTTCCCCCGTGTTCTCGATCGCCACCGTCACGAGCGAGTCGCGGCGGTCGCCCACTTCCACCGAATCGAAATCCACCTCGGAGAGCCCGAGTCGCAGTTGCGGCTCGACGCCCTCGCCCCTGATGACCTTCTCGAGCGTTGTGCCGCCGGCCTCGATGACGACCGAGGCACGACGCGGACCAACGCGCGCCGGCGTGAACTCGAACTCGACCGCGCGTGCCTCGCCGGGTCCGACCGCGAACGGAGGGATTCCGCTGACGAGCGAGTACTCGCGCGCCGAGGCGCCGCCGAAGCGGATCGACTCGACGGTCATCGCGCGCGTGCCGTCGTTGCGGATGTACATCTCGACGACCGAGTCCGCCGGCACGCCGACCGCGCGGCGCCCGAAGTCCACGTCGATCGCCACGGGCTTCGTCTCGACGACGATCGCCCAGAGCGAGTCGGAGACATCCTGCTGCAGTCCCATGCGGTTCGACGGCCAGATGCCGAGCGTGTCGCCGAGCGCGCCGGCGATGCGCGTGCCGTCGGGCGAGAACGCCGCGTGCGATGCCTGCGCGTCGATCTCGATCTCGTTGAGGATCGTCCCCTGCTCGGTGTCGTAGACCTTGATGGTGTATCCGTTGGATGTCGCGACATAGCGCCCGTCGGCAGTGAACGTCGCGTAGCCGACGGAGCCCTCGCCGTCCTGATCGTACTCCTGCACGACGGCGCCCGAGAGATCGACGAGCCGCGGTCCCGGCGTCGAGGTGTAGCCCCAGACGAGCAGGCGAGATCCGTCGGGATGGAAGAGCGCGCGCGGGTGGCCGTGCGATGCGAACGGAACCTCGACGACCTTCTCGCCCGTGCGCACGTTCCAGACGTCGGCCATGCCGCGATCCTCGCGCGAGAGCGTCGCGATCAGCGATCCGTCGGGCGACCACGTCGCTCCCTCGGCCTCGCCTCCGACCGCGATCGTGCGCACGACCTCGCCCGTGGGAACGCGCCGGATCGTCACGGTGCTGTCGCTGCCGCTGACCGCGATCGTCGCGCCGTCGGGACTCCACGTCACGTCGCGGTAGTGCACGCCCGCGGGCTGCGGGATCTCGAAGAGCAGCCGCCCGCTGTCGACGTCGAACACCGCCGGACTTGCATACTGCACGCGACCGTAGTTGAACATCAGCGCGACACGCCGTCCGTCGGGTGAGAGAACGCGCTCGGGAGTGACATCGCCCTCCCCCGCCTTGTCGGAGTTCGGCTTGTTGTAGACGCGGCTCGCGTCGAAGGTCCTGACGGGCCGGCCGCTGGCGACGTCCCACACGCGCACCGCGCTGCCTTCGTCGGCGGTGAGCACGCGCGATCCGTCGGCGGAGAACTCGACGTGGTAGACGCGCGACGCGCGGCCACCGCTCGCCGGGTTCGATCCGGCAACGAGCCGCTGCAGTCGTCGTCCGGTCGCGACGTCCCAGATGCTCGCCGTGCCGTCCCAGCTCGCGGCGGCGACGCGGCGGCCATCGGGACTGAACGCCGACGCGATCACCCAGTCGCCGGGTCCGACGTACTGCAGAGCGTCGCGTCGCGTCGAGGGTCCGGGCGGCACTTGGGCGATGCGCATCAGGCAGCGCTCGCTCGGCGTCGCCGGCACGCGCCAGCGATGCGCGAGTCCGCCCGCGCGCGACGCGACCGGACGCCACGTCGTGCCCGCGTCGGTGCTGTAGTCGATGCGCACCGTGTCGCTCGGACGCACGCCGTCCCAGAGGATCTCCGCGATCTCACCGGCGTGCAGTCGCTCGCCGCCGTTGGGATGCACGACGCGGATCGACGGCGCCGGAGGATTACCGATGCCGGCGGAGGCGAAGAGCGATCCGCCGAAGCACGCGTCGTTGTCGATGCGCCAGCGTGCGAAGTGGTACAGCGAGTCGGGCGCGTCGAAGCGCACCGTCAGCGCGCGGCGCTCGCCGCTGCGCAGCGTGAACGGCGCCGACGCTCCGACGAGCGAGAAGCCGCCGGTCGCACCGAGCGGCGCGATGCTCGAGACGGTGACGTCGCGGTTGACCGCGGTCAACGTCACCGTCATCTCGCGCGACGATCCCGCGGTCATCATGCCGAAGCTCACCGCCGGCGGCTCGATGTCGAGCCGCGCGACCGAGCTCGCGGGCGCCTCGTACTCGTCGGTCGCGCTCAAGCCGCTCGACGGTATCTCTATCGAGAGCTCGCGCTCGACGGTGCAGGCCGGAAGGCTGCGCCACGTGATCTCGCACGGATCGCCGCCGCTTGCTCGAAAGAGGATCGCACGATAGACCGCGCGCGCCTCCTCGAGCGAGCTCACGTTCTCGTAGGCCTCGCCGCCGGTGCGCCGCGCGATGTTGACGAGCACCTCGGGCGCGGGCATTCCGAGCGTCACGCAGAAGATCGTCGCGCCGATGCGCTGCGCCTCGTCGACGATCTCGCGCTCGCTGCCGCGACCGCGTCCGTCGGTGAGGAAGATCACGACCTTTCGACTGGCGCCCTTCGCAGCGATCGCGAGCGCGCCCGACGGAGGCTTCAGCAGGCCGGCGTCGTAGTTGGTGCCGCCGTTGGGCGTCAGCGCGAGCACGCCGGCGCGGAGCATGTCGCGATCGCTCGTGAAGTCCTGGACGATCATGCTGCCGTGATCGAAGATCGTCAGCGCCGACTCCGATCCCTCGGGCAGTCCGTCGATCCATGCGCCCGCGGCCGCGCGCGCGAGCTCCATGTTCGGTGCGCCGCCGCGACCGCCGTGGGCCATCGAGCCGGAGACGTCGATCGCGAGCACCGAGCTCAGCGGTTGCTCGGCCGGTGGCGGCGAGCAGCGCATCGAAATGATCTCGCGACGCGAGCCGTTCTCGAGCACGCGGAAGTCTCCCTCGTCGAGTCCCTCGATGAGCCTGCCGTCGCGGTCGAGCGGATAGACGAGCGCGGTGATCGTGGGATACTTCGACGTGTCGAGTCGCGCGATCGTCAGGCGCTGGGCGAGCGCGGGCATGGTCGTCGCGAGAATCAGGAGCAGGAGGAGCGGACGTACGGTGCGCATGCGATTGGTCTGGTGCACGGTGTCGTGCTCGTGGCGAAATCGGCAACGAGATCGAAACGGGAGGCGGACGGAAAATAGGGATTCGGTGTTTCGACGGTGGCGAGCATGTCGTCCGCGGTGTTGGGACGCGCTGAGCGAGCGGTGGTTCCGCTACGACGAAGAGGGACCGCCGATCACCGGCGGTCCCTCTTCCGATCCCATCACGACGTCGATCAATTGCCGACGGTGATGTTGACGTGCTCCGCGGGGAAGCCATCCCACGTCGGCGACTTCGACTTCGACTGGAAGTTGCCGATCTGCGTCACCTGCAGACGGCCGGCGGTTCCTTCGACGACGCCGAATGCCGCATGCAGCGGTCCCTTCGCGGAGCCCTCGAACGTCAGTCGCCGCACCTCCTGACCCGTCGTCGGGAACGCGAGGATCTGCAGCATGTCCGGCAGCGGGTCGCCCGGATGCGCGAGGATGAAGTCGAACGTCAGGTGGCAATCACCCATCGCGGGCGTCGCACCGGCGGCCACCGCGGGCGCGCGATTACCGAACAGCAGCGTGCCGTCGGCGAACTCGTCGATCGGCGCGACGGCGTACGTCAGCGCGTTCTTCGTCTTGAGGTCGACGGAGACCAGCGCGCGGCCGTCGTCGAGCGTCTTCTCGGTGATCGATCCGGCGTACGACGTGCCGAGGTCCACCGTCCCGCCGGAGGCCGAGACGATGTGGCGGTTGGCCACGCCCGCGTAGTCCATCGAGACGCTGCGGTCCTGCGACGGCGATCCCCAGCCGATGTAGTTCTCGACCGGCGGAACGAACAGGACGCAGCCGCCCGCACCGTCGGGGAAGCAGTACGTTCCCTGGGCGTCGACGAACTCCTGGATCGAGCGATGCGTGGTCTTCGCGAACGGGTTCACGGCCAGCGAGGTCGGAACGTGGAGGTCGCAGGATGCGAGCCCGATCGTAGCGGCGAGGGCGAGTGCGGAGAGGGAGCGGAAGGTGTTCATGACATCAATCCGGTGAGTGTGAACGGGACGCGACCGTTCGATCGCGAATCCGGCGACAAAGATGTCCGCCGGCCGGCGCGCCCATGTCACCGTGATATCAGCGTAGCGTCCGAGCTTCGCACGACATCGGACACCGCGGCGGCGGCTAACGTAGCCTCATCGCCGGGGTCGCGGAACCAACACACCGCGGGCGGCTCTAAACCGACGCGCGCAGCTCCCGGAAGAGCTCGGCCAGCGCATCCTTCTGATAGTGCGCGTTGAGTCCGCTCGGATTCGGCAGCACCCACAGGCGCGTCCCGCCGATGCGCTCGGGCTGCTCGCCGAGCTGTGCCCGCGGACGCTCGAATGCCGTGCGGTAGGCGCCGACGCCGAGCACCGCGAGCACCGACGGACGGAATCGCACTACCTTCGCCGCGAGCGCTGCGCCGCCGGAGCGCAGTTCCGCGATCGAGAGTTCGTCGGCCGCCGCGGATGCGCGCGCGACCACGTTGGTGATGCCGTAGCCCAGCGCGAGCAGCTCTCGCTCCTCGTCCGGCGCGAACAACCGCGGCGTGAACCCTGCCGCATGCAGCGTCGGCCAGAATCGATTGCCGGGACGGGCGAAGTGATGGCCCACCGCCGCGGTGTAGAGTCCGGGATTGATGCCGCAGAAGAGCACGCGCAGGTCGTCGGCGATGACGTCGTCGACGAGCTTGTCGGCGGCGGCGAGGAGATCGGCGCGCGTTGGTTTCATTGCGGAGCGTCGGATGAAAAGAGGAGTCGACCGATGGGCCGGCGAGGGCGACCCTGTGACCATGGGTCACGACGGTCTATCTGCTGTCCCGAGAGACCACGACCGGCGCCGTATGAACGACCTGGCCAGCTTCGACGCGAACGAGGTACACACCCGAGGTCAGTTCGCGAGTGCTGATGTCCCTGCGCGCGTCTCCTGCTGCCTGCAGGCGCGGTGCAAGCTGGATGACCCGCCTTCCGCCTGCATCGAAGAGGCTGATCGCGACCTCGCCTGCTTCGAGCATCAGGAAGTGCAGGGACAACAGATCGGTCGCGGGTATCGGATGGACCCGAAGCGTCGGCGACTCGGGCGAGGCCTCCCACTCCGGTCTCACCGTCGAGACATACTCCGCCTGCTCGAGGCGCTGGAGCATGCAGCCGGATAGCACGCCGCGCTCGACGGCGATGTACAGCGCGCCGTTGGCATCGGGCACGATCTTCTGTGGAGTGCCCTCAAGATCGGTGAGGATCTCCCATCGCTTGTTTCCGTCCGCGTCGAATTGCATCGTCCAGTACGCGTAGGGAGGCGCTGCACCGCTCACGTAGGTGTTCCCGCCCTCATCGACATACGATGCGCTCACACGATCGAGGTGACGCAGTGCCTGATAATCCGACGTGTCGGACGCCAGGCGCCGGCGCCAGATGACGCCGCCGTCAACGGCCACGCGCGTGACGGAGGGCGTGAGCGTATCCGGTGAGTACTTCGAGCCGTGCATGACAACGATCGCCCCGCCATCGGCGAGTCCCGTTGCATGTGGCCGGCTGGACGAAAAGCGCGCGACGCGCTCGGCGCTCTGCCAGCGGACGCTTCCATCGCGTCGAATCGCGGCCACCACGGCAAACGAGTCGCGGTCGGTATACGACATCGCGGTGATGATCGCGTCGCCGTTGGGAGCCAGCGACAGCCCGGTCGCGATATCGAAGCTCTTGTCGGAGTAGCTGTATCTGCGCGGCGCGACCGGCGTGCCGTCCGGCGCATATTCGAGGATAAAGACGTCGCCCGACATGGTCACGGGAACGAGCACAGCATTGTCATCGGCGATGAGAAGAGCAGCGGGCAGAACCGTCGAGAGGACCTCGTGCTGGTAGGCGTGGCGATAGTCCACGGCGCCATCCGCCGTGAAGCGCACCACGGTGGAGGAGTACGCCTGGTGCTGCGGGCTCCATTGCGACAATGCGACGACCGGACGGTTCGCGTGATCGAGCTCGAGGAAATAGCTTCCGGCGAGCGGCATCATCACAAACTCTTCCGACCACGCGACGCTCACCGTCGGAGCCAGCTTGACGAGCCGCGCCGTGAACGTGTCGATCTGCACGAGCATGTAGGTCGCGCGGCTGTCGTCGATCGCGCTGCCGCGCACGCTCGGATCCTTCCATCCCGTCACTTCACTGAGCAGGGCTTCCTGCAGCGACGGCAGCAGGTACTGTCGGACCGTAACGCGGTCGTCGCAGAAACCGTTGATGGCGGCGCGTGCGACCGCAGGATTCACCGTTGCGCCGGCACAATCCATGGTGCACTCGCGCTGTACAAGCCCAGTCGCGCGCACCATCGGCGCGACCGTGACGATCATCGTGTCATAGATCGCGCAGTGATTCGGGAGCATGATCCGGACGCCGTAGCGACCGCTGTAGCGCACCTTGATCGCGCGCGTCGTCTCGCCCGTCGTCCACTCGTACGTCGAGCCTTCGCGCGCGACGATCGTTGCGGAGTCACCCTCCTTGAAGAGGAGCGGTCCGGCCGTCATGAAACCCGACACGGCTTCGACGCACTCACTTTTGTAGAGGCGATTGCGCCCTGCGACCTCGTCGGTTCTGATGTACGCAACACCAGGCACCGGAGCATGAATCGTAGCCTGATAGACATCCGGCATGTTGCGCTTGCCGTTGTGGCGCAGCGCCGTCCAGCTCGCACCTCCATCGTTCGTTCGCACGACAAACGTCTTGCCGAGCGACATGTCATCGCCAAAGTCGTAGCAGACACCGGCGAGGTAGCCCGTGGTGTCGTCGATGAAGTGCAGATGTCGATACTCGATCGGCATCTTCGCGTCGATTGCGCTTTCCCACGACCTGCCAAGCTTCGTCCACGTCGTGCCCGAGTCCATCGTTCGAAAGATCGAGCCCTGGCTGAATCCGTAGCCGATCGCCGCGCTCGGGAACGTGGGCCGGTAGAGCGTGAAATCCGACTGCGCCGTCGTGTCGCCCTTCGAGAACTGCGCGAGCGAAAGAGCCTTCCACGATCGCCCTCTGTCGGTCGTCCGCGCGAGCCGGGCTCCGTGATCGCCGCGAGTCGCGCGTCCCCAGATCAGACCATATCCGACATTCGGCGTCGGGAACTGCAACGCCCAACTGTTCACGATCGTCGTATCCGCGACCGCCCACGTGCTTCCGGCATTCGTCGTGAGCATCAGACGCGGTTCATTGAATGACTTGTAGGCGTGCCTGAACCCTTCGAGCGAGTCGAGGAAGTGGAAGGACGTGCCGTTGGTGTCGACGTCGATCCATGACCTGCCGCCGTCAATGGTTCGGACGAACCAGATCCTGCTGCCGGTTCTCGGATCGATCGATGCGAAGCCGCGCAGGGTGTCCAGCATCTGGAACTCACGTATCCGGCGCATCCGATTGGAATCGCATCCGCTGAGATTCTCCCACGAGTTGCCGCCGTCGGTCGTTCGGTACAGAAGACGCTTTTCGACCGACATGCCGCACTGGCTTGCCAGCGTCAGGATGTAGCCGGTCGTGGCGTCGAGGAACTGGGCCCGCAGCGGCGTCGCCGGAAGCTTCAGATTGACGAGCTGCGCCGACGCCGAGGAGCCGGCGGTGACGATCAGAACGATGACGAGCGACAGTGCGGTGGTCGGGGAGAGGGACATCAGGGTGTGACTCGCTCGGAATGGGTGTTGGGACAAGATAGGATCGTGCGCTCGATGTCGCCCCGGCGCAATGACGCCGTACTTTTCCAATCCACACTCGAGGTCTCATCGTGCTTCGATCGTACCGCTTCGACATCATCTGCCGCGTCGCCGCATTTCTCGTCGCCATCGCTCCCGTGGGGGCACAGGAGCGCTATCGTGAAGTGTCCATCCCGACGCGGGACGGGCAGGTGCTCGCGGCCGACCTGTACTCGAGCGACACGACCGTCGCGCGGCCGACGATCCTCGTGCAGACGCCGTACAACAAGAACGCCTATCGCATCGGCGTGAGCATACCGCCGGAGGCGGGAGGTCGCCCGATTCCGTGGGACAGCGCGCACTACAATCTTGTCGTCCTCGACTGGCGCGGCTTCCACGGCTCGCGCGACGCCGCGACGAGCGGCTACGATCGCGGACTCGACGGCTACGACGCGGTCGCGTGGATCGCCGCGCAGCCGTGGTCGAACGGCCGCGTCGGCACGTGGGGTCCGTCGGCGCTCGGACTCATTCAATTCCAGACTGCACGCCACGCGCCGCCGCACCTGGTCTGCGCGGTGCCGCTGGTCAAGGACTTCAAGACGAAGTACACCGACTTCTACTATGGCGGTGAGTACCGCCGCGAGCACGTCGAATCGCTCGGCGCGCTCGGCCTCGCCTCACCGGCGCTGATCCTGTCGCGACCGACGAACGATGCGGCCTGGGCGATCGCCGAGCGCAACAGCGACGTCGCGGAGGAGATCAACGTCCCGATGCTTCTGATCGGAGGCTGGTACGATCACTATCCCGACGACGTCATGCGCGCGTTCGCCGACCTGCGAACGTCGAGCAGCGCGGCGGTGCGTCTGCGGCACAAGCTCCTGATGGGACCGTGGATGCACGAGCGCGTCGGCCGCGTCGACCAGGGAATCCTCTCCTACCCCAACGCGGCGGGAGCCGCCGACAGCCTCGCGCTCATGTTCTTCGATCGCATGCTGCGCGAGCTCGACAACGGCTACGATGCGCTGCCGGCCGTGCGGTACTACCAGATGGGAACCGACGAATGGCGCGCGACCAACGACTGGGCGCGCCTCATCGCCGCGACGACGACGACGAGTCTGCACCTGCACCCCTACGGCACGCTCGAGACGACTGCTCCGGTGGCTGGAACCGCGTCGACCATTCGATACGATCCGCGCGATCCATCGCCGACGTTCGGCGGCGCGCGGCTCGCTCCGTTCACGGCGGGCGTCGTCAGCGGACCGCAGGATCAGCGCGAGGTCGTCGAGAGCCGCACCGACGCGTTGACGTTCACGACGGCGCCGCTCGAGCGCGATCTCGAGACCGTCGGCGACATCGCCGTCGAGCTGACGGTCTCGAGCGATCGCGAGGACAGCGACATCGCGATCCGCCTGTGCGATGTCCTTCCCGACGGGCGATCGGTGCTGCTGACGCAGGGCATCCACCGGCTCCGCTTCCGCAACGGCCTGACGCCGCGCGATACCGCGGCGATGACGCCTGGGGCGCTCGAGCGCGTCACGGTGCAACTTCAGACAATGGCGATGACGTGGCGGGCGGGGCATCGGCTGCGGATCATCGTGACGTCGTCGAACTATCCGCAGTACGAACGCAATCTCAATGTGAGCGCTCCGCTCTATGAAGGCGACGACACGCTCGTCGCGACGAACCGGCTCTACATGGGGGACGGCATCGTGGCGCGCGTACTGCTGCGAGTGGCGGGCACATCGCGCATCGGCGACGAGAGTGCGGAACGTGATGGAGTTGCTGGAGGGCGGGAGTCGTCGAGCGTGACGATCGCGGGACTCGCCCCGATTCCCGCGCGAGGCGCCGTGCCGGTCGAGCTCTCAGTTGCCGCCACCACGCACGCGGCGATCGACATCGTCGACATGCTCGGCCGCGTGCGGATCGTTCTCTTCGACGGCACGCTCGAGTCCGGCCCGCGCTCGCTCCGCTTCGATGCGGACGAGCTGCCCGCGGGCGCCTACGCGCTGCGCGTGCGGACGCCGCAGGCGACCGTCGTGCGAATGTTCACGCGATGACGACAGCGCCGCGATGCATCGCCGGCGATGCGTCGTGTGCGCCGGTCTCCTCGACGATTACTCCGCGAACGACGGCGCGCCAATCCTGATCGTCGCGCTCTGCTTGAAGGGACCGCTGGCGGCGGGCGTGAAGCGGAAGGTCGAGCGCACTTTCTCGGCGGCGGCGATGAAACGGTTGGTGTTGTCGTCGCTTCCGCCGACGTGAAAGAGCAGGTAGTCGATGCGTCCGTCGGCTCCGAAGTAGGCGCGCACGACGAGCTCGGAGAAGCTGACATCCTTTTCGAGCATCGCCGACATCAACTGGTTGAGGAAGGCATTCCACCCGTCGTCGTAGGCAGCGAGCTCCGACGCGTCGAAGCGACACGTCGTGCAGCCGCGCGAGCCGCCGTCGATGTAGATCGAGTCGAGCGCGTCGCGATCGATGCCGACGCGGATCGTGCCCTCCACAGGCACGATGCGCTGCTCGACGCCGGTCTGGGCGGCGGCGACAATGGGAAGGAGGAATACGAGAGCGAGAAGGATGCGCATGAGAGTCCTGACGTGTTCGATCCGCTCAAGATAGCGCAGGAACTCGCCGTCGGCTACGACCACATATCTCCGCTCTCCGCCTGCCTCTTGCTTTGAACGTATCGATGTGTATTTTCGGTCCCCCCTCCTACAGACCCCCCGAACGCATTCCATTTCCCGCGCGCATCGCAAACGATCGCATCGGCGTGGCATCACCTGCCGTGCGTGTGATCATGGACCTCATCATTTCAACAGGGCATCAGAATGAAGCAGCGTTCAATCCTCACCGCCGTCGCGACCCTCGCGCTCATGTTCATCGCCTCGAGCGCGTTCGCGCAGGGCAACGGCGCGCTGACTGAGAAATTTGACTTCGAGAACAACTCGTACTACAACCCGTGCTGCGACGAGTGGGTGAACATCACGGGCACGATCCACTTCACGTTCAAGATCAAGAACAACGCCGACGGGTCGATGACGATCTCTCAGAACTCGGCCGTCTCGTCGGTCAAGGGCACCGGCTCGAACGGCACGAACTACGTTGGCAGCGAGACCAGCAAGTTCTCGCAGACGTTGACGGTGAACGAGCCGTATCCGTTCTCGATCCAGCAGAGCGTCTACCACAAGCTGATCGGCACCGGCGCCGATGGCCATGATTGCACCGCGCGCGTCAAGTTCACGTTCACCTTCGAGGTCGATGCCGACGGCAACGTCGTCGTCGATGACGTCGAACTCGAGTTCATCTGCGCCAACGGCACCGAGATCAACTAGCGATCGAACGCCGTTCGATTGGTTCTGAAGCGCAGGGGCTGCCGGGGTTCGGCAGCCCCTGCGCTCGTTTGGTCGCGTCGCACCCGCTGCCTGCGCTGGGCTCCCCCGATAGTGTCTATCTTCGGACCCCCGCTCGACTCGCCCTTCCACATGCCCTCCGGTGCACGCCGCATGACAGAGCTCCGCGTCTTCGTCTCGTCGACCTTCCGTGATCTGCAGGAGGAGCGCGAGCACCTCGTCAAGAAGGTCTTCCCCGAGATCCGGGCGCGCTGCAGAGCGCGCGGGATCACGTTCACCGAAGTCGACCTGCGCTGGGGACTGACCGACGAGGATGTCGTGCTCGGACAGGTCATTCGCACGTGTCTCGAGGAGATCGACCGCTGCCGTCCGTACTTCATCGGCATCACGGGCGAGCGCTACGGGTATGTGCCGGAGCTTCTCGAGTTCTACCAGGATCCGGAGTTGCTGCGCCGGTATCCGTGGCTCGAGGCGGCGGCGACTGACGGGGCGAGCATTCTCGATCTCGAGTTCCAGCACGGCGCTCTCGCGCACCCGACCGACGGTCGCGCGGCGTTCTTCTTTCGAGGGACGCGCCGCTCCTTCGACGACGACGCGCCTGCCGCGCACGCCGACGCTCCGCTGCTGGACGCGCTCAAACAGCGCGTGCACGCGGCGGGACTTCCGGTCGAGAGCTTCCGCGACCCGGCGACGCTCGGTGAGCTCGTGTACGATCACCTGGCGTCCGTCATCCGTCGCGACTTCGCCAGCTCCCGTCCGCCGACGCCACTCGAGCTCGAGCGATCGCGCCACGACGCGTTCGCCGCCAGCCGCCGTCACGCGTACATCCCGAACTCCGCGTATCTCGCCGAGCTCAACTCGTGGCTCGCCGACAAGGCGGAGCCGCTCGTGATCTACGCCGAGAGCGGTTCCGGCAAGAGCTCGCTCGTGAGCTTCTGGTGCGATCAACTGCGCAAGAGGGCTCCGGGACTCTTCGTCGTCGAGCACTACATCGGCATCGGCGCCGGCGACAGCGACCACATCGGTCTGATCCGTCACGTGCTCGAGGAGATCAGGGAGCGCTTCGACCGCACCGAGGAGATCCCCGCCAGCCGACTCGAGCTCGAGGCGCAACTGGCGAACTGGCTCGGCTTCACCGGTACCCAGCCGATGGTCATCGTGCTCGATGGCATCAATCAGCTCACGGGTCCTGCGCTCTCGCTGCATTGGCTGCCCGCCTTCATCCCGACGAACATCCGTCTGCTCGTCACCAGCACGGTCGAGGGAACGCTCGTCGAGCTGCGATCGCGCGGATGGCGGACACTCGGCATGCAGCCGCTACGCGAGCGCGAGCGCGCCGCCGTGGTCGTGCGCTTCCTCGCGGAGTACGGCAAGGCGCTCTCGTCGACGCACACGACGATGCTCGCCGAAGATCCGAAATGCGCCCACCCGCTGTTCCTGCGCACGGTCCTCGAGGAGCTGCGCCTGGACAGCAATCACGAGCAGCTCGAGAGTCGGATCACAGGCTACCTCGCGACGACGGGCACCGAGGATCTGTTTCAGAAAGTGCTCGAGCGCATCGAGGAGGACTTCGGCGCGCGAGCCGTCCGGCAGATGATGTCGCTGCTCTGGTGCAGCCGCGACGGACTTCCTGCCACGGAGCTGCAGGAGATCACGGGCATCGCGCAGTTGCGGCTGACGACGATGCTCGCCGCGCTCGAGTATCATCTGGTCGCGCGCGCGGATGGGTTGACGTTCTTCCACGACTACCTGCGGCGAGCGGTCGAGAAGCGATACCTCGGCGAGGAGTCGGTACGGCTCGAGACGTTCAGGACGCTTGCGGAGCATTTCGAGCAGGCCGACGTCACGCTCGCGTCGGCGCGCGGCCTGCTCCACGCGCTCGATCAACTCGGCGACGACACGCGGATCATCCGCGCACTGACGAGCTTCCCTCGACTGGAGCTGTTGTGGGGCGGCGTCGATCGCAGCGAGGTGCTTCGGCTGTGTGCGCGGCACGACCCGGACACGATCGGTCGCGCATTCCGCGATGCGTGTTCCGCGGCCGTCGACGAGTCGCCGCAGGAGCGAGCTCTCCAGTTGATGTTGGCCGGCCTGGTGTGCCTCGAGGCGGGCTCGCTGGGCGACGCGCGCTGGTTCATGCAGCAACGGCTCGACGTTCTCCGAGGCCTCGGGGACGATTGGCCCACATCCGACGCACTCGCGACGCTCGCGGTGACCGAGTACAAGAGCGGCGATTGGGACGGAGCCGTGCGACACGCCGATGAAGCCGAGTCCAGGGCGCTCGCGTGCGGCGATCAGCGTGCGCTGGCGAGGGCCCTCAACGTTCGCGGCCAGGCACATTCCCATCGCGGGGCGTACGGTGATGCGGTCGAGTGCTTCAATCAGCAGATCGCGATCCTGAAGGAGTGTGGCGAGACGCGGCTGGTCGCGCTCGCGCTTGCGAGCCTCGGTTCCGCCTACAGCGAACTTGAGCGGTTCGACGACGCGGTGGGTTGCTACCGCGAAATGGACCGTCTCAGCCGGGCGCTCGGTGATCGCGGACTGATCTCGATCGCTGCCGGCAACATCGGAATCGTCCATGCGCTCACGGGCGAGACTGCCGCTGCGCTGGAATCCTACAGGCTGCAGGAGACCATGAGCCGAGAGCTCGGTAACCGGCAGGGCGAGGCGCTGGCCATCGGCAATCGCGGCGTGATCGCAGTGGATCAGAGGGAGTACGCCGAAGCGGTCGCGTGCTTTCGCGAGATGTCCACGATCGCTCATTCGGCGACACTGCGTGTGACCGAGGCGCTGGCGCTCGTCCAGTGCGGGATAGCCCACTTTCAGCAGGGCGACGACGCCGAGGCGCTGACGTGTCTCGATCAGGCCGAGACGATCGATCGGGAGCTCGGTGACCAGCACGCTCTCGCGATGCTGCTCTCGGTCAGAGTGTGGATGCTGGCGGAGCTCGACGAGCGCGAGCGCGGGCTGGCCTGTGCCGCCGAGGCGAGAGAGCTCATGGACGCATGCGGCGACCAGCGACATCGTGCACGTGTCGAGGTCGAGTGTGGTCGAATGCTGGTCGACTGCACCGAGGACGAGTCGATGCCCGGATATCTGCCAGCTTACGTTCCCGGCGTGACGCCGGACAACTGGCGCGAAGCGACGCTGGTGGCGGCGGGCACCGCGGCCGCCGCCGCTTCGACGCTGGCGCAGCAGGTTCTTCGGTCGAACTGCGCGCTCGACGTCGACGTTCTGCTGGTGCGCGTCGCGGCCGCCACGGGCGATGTCGGCGAGGCGGTCACACGACTCGATGCGATGTTCGTGCGCGCAACCAACGACGATGAGACCGCCGAGCTCCACTACCAGCGTTGGCGCCTCGGCACACACGCATCACCGGAGTCGCTCGCTCACGCGAATGCCGCCCTGGCACTGTATCGTGGGATGCTCCCGAAAAGGGCTCGAGCAACCGTTCGCCGGCGCGTCGACGAGCTCACGGCGGCGGGCGCTGCGTGAGCGGCTGCGGACGTGACGGCGACTCTACTCTCGATCCACCGTCGCGATGCGTGGTAAATGCTGCGACGGCAATCCATACCTTTCGCGCCCCTCTCCCGACCTCCTCACGCACATCCGCGTCGTGCCCATGACCGCTCCGACCGAGCTCCGCGTCTTCATCAGCTCGACGTTTCGCGACCTGCAGGAGGAGCGCGAGCACCTCGTCAAGAAGATCTTCCCGGAGATTCGGGCGCTCTGCCGCGAGCGCGGTGTCACGTTCACGGAGGTCGATCTTCGGTGGGGATTGACCGAGGAGGACGTCGTGCTCGGACAGGTCATCCGAACCTGTCTCGAGGAGATCGATCGCTGCCGTCCGTACTTCATCGGCATCACGGGTGAGCGCTACGGCTATGTGCCGGAGGTGACCGAGTACTACAAGGACGCCGGCCTGCTGAGAACCTATCCGTGGCTCGAGGAGGCCGCGATCGAGCAGGCGAGCATCATCGATCTGGAGTTCCGCCACGCGGCGCTCAACGCGCCCGAGGACGCCCGCTCCTCGTCGAGCTTCTTCTTTCGGCGCCGACGCCGCGGCCAGGACAGCGGCGTCGACGACGGCGAGAGCGCGCGACTCGATGATCTGCGCGCGCGCGTTCGCGACGCCGGGATGGACTCCGAGGAGTTTCGCGATCCGGGCCACCTCGGCGAAGCGGTGCGCGATGCGCTGATGGAGATCATCGAGCGCGACTTCTCGGAGGCGACAGCGCCGACGCCGCTCCAGGAGGAGCGTGCGCGTCATCACGCGTTCGCCGAGAGTCGCCGCCACGCGTACATCCCGAACACCGCGTACCTGAGGCGTCTGAACGAATGGTTGGCGGCCGATGAGGGGCCGCTGGTGATCCATGCAGAGAGCGGCGCCGGCAAGAGCTCGCTCGTGAGCTTCTGGTGCGAGCAACTGCGCCGGCGGCAGCCCGAGCTGACGGTCGTCGAGCATTACGTCGGCATCGGCGCCGGATCGAGCGACCACCTCGCGATCATGCGCCATGTCATCGAGGAGATTCGCGCGCTCACCGGACGCACCGATGCGATCCCGTCGAAGTCGGAGGAGCTCGAGGCGCAGTTCGGCAACTGGCTCGGCTTCACGCTGGGCAGACCGATCGTGATCGTCGTCGACGGCATCAACCAACTCACCGGACACGCGCGCGATCTGCATTGGCTGCCGCCGGTGATGCCGCCGGGCGTGAAGCTGATCATCACGAGCACCATCGAACAGACGCTGGTCGACCTGACCGGACGCGGCTGGCAGACGCTCGGCGTGCTGCCGCTGAACGAGCGCGAGCGCGAGGCCCTCGTCGTTCGATTCCTCGCCGAGTATCACAAGTCCCTCTCGGCCGAACAGGTGCGTCGCATCGCCGGCGACGCCAAGAGCGCGCATCCCCTGTATCTGAAGACACTTCTCGAAGAGCTCCGCCTCGAAGCTCGACACGAAACGCTCGAGCGGGAGCTCGCGCGCTATCTCGGCGCGACCGGCACCGAAGACCTCTTCCAGCTCGTGCTAGAGCGTATGGAGGAGGATTACGGTCCTCGAACCGTGCGATCGGTCATGTCATTGCTCTGGTGCAGCCGCGCCGGTCTCGACGAGCTCGAGCTGCAGGAGCTCACCGGCATCTCCCGGCTCAAGCTCTCGACGATGATGGGAGGGCTCGACTATCATCTCGTGAGGAAGGACGGTGTGCTGACGTTCTTCCACGATTACCTGCGGCGCGCCGTCGAGCACCGATATCTGGCGCAGGAGGATTCCAGACTCGAACACGACACCGCCCTCGCGGCGCTTTTCGAACGTTCACCATCGACACGTCGCTCGACGCGCGAGCTGCTCGGCGCCCTCGAGAACCTCGGCGAGCGCGAGCGGCTCCTGGCAACGCTCGCGGATGTATCCCGCTTCCAGCTTCTGTGGCCGGGCGAGGAGCGTTACGAGGTGCTTCGTCTCTGGTCCGATGTCGATCTCGCACAAACGGGAGCGACGATCCTCGCGGGACTCGATCGATGGCGCGCATCCGCGACGTCGTCGCCGGAGGCCATCGATGCGGCGCTCGAACAGATCACCGAGCTCCTGGTGCTGCTCGGGTGCAACGCCGACGCCGAGGTGGTCGCGCGAGACCGCATCGAGGGAGCCCGCGCGATGTCCGATCGCTCGAGGGAGTCGAGTGCTCTCTCGTCCCTCTCGGAAATCCTGTGGATGGCGGCGCGCCTCGCCGACGCGGCTGAAGTTGCCCGCGAGGCCGAGGTCATCGCGCGCTCGATCGGTGATCGCAACGCACTGGTGATCGCGCTCGGCCGACGCAGCTCCGCCGACTGGGGGTTGGGATCCTACGAGGTTGCCCTGGCGATCAACACCGAACGGGAGGCACTTGCTCGCGAGCTCGGCGATCGGAAGAGCGAGGCGCTGGCAATCGGAGATCGCGGAAACATCTTCATGTGCCGCGACGAGTACGTCGACGGCCTCGAGTGCTCGCAGCGACACGAGAGAATTGCCCGCGAGCTCGGCGATCGCCAGGGCATCGCGCTCGCGGTCGGCAATCAGGGAGTCGCCTACTGCGGACTCGGCGATCATGCGAGGGCGATCGAGTCGTATGCGCAGCAGGAATCGATCGCCCGGGAGCTCGGCGACCGGCGCGTGCGCGCGTTCTCGTTCGCCAATCGAGCGGTCGCCCACATGCATCTGGGCGACTTCGAGGAGAGCCTCATCTGCCTCGCCGAACAGGAGTCGATCGCGCGGGAGATCGGTGGCAACGACCTATTGGGATATGCGCTCGGCAACCGGGGTTATGCTCTCATGACGATTGGCAGATTCGATGAGGGATGGGTGAGTCTCGCCGCGGCGGTGCGCACGCACTCCGCGCAGGGAGACCAGCGAGCATGCGCGTACTGGCTGGCGACTGCCGGAGAGTTCCTGATGGATCATCCCCCGTCGGCCGTCGATGACTTCCCCTGGCCGGCCTCCGTCGCCGATGCGCCGCCCGGGATGGGAATCGAGCAGTTGTCCTTGCTCCGGACTCGGGGCCTTGCCGAGGATTCGCTTCGCACAGCCAACGAGCTCAAGCTCCAGTTCATTCGACATCGGGCCCGGATTCTCGTGGCTCGGCTCGAATGTGCCGAAGGCAACTCTGCCGCTTCGAAGCAGGCGCTCCTGGCGTTGATCTCCGAAGCGGTCGACGAGACGGAGTCCACCGACGGGCACTACTGGCTCTGGAAGCTCTCGCTCGACGCCGACGGCGAGCACTTCAACGAGGCCGAGCGCGGCTATGCGGCATTGCTCGCGCGCGCGCCCAGCTACGATTCGCGGAAGCGGCTCGACGAGCTGCGCGCGGCCACTCGAACGTAGCTCCCGGCACTGCCGGGAGTCCGCGTAAGCAAACGGCCGCTCGGCTCGGCTTTCACACCGACGACCGAGCGGCCGTTGACATACACCACGTCCGGCAGCTCGCTTCGACGTTACCGCACCACGGCGATCGGCACCGTTGCGCTCGTGTTGCCCTGGCGAACAGCGCAGTGGTAGAGCCCGCTCGGAAGATGCTCGACATCGAGCGTCACCGCATGCGTCCCGCTGTCCATCACGCGATGCGTCACGACGGCGACGGTGGCGCCGAGCGCGTCGAGCAAGTCGATGTGGACGAGTCCCGTCGCGGCGAGGGTGAAGCCGATCCTGGCCTGAGTGCTCGCAGGGTTCGGATGAACGACCGCGACGAGACTCTCGTGCCATGACGACGCACGATCGCCCACCGATGACACGCCGCCGCTCGTCCTGAGCACGGTGCCTGCAGCGCCGACCGCCGTTCCGTTGGCAGCGTCGGTGAACCAGACCGCGTTGAGACTGTTCGCCGTACCGCTCTCCTGGCTCGTCCACGTCGAGCCACCATTGACCGTAGCCAGGATCGTTCCGCCGGATCCGACCGCGGCGCCGTGATCGCCGCCGCTGAACGAAACACCGATGAGAACCTGTGGCGAACCGCTGTTCTGGGGAGTCCAGACGACGCCGGCATCGATCGTGCGGACGATCGTCCCGTTGACACCGACCGCTGTTCCGACGCCGGCGTCGGTCATCGAAACACCGATGAGCGTCCGTGTCGTGCCGCTCGTCCGAGCCGTCCAGCTCGCGCCGCCGTCACTCGTTGTCAGGATCGTTCCGCTCTGCCCGACCGCCGCACCCGTGGTCGCGTCGGAGAACGACACTTCGTTCAGGAAGAGATCCGTTCCGCTCGTCACGCCTGTCCACTCGGAGCCGGCGTTGCTTGTCCTGAGAATCGTCCCTGCGTCACCCACCGCGATCGCCGTCACGGCGTCGAGGAAGGCTATGCCGAGCAACGACTGTGTCGTTCCACTCGTCTGGAGGCTCCAGAGGCTGCCTCCATTCGTGGTTGTCACGATGGTGCCGCCGGCACCGACGGCCGTGCCGACGGCGGCGCTGGCGAAGGAGACTGAGAGCAAATCGTTCGTCGTTCCGCTCGTCTGCGTCGTCCACGTAGCCCCGCCATCGATCGTGTGGAGAATCGTTCCGGCCGCGCCGACGACCGTTCCGATGAGCGCGTCGGAGAAGTGAACCGACGAGAGGTTGGTAGCCCCGGCGCCGGAGCTTTGCGGGATCCAGCCCTGCTGTGCCGTCAGGCCCGAAACGGAGGAGGCCGCGACGGCGGCCAGAGCGAGCATGCGAGCGATCATGGTGGACTCGAAGTGAACCGAAGTGCGGTCGCCGCATGCAGTACGATTAATCGAATGCGGCTATCGGCTGATTCGCGATGAGAAGCGGGAAGGAAGAGCGCTGCGGAGGGGGTGCGAGTATACGGCCTTACCTCGGTTCGGCAACCGAACCGCTCGCGAGTGCATATCTTCGAGCCCGACCGCGGAGGCGGTAGCCATGCAACGTTCCTTCCTGTCGAATGCCCCATCGAACAGCGGCCTGACATCGCGCCGTATCGCAATGCGTGCGATTGCCGTGTTCGCCCTCCTCGCACTCTCCCTTCCGATCGCTGCCTCGGCGCAGGTGACTCCGCGGGAGCTCTGGCACTTCGACACGCGCGACGCGTCGTTCGGCCAGACCGCCGCGGGCGACATCGACGGCGATGGGCGACTGGAGCTCGTCTTCGGATGCTACCGCAACGACAGCTCGATCTACGCGCTCAATGCGGAGGATGGATCACTCCTCTGGAGCTTCAACGCGCGCGCACCGGGCGGCGACGGCTGCAACGACGCGGCGCCGCTGCTCGTCGACGCCAACGACGACGGCCGGCTTGACGTCATCGTCGCCAGCTCATGCAATCCGCTGACGTACTGCTTCGACGGCGCGACCGGCGCGGTGATGTGGGCCGCGCCGAGCCGCGGCAGTGACTCGCCTCCTTCGGCCGCCGACATCGACGGCGACGGGAGGCTCGAGATTCTCCATGGCGAGTTCGGCGGGTACGTGCTCTGCCTGAACGCGGAGGACGGAAGCGTCGCGTGGGAGCTTCCGGTCGACACGCGCTCGTGGATCCAGACCGCTCCGACGCTCCTCGACGCCGACGCCGACGGCGCGCTCGACCTCGTCGTCGCGACATGGACGCTCGACACCGCCGATCCCAACACGATCCGCGCCTATCGCTGCAGCGATCGCGCGCCCCTCTGGAGCAGGCCGCTCGCGAAGGTCGCCTATCACGGCACCGCGGTCTCCGACCTCGACGGCGACGGCCGGCCCGAGCTGGCGATCGGCGACTACAGCGGAACGCTCACCGTGCTCAACGCGGAGGATGGCTCCACCGCCTGGACCGTGCCCTCGGCCGGACCCGGCCACACCATCGGCGGACCGGTCTCGATCGGCGACCTGAACGGCGACGGCGCCTGCGAGGTCGTCGCGGCGAGCTGGTACAGGATGATGGCGCTCACGCGTGACGGCGCGCTGCTCTGGGAGCACACGATCGACGGCTACGCATCGACCTTCCGCGGCGCCGCCCTCGCCGACGTCGACGGCGACGCGCTCGCCGACGTGATCTTCGGCACGTCGAACGGCAAACTCACCGCGCTCGCGGGCACGACCGGCGCGGAGCTCTGGACGGTCGATCTCGCGGCGGCCTACGGCGACGCGCGCTTCACGCTCGACAACGCGCCGATCATCGCCGACCTCGACGCCGACGGCGACCTCGA
>DATLHO010000016.1:0-13885 GCA_035539855.1 Kapaibacterium sp. (SeqCode) | reverse complement strand
GCGCGACACAGCGCGATGCGGAAGCGAAAGCGCGTCTCGCGATCCTTCCCCCACGGCGCGACCCACCCCCACTCGCCGCCGCAGAAGCTGAAGAACGTGATCTCGTTGATGGGACTGAAGTAGTACGGACCCGACAGGCGCGTCGAGACGTACTCGGCGGCCGCGCGGCAGTAGCGTGCGAAGCGCTCGGCGAACGCGTCGGTGTACGGGTCGAGGTCGTCGGGATAGCCGTAGTGGCACAGATCCCACATCGGCAGCACCTTCCAGCGGCGCATCGCGTCGATGAGCGGATCGATGAACGAGAAGTCGTAGCTGCCTCCGCGATCGACGAGCGGCCAGGGAATCCCCTCGCGAGCGACCGCGATGCCGAGGTCGTGCAGGATGCGGTAGTCCTCGTCGGCGCGCTCGCGGTGCTGCGTCTCGGCGACGAGGTCGCGACGACCCCTGTCCTTCCAGAGGAAGGTCGAGCACTCGAAGCCGGAGAGAAAGAAGGTCGGAAAGATGCCGGGGATTCGTGCCATGGGTGAACGGGGCGCACTTCTCGTGCCGGCCTCCCGCACACCGGCGAGCACGTCATCCTCGGTGGTCAGGTCGTATCTTGGGGATTGCCTTGCCGTGCGTGTGCGCGGCGGCTCGCCGATTATCCGTTCACCGCTTCGACGGCATGACACTTCTCTCGATCGAAAACCTCGCGAAGACCTTCGGGCTCAAGCCGCTGTTCGACGGCCTCACCTTCGGCGTCGACGATCGCGACCGCGTCGGACTCATCGGCGCCAACGGCTCCGGCAAGACGACGCTGCTGCGGATCATCGCCGGCGAGGAGCAGCCCGACGGTGGTCGCGTCATGCTCGCGGGAAGTCCCGTCGTCGGGTACCTGCCGCAGAATCCGCAGTTCGATCCGAACGTGAGCGTCATCGACGCGATCTTCTCGGCCAACAGCGAGTCGATGCGGCTGCTCGGCGAGTACGAGCACGCGACACACGCCCTCGCCGATCCTGCGCACGCGCACGAGCACGACGATCTGCTCGACCGCGTCTCGGTACTCGCGGCGCGGCTCGAGGCGATCGGTGCGTGGGAGCTCGAGACGAACGCGAAGGTGGTGCTCGCGCAGCTCGGCATCGAGGATACCGATGCGCTGATGGGCGAGCTTTCCGGAGGCCAGCGCAAGCGCGTCGCCCTGGCGCACGCGCTGATCGAGCGGCCGGACCTGCTGATTCTCGACGAGCCGACGAATCACCTCGACGCCGAGACGATCGAGTGGCTCGAAGGATACCTCGCACGATGGGCCGGCGCTCTGCTGCTCGTCACGCACGATCGCTACTTCCTCGATCGCGTGACCAATCGCATCGTCGAGCTCGATCGCGGGCTCGCGCAGACGTTCTCCGGCAACTACGCCTACTACCTCGAGAAGAAGGCCGAGCAGGAGGAGCGCGATGCCGTCGAGGCGCACAAGCGCGACCGGCTCATCAAGCAGGAGCTCGCCTGGCTTCGCACCGGCGCCAAGGCGCGCACGACGAAGCAGAAGGCACGCGTCGATCGCGCTGAGGAGCTGGTCTACGCGCCGAAGGAGCGCGCGAAGGCCGAGCTCGAGATCTCCGCCGGATCCAGGCGACTCGGCAGCAAGGTGCTCGAGCTGCACGACCTCTCGAAGTCCTTCGACGGCGTGACGTACGTCGACGACTTCACCTACATCGTGCAGCCCGGCGAGCGTCTCGGCGTCATCGGTCCGAACGGCTCCGGCAAGACGACGCTGCTCGAGCTCATCGCGGGACGCCTCGAGCCCGACGGCGGTCGCGTCGAGACGGGGCAGACCGTCGCGATCGGCTACTACGATCAGGAGTCGCGCGCGCTCGAGGACGAGATGCGCGTGATCGACTACATCCGCGAGGTGGCCGAGAACATCCGCACCGGCGACGGCACCGTGGTCACGGCATCGCAGATGCTCGAGCGCTTCCTCTTCCCCTCGACCATGCAGTACGCGCCGATCGGACGGCTCTCCGGCGGCGAGCGTCGCCGGCTCTACCTGCTGCGGATTCTCATGTCCGCGCCGAACGTGCTGCTGCTCGATGAGCCGACGAACGACCTCGACATCGAGACCCTCGTCGCGCTCGAGGATTATCTCGACGGATTCCCCGGCACCGTCATCGCCGTCAGCCACGATCGGTACTTCCTCGACCGCACCATCGATCACCTGTTCCGCTTCGAGGGCGAAGGGCGCATCCGGGAGTACCCAGGCAACTACAGTCACTTTCTCACCGTCCGCGAGCGCGAGCGCCAGCAGGCAGAGCCCGCGGCGCGGGCGAAGCAGACGCCGTCGGCCGGACCGGCGGCCGCACCGCAGGCGGTGAAGGCCGCGAAGCTCAGCTTCAAGGAACGCAAGGAGATGCAGTCGCTCGAGCAGAAGATCGCCGACGCGGAGACGCGCAAGAGCGCGGCCGAGGCGCGCATGGCCGAGGTCGCGACCGACTACGTCGCCGTTCAGCGAATCGCCGGTGAGCTCACGGTCATCGAGAAGGAGATCGCCGACGCGATGGAGCGATGGGCGGAACTGGCCGAGCGCGAAGGATAGGACGGTCGTGGCTGCCGGCGCCGGGCATCAATGCGTGATCAGCACGCTCCGACTCGACTGCCACCCGTCGGCGCGCACGCGCACGACGTACATCCCGGCGGACTCTGCGCCGGTCATCCACCGCACGCTGTTGGGTCCGGCCGCCATGTGCGCATCGACGAGGCGCGTGACGAGCGCTCCGCGCGCGTCGAGGATGTCGACGGTCGTCGACGACGGCAGCGCGAGCTCGAACGCGATCGTCGCCGTGCCGTCGGCCGACAGCCTCACGGGGTCGAGCCGGTACGACGCCCCGAACGCCTCCATCCACCGCGACGTCAACCCGCAGATCGAGTCGATCGCGATGCGCCCCGGCCTCATCGACGCGCCGACGCACGGCTCGCCGATCGCGATCGCGACGAACGGAACGTCGGATTGCATCGTCGCCGAGAGAATTCCCTCCACCAGCATCTCGAGCACCGATCCGCTGCCGCCGAGCGAGACGCCGGCCGGAGCCGTGAGCTCGACGCGCAGACGCGCGTCGCTCCGCTCGAGCACGTCGAGACGCCATCCGTCGGTTCTCTGACCAACACCCACGTCGAGCACGCGGAAGACGCGTGGATCGATCGTCACGTCGATGCCGAGACGAGCCACAGCGCGCCCGGCCGGAGGCTCGAAGAGCTCGATAGCGAGGCGCGTCTTCTCCCCCGGCAGCAGCCGCACGTCGCGATCGATGCCCAGTCGCATCGACGTCGCCGTCGCGTGGCCTTGCAGGAGCGCGGGCTCGAGCTCGATCGCGAGCTCACCGGAGCTGTCGCGCACGTCGACGTAGAGCAGCGCGGTCGTCACTCCGGAGTCCGTCGGCGCGAAGTCGATCGGCAGCGCGAGACGCTCGCCCGGCGCGATGTGCCGTGGCAGGCCTGCGGTTCCGACGGAGAGCGCTCCGCCCTGAGGCTCGACACGCGCGCCGACGACGAGGAGCGCGACCGGTCCGGTGTTGACGATCACCGCCTCGCCGCGCGCACGCTCGCACGCGCTCGAAGCCAAGATCTCCGGAGTCTCGATTCGTCCGAGCGCGCGCCAGGTGCGGCCGGTGATCGCGATCGTGGAATCGTCGCATGAGGAATGATCCCCCGTCACGACGAGACGTCCGCTGATGACGCCGCTGTCGGCCGGCGCGAACAGCAGCGGCACGCGCCTCGCCTCGCCCGGCTCGAGACGCCACCACGTCGTGGCGTCGTCCGTGCGCGGCGCGACGAATCCTCCCCGGGCGTCGATCGCGATCACGCCGGGCGCAACGCCGTCGATGGAGATTTCCGTCACCGTCAGTGCGCGCGTCGGCATCGCCCGGACGAACGCGCTTCCCGTCGCAATCGTGTCGCCGCTCCCGCGGAAGAGCGCACCGCCGAAGTCCAGCGGCTCCGGATCGACGACGACGTGCGACTCGATCCCCCCACCCACGAGCTCGCCGATGACCGTGTCGCGATCCTGCGTGACGAGCTCGACCTCGCAGCGGTACCGCCGCTCATCGGCAGGACGGAAGCGCACGGCCTGCAGCCTGATGCTGTCGGGATAGACGATGTCGCCGTAGCGCAGCGATCGCGCCGCACCGTGCGCAGCGTCGCTCGAGTCGAGCTCGAAGTACGAGGCATCCGCGCCGAGCAGGCGCAGCGACACGACGACGAACGCGCGCGTTCCACGGTTGGCGATGCGTATCGTCGAGTCGTATCCGGTGATCCCGCTCTTGGTGCAGTCGTCGAGCGTGCTCAGCCATCGATCGCGCCAGTCGATCGGCGTGATCTCCGGCAGCGGCTCCGGCACGAACGCCCGCGTACGCGCCGCGATCGGAATCCTCGCGCTCCAGCACGGTCCCTCCAGCAGCAGCGTGTCGTAGTAGCGCGTCGCATACGACGTTCCGGTGAAGCTCATGTCGAAGACGATCTCGCCCTCCGCCAGCGCCGTGTCGCCGCTGCGACCGACGATCGAGAAACCGCTCGCGCCGCCGGCCAGACGCGCTGAACGCAGCACGAGCGCGGAATCGCCGGCGTTGCCCAGCCGGAGCGTAAACGGGCGGGCGACGTCGATGTACGCGTCGTAGATCTCGTACTCCGCCGGCGCGGGCACGGGCTGCGCAGGGACGTATCGATACGGCAGCGATGTCGACGTGCCGAACGGAGAGTAGACGCGAACGAGCGCCCGGGCCGCTCGCGCAGGGTCGCGGGGCGCGATGCGGACGTCCCAGCCGGTGACCGTCGTTCCGACACGTCGCGGCGTGATCGTCACGCGCACGTTCGTCGAGTCGCCGATGATGATCTCGTCGGTGGCCGTGCCTCCTGCCGCGTACGCGAGAGTGACGCCGATGCTCATGCCGCTGCAGTCGCTCGCGCTCTCGATCTCGACGGAGTCCGGCGCGATGAATCCGCTGAGCAGCGGATAGGCATAGGCGATCGAGATCCGCTCGTGGTAGACCGATGCGTGCATCAGGCCGCCGCCGTCGTCGCGATCGCGCGCGCCGAGCGGACGGTACGCCTCGTAGCCGCTCATGCGGCCCGCGACGACGCCGCTGAAGCGGCCGCCGGTGCTCGTGAGCGCGTAGTCGCCGGAGTCGATCGGCAGGCGCACCCACTTGTACGCCGCATCGAAGAACGGCTTCCACCCATCGATCACCACACCGTTGAGCAGCACTTCGGCATCGGGATCGGCGACGAGCGCGATCGCGTGCGTGAGTGCGACCGGATAGCCCGGCACGTGGAATCGCGTGAAGTCTCCCCATCGCTCGCGCGGCACCAGGTCGACCGTCGCGGCCGACCACGAGCGGATGCCGGTGCTCGCGATCTCGTCGCTCATGATCGTCGCGGTCGTTCCCGCGACGCTCGCCTGCGCCTTCTCCGTCGTGTGGATCCAGAACGAACCGTCGTTGCCGAAGATGTCGGCCAGCGAGTACTGGTGCATCTCGTTGAATCCGATCTGTCGCAACGGCGTCGGGAAGCTGCTGCGGATGCCGCCGCGCGACTTCGACGTGCCGTAGACGCGCACGATGTCCTGCGCCGCCCCGCGGCTCTCGCTCCACGGCGACGCGTACGCGAAGCGCGTCCCGTTCATCCTGCGCGGCGCCAGCCACTCGGCCGCGATGTTGCGGATGCTGTTGCCCGTCCAGACGAATCCCGTCGTCCAGGGACTTCCCTGCGTCCGCGTGTTCGCCGCGAGGATGCCGACCGGCCGCGTCGACGTGACGCTGGTGCGGGCGAGATCGGAGACGCCGAAGGCGAGCTTCGGCTGCCCGGGCCGCGGATCGGGCGCCGGCGGCGCGCCGGGCTGCACCAGATACGTCTCGCCCGCATCGAGCGTGACGGTGATCTTCTTCTTCTGACTCGCCCAGTCTCCGAGGTTCGCCGTCGCCTCGATCGTGACCTCGGTCTCGTCTTCCGACGCGATCACGATGAACTCGGCCGGTGCGTAGATCGGTCGGTACTCTCCCTCCTCTCCGGAGCGGAACGTGAGGTCGTCGACGACGGTCTCCGACGGAAGTCCCGGCACCGTGTATTCTGTTCCCCAGAGCTCGACGGGCAGCGGCGTGAACGCCTCGGCGCCGAAGGCGGTGGCGAAGTAGGCGTACATCGAAATCGGTCGCTCGGCGGTGACCCCGATGGCGTCCTTCTGAGGGGCAAGACTGATGGTGGCAAACCGACGCGCGGCCGCGGGGATGCGCACGATCGTCGAGCGATCGGGCGCCACGACGGTGTCGAGGCTGAAGCCCTCGCTGCGCACGGCGATCCTCGTCGCGCGATCGGCGTAGACGATCAACCACGCGAGCTCCTCGAACGCTGGCTCGGCGCTGCCGCCGGGCACTCGAAGCGGGAGATTGCGCACCGTGTCCGGGAGCGCGATGAGATACCGCGTGCCCGACTGCAGTACCTGCGATCGTGAGGATGTGGCGGCGCCGAGGATCAGTGCGAGCGCCAGCAGGAGACAGGGGATTGCCGCCATCGGGTGTCGTCTGTGAAATGGCCCGTGAGCACGCGCCGCGGTCGGCCGTGGTGACCATCTGCTAGACCGCGACGGGACGACGATCGTTACCGAAGGGCATACAAACACGAACGCCCCCGCCCGGGCGGAGGCGTTCATTGCGACGGGGAGTCGCGACGGCGCGACCGGTGGCTCAGCGCCGCGCGATGAGCGCGCCGATGGCCAAAGCGATCTCCTCGGCTGGTAAAACCTTGCGGGAGTCTGCAACGGAGCGGCTCATGCCGTTCGTGCCGGTATGAAAGTCTTGGGACTCCTGCACGAAGACATGGCCGCCGACCGCGTGAACGCAGAGCAGTCCCTCGTGCGCGTCGATGCTCGAGCCATCGAGCACGACGGCCACGAGGCGATCGCCGTAGACGGCGGCCGCCGATTCCAGGATCGGCTCGACGTCGCTCGTCACGTGCTGAACGACATGCTCGCCGGCCCGCTCGAAGCGGTGTGAGGGCGAGATCTCCAGGTGCTCGTCGTGAGGCGCGACGTAGATGACGCCGCGCTGCACCGCGTCACCCTCGCGCGCCCAGAACACCGGCCAGCGGGTTCTCCGCTGGATGACGCGATCGAGATGATATGGTTCCTGGGGAGAGCGATGCGGAACGACGATGATGGCGGCATCGAGCTCGGGCGGGAGTGCGCCGAGCAGCTCGAGCATCGGCTCGAAGCCTCCGGCGGCCGCCGCGACGACGATGAGAGACGGACCTGAGCGCACCGATCCGGCGACGCTCGCTCTTGACGGCTCGAGATCGATCATCGATGATACCTCGACTGGTTGCAGGGGGCGTCGCTGCGGAGCGACGCCGCAGTCAGATCTCGCCGGAGAGCGGGGTGATCGTTCTGCACCGGAAGATGGGTCGAGGGATCTCGAGCGATTCTGAGCCAGATCAGGATCGCGCCGATTCGTTCGGCGAATAGCAGAAGCGGGGTGGCGAACTCAATCGCCACCCCGCCATGTTGATTCGAACGAACGTTCGGAGCCTACAGTCCCGTCACGCGCAGCATGCGGTTCGGCGTGCCGGTCGGCAGCGAGACGCCCCACGCCGGGGCTCCCGCGATGAGGGCCGACGCGACCTGGGCCGGAGAGCTGCCGCCGTTGCGCGACAGGTACAGCGCCGCGGCGCCGGCGACCTGCGGCGTCGCCATCGACGTGCCGCTGAGAAGCTTGACGCCGCCGCCCATCTTCGACGAGAGGATGCTCACGCCCGGGGCGATGAGATCGACCGCCGAGCCGTAGTTCGAGAACGTCGCGAGCGTGCCGGTCGACGTCGACGCGGCGATCGTGAGGACCTCCGGAACGCGCGCCGGGCTGTAGCTGCTAGCAAGCGTGGACGAGTTGCCCGCGGCGACCACGACGGTCACGCCCGAGGCGACGAGCGCCTTGACGCTGCGATCGAAGCTGAGGCTTGCCGAACAGATGAGGCTCATGTTCGCGACCATGTCGGTGTTCGGACGGGCCAGGCGCTGGCGGCGCACCCACTCCATGCCCTTGATGACGCTCGTGCTCGAGCCGGAGCCCATGGGTCCGAAGACGCGGACCGAGTACATCGGAACGCCGGGCGCCACGCCGACTGTCCACGCGCCGTTGTCGCGCGCGCCGAGGATGCCGGCGACGTGCGTGCCGTGGCCGTGCTCATCGTACCAGTGGGTCGAGTCCTTGAGCTGGTTGCCGTAGTTGATGCCGCCGACGACGTTGAGATCGTCATGATCCGGGTCGATGCCGGTATCGATCACGAAGACCTCGACGCCGGTGACCGCGTTGGCGTTGTCGCCGCTGACGGTCGAGGAGCTGTCGGCGCCGACGTAGCTCGTGCCCCAGTCGAGCGTCTGGACCGTCGACGTCGAGCAAACGTTGACGACCTGGTCGGGTTCGATATAGGCGATGCGCGGATCGTTCAGGAGTGTGCGGAGGCGCGCTTCGGGAATGCGTGCGGAGAAGCCCTTGAAGCTGTGCTGGAACGTCGTCTCGATGTCGATGTCGGGATACTGGTGCTCGATGCCAGCGGCCGTCTTCATCAGCGAGCCGGGCCGGTCGAGCGTCGCGTCATCGCGGAAGACGACGATGTAGGAGTCCTCGATCGTCGATGCCCCCGGGGCCGGTGCGACGAGACGTGCATGGGTGCCTTCGGTCGGGACGGGGTTGTCGGAGGGAGCCGACAGCGGAGAGTCAGTACAGGCGGAGATGGACAGGGCCAGCGTGCCCGCCGCGAACAGGGAAATCGCGGAGAAACGAATCATGAGTTGGACCTCTCATGGAGTATGGTTGACGCCGTCGAGAATCAGGGTAATCGTCGGCGAGGCTGAAACCGTGCGGGAGTGAACGGAGAAGAGGTCGGCCCGGGGTGAACCGGGCCGGCCGATCGATCAGAAGGAGCGAACGCGCAGCATGCGGTTGGGCGTGCCGGTGGGCAGCGAGCGACCCCACGAGGGAGCGCTCGCGGCGAGGGCCGCGGCGACCTCGGCGGGCGTCTTCGAGCCGTTGCCGGTGCGCGACAGGTAGAGTGCCGCGGCGCCCGCGACGTGTGGAGTCGCCATCGACGTGCCGCTCTTGCGGACGACGCCGCCCTGCCAGCGGGTCGAGAGAATGCTCACGCCCGGGGCGATGAGGTCGACGACCGAGCCGTAGTTCGAGAACGTCGCGAGCGTACCGGTCGACGAGCAGGCGGCGACCGTGATCGCGTCGGCGACGCGCGCCGGACTGTAGTTGCTCGCGAGCGTCGACGAGTTGCCGGCGGCGACCACGACGGTGATGCCGGAGTCGATGAGCGCCTCGACGTTGCGATCGAGCGCGAGGCTCGCCGAGCAGACCAGGCTCATGTTCACGACCATCGGGGTCGTCGGACGCAGTGCGCGCTGGCGCTGGATCCAGTCGAGGCCGCGGATGATCGTCGAAGTCGCGCCGGTTCCGCTGGAACCGAAGACGCGGACCGAGAACAGGCGGATGCCCGGGGCGACGCCGACCGTCCACGCGCTGTTGTCGCGCGCGCCGACGATGCCGGCGACGTGCGTGCCGTGGCCATGCTCGTCGAACCACGCCGTGGAATCCCGTGCGGTGTTGCCGTAGTTGATGCCGCCGACGACGTTGAGATCGGAGTGGGTCGGGTCGATGCCGGTGTCGACGATGAAGACCTCGACGCCCGACACCGTGCCGGTGCGGTTGCCGCTGATCGTCGACGAGCTGTCACCGCCGATGTAGTTCGTGCCCCAGTCGAGGGTCTGCGTCGTCGCCGTCGAACAGACGCTGGCGACCTGGTCGGGCTCGATGAAGTCGATGCGGGGATCTTCGAGCAGCGCGCGCAGGCGTGCTTCCGGGATGCGTGCGGAGAAGCCCTTGACGCCGCTCTGGAACGTCGAGCCGATCGTCATGTCGGGGAAGCGCTGGCCAAAGCCGGCGACCGAGCGTGCGAGGCCGTCGGGCTCGCCGGCGACCTCGTCACGAAGAACGACGATGTACGAGTCTTCGATGACCTGGGCGCCGTGAGGAATGCTGCGGAGCTTGGCGTGAAACGGTGCGCCGGAGTTCGAGGGACTATCGGTCGGGGTGTTGACGAGGGAGTCGGAGCAGGCGGATGCGACGAACGCAAGAGAAACCGCCGCGAACAGGGAAATCGCGGAGAGACGATTCATGAGCTGGACCTCATGGATGTTTGAAACGCTCAGCGAGGGAGGGAACCCCCGAGAACACTAGGGAATCGACCGATTTGGACATCGATCGATGAGGGATCGGACAGGCGTCAGGAACGCCGACGAGTGTTCATCGCGGTAGGGAATCCACGACGCAACTGTCCAGGAAAGCTGTTGGTAACCGGAAGACTGGAACGGAATCCGGATGGTGCTCGAGACGTCCAAGGACCTACGGACGCGAGCTGGACCGCGACGAAAATACAGCCGCAAACGTCATGGCGCAAGCGGTGCGGTGCAGTTTTTTGTTACAACGGGGGTTGCTACGCACTGTGCGTAGCGAGCAGGGGCTCCGATTCGCGCGCAAGCATCTCGTGCGAGCGGGTGCGTCGGATCCTCCCTTCGACGACGAGACCGGTGATGGTCCGATCGCCGAGGAACGACTCTCGGCGCCGCCGATGATAGACGACCATCGCCATCAACAGGCGGTAGTCCTCATCGGCGAGCGCGGCCAGAAAGCGACTGCGGATCGAATCCGGCATCGCGAGCATCTCGCCGTAGGTGAGCCCTTCGAGCATGGGAATCTGCAGCATCGTTCCTCGAACGTTCTGGTTCGTCGTCGGGAGTCGGGACGGGTCAGGGGTGACGTGAAAGGTACGATACCTGTCGAAACGACCAAACGGCATTCGCGTCACGCGCCCGCGGCGCGGTCGTCGACGAGATCGGCGAAGTTCCTGCGGCAGACTTCGAGCTTCGGGTGCCCTTCGTCGAGGGTCGCCTCGAAGATCGCGAGCGCGCGACGATAACTCTCGGCTGCGCGCTCGACGTCGCCCAGCGAGGCGTAGAAGACGCCGATGTTGTTGAGCGTCAGGCCGACATCGGGGTGCATCGGGCCGAGGATCTTCTCCTTGATCTCGAGCGCGCGGGTGTAGCAGCGCTCCGCATCGACGACCTCGTCGCGCGAATGATGGATCGCCGCGAGGTTGTTGAGATTGACCGCGGTCTCGTAGTGCTCGTCGCCGAAGGTGCGCTCGAACGTCGCCAGCGCGCGCCGATAGAGATCGACCGCCTCGTCGGTGCGATCGAGCTCCTGCAGAATGCCCGCGAGCGCGGCCATGTCGGCGGCGACCGCGGGATGATCATCACCCAGCGCCGCGCGTCGAATGTCGACGGCCTTGCGAGCGAACGGCTCTCCCTTCGCGAACGTGCCCCGTGAGTGCTCGAGGCCGCCGAGGTTGTGGTAGATCGTCGCCACGTCGACGCTCTCCTCGCCGAAGCGCTCGGAGAGCATCGCGAGCGCACGCTGGTAGAGCTCCTCGGCACGATCGAATTCGCCCGTGTACTTGTAGACGATCGCCAGGTTGTTCAGCGCCGACGAAAGCTCCCCGACATCATCCCCCATCTCGCGCTCGACGAGCTCGAGCGACGATCGCAGCAGCCGCTCCGCGTCGCGGTAGCGGCCCATCATCCGATAGAGATCACCGAGCGCGCGCATCGACTGACCGCGGATCATTTCGATGGCGGGGCCGTGACCCGAGCCGAGCGCTTCCATGATGTCGACCGAGCGGCGCAGGTACGTCTCGGCCTCGTCGTAGCGCGCGAGCTCGGCGAGCACCGTTCCGAGGTTGTTCAGCACGTTCGCGACATCGGGATGCTCGGGGCCCTCGTGCTCCTCGAACAGCGCGAGCGCCTCGAGCGCCGGCGCAAGTGCGTCGGTGAAGCGTCCCTCCTCCCGCGCGTCCATCGAACGGTCGTGCAGGGCACAGGCGTGATCGAGCGGATCATTGCTGGTCGTCATCGTGTCTCGTCGTCAGTGCGACGCTCAGAGCGAGGCCAGGTAGCTGGCCATGCTCGTGTCGCGTGGAAGTGAAAGCTTCCTGCGGATGCGCAGGCGGTGCGTCTCGACGGTGCGGACCGACGAGCTCATCGCCGCCGCAATCTCCTTCGTTCCCATGTCGACCTTCAGCAGGGCGCAGACCTTCAGCTCGGTCGGCGTCAGCGACGGATGCCGGTCTGAGAGAGCCCGAATGAATCCGCCGTGGAGCCTCTCGAACTGCTCTTCGAACGTCGCGCCCTCGTCAGCGCTCGCGTCGATCCGCTGCGCGATCGCATCGGAGCTCAGCCCGGCGACGCCGGTGATCTCGCGGCGGACCGCATCGAGCAGTCCCTCCTGCTCGGCGAGTCCGATAGTCTTCTCGCCGAGCTCCTCGGTGCGGCTGCGCACCTCGCCGGCGAGCGACGCCGCGCGCCGACGGATCTCCTCGCGCTCGCGTTCGGCGCGCTCGATCTCCGCGCGCATCTCGATCTCCACGAGTCCGCGCTGGGGCGCGATGCCGGTGACTTCTTCGCGGAGCGCCGACGCCTCCTTGTGCAGCGAAAGCGCGCGGTCGACGTCGCCGGCGCGCTCGCAGAGATCCGAGAGCTGCCCGAGGATGTCGAGCTCCATCGTGCGTCGTCCGGCCGCGCGCACGCCGTCGAGCGCCTGCTCGAGCAGCGCGATCCCCTCTGCGACGTCGCCGAGGGCGGCGCGGGCTTCGGCGATGCTCGCGAGACTCGAGAACTGCGACGGGTGACCGATGCGTGCAGCGATCTCGACACTCTCGATGAGCGCGGGCAGAGCGCGCTCGTGGTCGCCCTCGAGCGAATACGAGATGCCGATGCCCGACAGGCACGAGGCGACGATGCCGGGCGCATCGTGCTCGCGACCCATCGCCAGGGCGACGGCGTACTCCTCGCGCGCCTCCTCGAATCGGCGCATCCGCAGCAGGACCGAGCCGAGGTTCTCGTGCGCGATCATGTCGACGCGCCGATCGTCGAGCGCCTTCGCCTGCTCCAGGCCGCGTGTGAACTGCTCGTGAGCGCGAACGAGATCGTTGACCTCGAGGTAGATCACCCCCATGTTGTTCGTCACGCGATTGATGCCCCTCGCATCGCCGAGCGACTCCCAGATCTCGAGGGATCGATGGCAATTCTCGAGCGCCTCGACGTAGCGGGCGCGCCGTGCGTCGAGACCGGCCAGGGCGTTGAGCAGCGTCGCTTCCTCACGTCTGTCGGCCGCGTCGATCGCGATGGCAAGCGCGGCATCATACGCACGCCTGGCCGCCGCGTGGGCTCCCATGTGAGCCCGGGCCTCGCCGATGACGCTCTGCGCGGAGCCGATGAGTGCCGGCTCGTCGGACTCGGTCGCATGGGCGAGCGCGGTCGTCGACAGCTCGAGAGCGCGCGGATATTCGGCCATCGCGATGTGGCAGTTCGCGGCCTGCAGCAGGGTGCGAGCGATCTCGTCGTCGGCACGACGAGATCGAGCAATTCCCACGGCACGCTCGGCATGGTCGAGCGCGGCGCGGGAATTCCTCGTAAGCAGCGCAGCGCTCAGGCGCACGCCGAGATCGATCCGATCGGCGCGGCGTGTCGCCAGAGCGAGGCGCCGCTCGAGCTCCTCGATGGTGTCGGACATCGGGCTTCGTGTCGTACGTGCTGGACTGCTAGCCGGGGTTGGGGGGAGCTCCAATATTGGGACGCCTCGAGACCTGCACAACCCGTCACCCGTCGTCCGCGACCGCTCGCCAATTGCTCAGCGGTCCATCGTTCGCACGGCGATCTCGTTGTTGTTGAGACTGAGACCACCGGCGCGCACCGCGGAGCGCACGGCGACCTCGCTGTGATTCCACCGGTACGCGCCGGCGCGCACCGCCGTGCGAA
>DATLHO010000015.1:0-14486 GCA_035539855.1 Kapaibacterium sp. (SeqCode) | reverse complement strand
CTTCTACGGCTCGGTGAGTCTCGTCGCATCGGTGGCCGCGTGCTATCTCGGCTTCGCCCTCGCCGAGGTCGTCGCGCGCCGCTCGTGATCGCGCACGCAAAAGCAGAACGCCCGATCGTGATGATCGGGCGTTGCGGTGCGCAGCCGTAGGGACTCGAACCCCAAACCTTCTGATCCGTAGTCAGATGCTCTATCCAATTGAGCTACGGCTGCGGCGCTCTCATTGAGAGAGTCACGAAGATATGCTCCGAAGCGCAGCCTCGCCAAGGGCAAGGTTGCTTGTGTTTGTATCTCATGCAGCCGACACTCCGATGATCACCAGTGACCGCGAGCCGGCCGACGGTCGCATCGCCGACCATGCGCTCGGACTGCGCGCGAATCTCGGGCAGTTTCTCCTGCTCGTCCTCGTCAACGCCTTCGTGGGCGCGATGGTCGGCATGGAGCGATCGATCCTGCCGTCGCTGGCGACCGAGCGCTACGGCCTCGTCGCGGCCACGGCCATTCTCTCGTTCATCGTCGCGTTCGGATCGGCCAAGGCGATCACCAATTACGCAACCGGCGTACTCGCCGACCGGCTGGGACGCAAGCGTCTGCTCGTCGTCGGATGGATCGTCGCCGCGCCGGTGCCGTTCATGCTGATATGGGCGCCGACGTGGACGTGGGTGCTCGTCGCGAACGTCCTATTGGGAATCAGCCAGGGCCTCACCTGGTCGACGACCGTGGTGATGAAGATCGACCTGGTGGGTCCGCGCCAGCGGGGACTCGCCATGGGCCTCAACGAGTTCGCCGGCTACCTCGCCGTCGGTCTCTCCGCGCTCGCGACCGGCGTCGTCGCCGAGCGCTACGGGCTCGTGCCCGAGCCGTTCTACCTCGGCATCGGATACGTCGTGATCGGACTGCTGCTGAGCGCGCTATTGGTTCGCGATACGAAGGGCCACGTCGCGCTGGAGAGCCGCGACGGCTTCGATCTCGCGCAGCGACCGGCGTCGGTGTTCCGCCACACGAGCTTCACCGATCGCAACCTCTCGGCCTCGGTACAGGCCGGGTTCGTCAACAACCTCAACGACGGCATGGCGTGGGGGCTCTTCCCGGTGCTGTACGCTGCGTCGGGACTCGACCTGGCGACGATCGGAACACTGGCGGCGACCTACCCCGCGACCCAGGGCATGCTGCAGCTTGCAACTGGCGCGTGGAGCGATCGGGTCGGAAGAAAGCCGTTGATCGTGGCGGGGATGCTCCTGCAGGCGCTCGCGCTCGGCTACACCGCAGGCTCGGCATCGACGGCCCACTTCGCCGCGGCCGCGGTGCTCCTCGGCGCAGGGACTGCGCTGGTGTATCCGACGCTCATCGCCGCGATCAGCGACGCGGCAGCGCCGCACTGGCGCGCCTCGGCCGTCGGCATCTACCGCTTCTGGCGTGACGCCGGTTACCCGATCGGCGCACTGCTCTCCGCGGCGATCGCTGACTTCGTCGGCATCGAGGAGGCGATTCTCACCGTCGCTGCGTTGACAGCGCTCAGCGGCATCGTCGTCGCGTTGAGGATGCGCGAATCTCGAGCGACGCCTACCGCGACGACGACGAGCCCGCCTGAAATTCTCTGAGTGAGCGCCGCGACGGCCAACGGCGCGAAGACGCTCGGGCCGCGACGCGATCGATTCGACATGAGACACCCCTCATGCGGTGAGAAGCAGATACAGTCCGGCAACGATGACGAGCGTGCCGCTGACCGCGCGAAGCCGCGCGATGCCGCTGGTTCGACTGCCCCAGTGCAGCCATCGCTCAACGTGTCGGGTCGAGGCGCCGGCACCGACGATCGGAATGCAGTGTCCGACTCCGAACGCCATCAGCAATCCCGCGGCATGGATCGGGCTGGAGCCGGCGATCGCGAGCGACGTGACGAGCACGGGCGCCATGAAGGCAAACGTGCAGGGTCCGAGTGCGAGCCCGAATCCGGCGCCCAGCGCGAGCGCGCCGAGCATTCCTCGACGGGCGGGGCGTGTCGCCACCTCCGGCAGCGGCAGCTCGATCGCGCCGAGCAGATTCAGGCCGACGACGATGAGCACCGCCGCCGCGACGTAGGAAGCTGCCGGACCGAGATCGCCGATGAGGCCGCCGGCGAGGGCAGTCGCAGCCGCGATCACGCCGGTGGCGCCCACGACACCGAGGGCGAAGACGAGCGCAACAACGGTGGTCGATCGACGCGATGTCTCCGGTCCCCGTGCAATGTATCCGACGACGAGCGGGATGCTCGCCAGATGGCACGGGCTCAACAGGATCGACAGAACTCCCCACAGCAACGCCGCCGTCAGCGCCAGAAACGGCGACCCGGCAAGCCATCCCCCCATCGTCTCGAACACCGTCGCCATGACTCACCTCCTCGCCTGCAGTGCCACGCCGTGACGGGCGAACGTGGCAACGATCTCCTCAAGTGGAATGAACCCGGTGTGCCGGGCGAGCTCGCGCCCGTCTCGATCGTAGAACACCTGCGTCGGGATGATCGCGACGTCGTGCGCGCGCGCGGCGTCGCGATCCTTCATGACGTCGATGAAGTCGACGGTGAGCGCCGGGCCGTACGTGGCGCGAAGCTCGGCGAGCACGGGCTTCATGAGCCGGCACGGAACGCATCGGTCGGAGCCGAACTCGACGATGCGCGCCAGGGCGACTTCGTCACGCGGCGTCGAGGCGGAATCCGGCGCCTGCTCCGCCGTGAACCGCACGAGCACCACGAGGACCACCGCGACGAGAACGCCGGCGACGACCATCGGACGTCGAATCAGATCTGCGCCCCTCATCACCGCCTCAGGAGAGAATCGCCTTGACCTCCGCGACCGACAGCGCCCTGCCGGTCGAGCGAACGACACCATCGACGACGAGCGCGGGCGTGCTCATGACGCCGGCGCGCATCATCTCCTGAAGGCTCTCGACCTTTTCGAGGTCGGCATCGAGCTCCAGCTCCGCGAGTGCTGTCCGCGTGTTCTTCAGGAGCGACGCGCACTTCGGACAACCCGGACCGAGCACCTGTACTTTCATGGCGAGACCTCGAACAAGAGGTTGAAGAGGAAACCGACGAGGATGATTCCGACGGCGACGACGCCGATGAACACGCCAATGAGCTGCGGCCGCAGGATCTTGCGTAGGATGATCATCTCCGGCAGCGACAGAGCGATCACCGACATCATGAATGCGAGCGTCGTCCCAAGTGAGGCGCCCTTGGCGAGCAGGGCCTCGACGACCGGAACGATGCCGGCGGCATTGGAATACATGGGCACGCCGAGAACTACCGCGACGGGAACGCTCCACCAGGCATCGGCGCCCATGATTCCGGCAAGCGCACCGGTCGGCACGTATCCGTGGATGCCCGCGCCGACGGCAATGCCGGCGACGACGTAGGGCCAGATGCGCGCGACGACGTCGCGCACGGCCGCGCGCCCCGCGTCGATCCGATCACGCCACGTCGGGGCGGCTTCCGCCATCGCCTCTCCCCTGCTCGCAGTACCCTCGTAGACCCACGGCTCGACGTAGCGTTCGAGGCCGAGCCGCCCAATGATCCACCCAGCGGAGATGGCGATCACGAGTCCCGCGACGATGTAGATCGCAGCGACCCCGGGACCGAGCAATCCGGCGAGCAGGATGACGGCGACCTCGTTGACGAGCGGCGCGGCGATGAGAAACGAGAACGTGATGCCCAGCGGAACGCCGCTCTCGACGAACCCGAGGAACAACGGAACGGCCGAGCAGGAGCAGAACGGGGTGACGACGCCGAGACCGGCGGCGAGCACGTTGCCGGCACCGTAGCGTCGCGATGACAGCAGCGCCCGCGTCCGCTCCGGCGTGAAGAACGTGCGGACGATGCCGACGACGAAGACGACGGCGACCAGCAGCATGAGGACCTTCGGGACCTCGTACAGGAAGAACTCGACGGAGGAGGCGAGGTGGGTTTCGGGCTCGAGTCCGATCACGCCGATCGTCAGCCAGCGTGCGGCATCGGCGAGGTACGAGTAGATCGCGTACCAGGTGATCGCGGCAATCCCGATGATCAGCGCGTCGGGCAGCACTGACCGTGGTCGCGGAACCGGGGCGATCGAAGCATCCATGAGCGACTCAACTACTTGGCAACATAGCCAAGCACTTGAATCGAGGGGGTCAGCATGTGTAATTCCTAGCGGTGGCAGCAGGCGACGTCGACCTGCGCATCGGCGTGTTCGATGACCTCCTCGACGCAGGCGAAGAAGTTCATGATGCAGGGCACTCGCAGGCGGTAATACACCTGCAGCCCGGCCTTGCGATCGCCGACGAGTCCCGCCCGTTTGAGCACGGCGAGATGCTTCGACACGGTCGAGAGATCGCCGCCGACGAGCGACTGCAGATCACCGACGTTGCGCTCGCCGCTCGAGAGCAAATCGATGATAAGCAGGCGGCTGGGGTGCGCCATCGCCTTGATGATCGTCGCTCGGCGTTGGAAATGATCGAGGGTCGATGCGTCCATGGGTCTCTCTCGTGAACCGAGTCTATCGCGTGCTCTCGCCCGGCACGACGACGGCCTGCTCCCTCGTCTCCGCGGGGAAGTACCGGCGCTGCAGCCACAGCGACACGTTGACGAGCGCGATGAGCACCGGCACTTCGACGAGCGGACCGATGACCGCTGCGAAGGCGGCTCCGGAATTCACGCCGAAGACGGCGATGGCGACCGCGATCGCCAGTTCGAAGTTGTTGCTCGCGGCGGTGAACGAAAGCGTTGCGGTCTTCGAGTAGTCGGCTCCGACGCGGCGACCCATCCAGAAGCTCACGAGGAACATCAGGATGAAGTAGATGACCAGTGGCACCGCGATGCGCAGTACGTCGAGCGGGAGCTCGACCACGAGGCCTCCCTTGAGCGAGAACATCACGACGATCGTGAACAGCAGCGCAACCAGCGTGATCGGGCTGATGCGCGGGATGAACGTCGTGCGGTACCACTGCTCGCCCCTGGCCCGCACGAGCGCGAAGCGAGTGATCATGCCGGCGACGAAGGGAACGCCGAGGTAGATCGCGACGCTCTCGGCGATCTGCCCGACGCTCACGTCGACGACGCTGCCCTCGAGGCCGAAGACCGGCGGGAGCACCGTGAGGAACAGCCAGGCGTAGACGCTGTAGAAGAGAATCTGAAAGATGCTGTTGAACGCGACGAGACCGGCGGCGTACTCGTTGTCACCGCGGGCGAGCTCGTTCCAGACGATGACCATCGCGATGCAGCGCGCGAGGCCGATCATGATGAGCCCCGCCATGTAGTCCGGATAGCCGGGAAGGAAGATGATTGCCAGCGCGAACATCAGCATCGGCCCGACGACCCAGTTCTGCACCAGCGACAGCCCCAGGATCCGCCAGTTGCGGAAGACCTTGCCCAGCGCCTCGTAGCGCACCTTCGCGAGCGGAGGATACATCATCAGGATGAGCCCGATCGCGATCGGCAGGTTCGTCGTGCCGCTCTGGTATCCGCCGATCGTCGCCGCGACGTCGGGAGCGAAATGCCCGAGCGCAACGCCGATGCCCATCGCCAGGAAGATCCAGAGCGTGAGGAAGCGGTCGAGAAACGAGAGCCGCGGCCGAACCGCCGCGGGGACGCAGCGGTCTTCGGTCGGTGTGGTCGTCGAGGTCGTCGTCATGAAGCATGTGGACGCTGGCGGCACCGGCGGTCAGCGGCGCCAGTGCACCGGCGCGGCGATGGTCCCGTGATCGGTCCCAACCAGAATGAAGTACACGCCGTTCGAGAGCCGTGTCGCGTCGATTGAGATCGCTCCGCGGCCGGCGCGAATGCCTTCGGCTGCGACGCGGCGGCCGAGCGCGTCGACGACGACGACGTCGCGGACGACGACCTTCGGATCGTCGACGTGAACGACGATCCGATCGGACGAGGGCACCACCGAAACACCGGCAATCCGCCGCTCACTCTCTCCCCCGACCGACGCCGCCATGTCGATGCCGAACGTGTTGTCGGATCGATCGGACTCGACGACGGGTCCGCCGAGCAGCCAGAGCCGCGGCGTGCTGTCGCGGCCGAGGGTCAGAAGCTCCGCACCGTCCGGCGAGAACGCGAGCTGCGCGAGGCCAGGCAGCGGTCGGGGCAGCGTGAAGAGGGTCGTGCCGGTTGCGGCGTCCCACACGTGAACGGTGTCGCGACCGCTCGCGACGATTCGTCCGTCGGGGCTCATCGCCGCCAGCGACGTGCCCGGTGCCACCGCGCGTCGTAGCAATTGGCGGCCGGACTCGGCATCGAAGATGGAAATGCCGTACGGATAGCTTACCGACAGCAGTCGTCGTCCGTCGGGGGTAAACTCGAGATCACGAACCTCGCCGAGCTGCGTGCCCGCGGAATCGGTCGCGAGCTCGAAGCGCTGCGTCCAGGTATCAGTGTCGTACACATGGAGCGTCTTTTCGGACGCCGACGCGGCGGCGAAGTATCGTCCCGCACGGTCGAACGCGACCTGACCGACCGATCCGCTGAAGCCCTCGAGCAGCATCGACTGCTGCAACGATTCGGGATCCCAGATCCTGATGGTCGGATCGTAACCGCCGGTGGCGATCATGCTGCCGTCCTCCGACGCGTCGATGCTCGATGCACCCGCGACGTGACCGCGCATCCCTCCGACGACCGCGGCGTTCGAGGCATCGAGCACGACGACGCTCGTATCGTTCGCGCTCGATGCGAGCGTCGCGACATACAGCAGCCGGCCGTCGTGCGACGCGTCGATGTCAAAGATCGATCGGCCGCGGAAGACGCGGCGCGCGACGACCTCGAGCGTCCGCGCGTCGACGATGTGCACCTCGCTGTCGGATGGATGACCCGGCAGCAGGATCGCGATGACGACGCTGCGACCGTCAGGCGTGACGATCGCGCCCTTGAACGCGCCGCGAACGCGCGGTAGATCGCGCACCGTCACGACGCTGTCGGGTCGCCAGCGCTCGACGCGTACGAGCGCGTCGCCTGTCGGCGTCGACGGAACGACCCAACGATGGGAGCCGCCCAAGGCGCGCTCGGCAATCGTCGACCATGTGCCTCCACCGTCGGAGCTGTACGAGAGTCGCGTGGGCTCGAACGGTGTGAGGCTCTGCCACTCGATCGTGATCGTGTCGCCTCCGGCGAATCGCTCACGGCCGTTCGGATGCGTCAGCACGAGAGTCTGTGCGGCGGCGGACAGCGATGCGAGTACCAGCAGGACGAGTGTGAGCCAGCGCAAGGTCATCGGTCGGGGGGATATCATTCGCATGACGTCGATCCGAAGTCGTCGGTGAACGAGAGCTGCGACGGGCGTCGCGAGTCGACGCAAGATAACTGCGTGGCGGTCGATCCGGGATCTGCGCCAGGAGCTTCGGGAGCGATCGAGGTACCGACCCAGGTGCTACCTTCGGTCAACCCCAGTGCACAATTCGAACAGAACGTCCGCATGATCGTTCCCGATACTCTTCGATCGATCGTCCTCTTCATCGTCGCCGGGCTCCTGGAGATCGGAGGCGGATATCTCGTGTGGCTGTGGCTGCGCGACGGTCGCGGCGCGATCGTCGGTGCGCTCGGCGCCGTCGCGCTCGTGCTCTACGGAGTCCTGCCGACGCTCCAGCCCGCCCACTTCGGCCGTGTCTACGCCGCGTACGGCGGCGTCTTCGTCGTGATGTCGATCCTCTGGGGATGGCTCGTCGACGGCACGCGACCGGACTCGCCGGACGTCGTCGGCGCGCTCATGTGCGTCGGCGGCGTCGCGATCATCATGTACTGGCCGAGGTAGAGCCTGGCCGCCCTTCATGCAACTGAACTCTCGCATATGCTCATCGCCCTGGCCTCGCCCCGCGTCGCACGATCACTGGAGGACGGCCTCGAGCGGATCGAGCGACTGCTCTCCGAAGCGGCCGCCCGCGGCGCCTCGATCGTCTGCTTCCCTGAAGCCTATCTGCCCGGTCTGCGCGGACTCGACTTCGAGGTCTTCGCGTACGATCCGAGCGTTCAGGAGCGGGCGCTCGACGCGTTGGCTCGCATGTCGGCGCGCCATCGAATCGCGGCGATTCATGGTATCGAGGATGTCTCCGACGAGGGTCGACGGATCACGGCGACCGTGATCGACGCCAACGGTTCGTTCGTCGGCCGGCAGATCAAGACGCAGCTCGATCCGAGCGAGGAAGCGAACTACGTTCCGGGCATCGGCCGCAATGTCTTCGAGATCGACGGACTTCGCTTCGGCATCGCGATCTGTCACGAGGGGTGGCGGTATCCGGAAACGGTGCGGTGGGCCGCCGTGCGCGGCGCGCACATCGTCTTCCATCCGCAGCACACGGGCACGATGACCGAGAGACCCGCGCAACGGCGGTGGGGCGCCGAGGGCGCGCCGTACTACGAGAGCGCAATGGCGATGCGGGCGCGTGAGAACACGATCTACTTCGCGAGCGTCAACTACGCTCTGCCCGACCAGGAGTCGGCGACGAGCATCATCTCCCCTGCCGGCGAGTGTCTCGCGCATCTGCCGTACGGTGAGGAGGGCGTGCTCGTGCACGACATCGACCTCGACGCCGCCACGGGAAGGCTCGCGCATCGTTGGGCGCCGGAACGATGTGTCGACTCGACCCCGAGCGCCGAGCCGCTCGCGGCGATCGCGTGCGTTCTCGAGCGGCTCGATGCCGACAGCCGCCGTCGCGAAGGCGAGCTGCTCGACTGGTTCCGTGAATCGGTCCGCGACGGCGAGTGGGCCGGTACCGAGTACCGCTTCACGTTTGCGTCCGACGCCGACTCACTCGCCCGCATCGGCGAGCTTCTCGGGTACGAGCGCCTCTGTTGTCCGTTCCTACGCTTCCGGTTGGAGGTCGATCGCGAAGCGTCGGCGGTGCTGTCGATGTCGGGTCCGCAGGGCGTCAGGGAGTTCATCGACGCGACGTTTCGTCGATTGTAGCAGGTGGGCGAATTCGACACAGCGTGCGACGACCGGTGGCTTCACGATGTCCCTGGATCGACTCAAAGGTCGCGGTAAAACGTTAACCCATTTCCATCGGGGTCATAGAACGCAAACTCCCTCGTTCCCCACGCCGTGTCCCTGAGCGCTGTACGCGGTCCAAACACATCGCTGCCGGAGAACTCCGTGTACAGAGCGTCGACGTCGTCGATCATGAATCGCAGGTTGATCCTGTCGCCACCCTTCGTGAAGTGCTCCTCGTCCATCCACTGAACGTGTACCTCGACGGCATCGCGCTTCAGTCCAGCGTACCGGGTCGGACCGGATGGGTCTCGGAACGCGATCCGGAAGCCGAGCCGGCCGAAGTATTCGATCGCAGCCTCGACGTTGCGCACGGGGATCACCGGATGTACGGCGGCGAACCTCGCGGTGTGGGCTTCTGTCATCTCTCTCTCGTTGAAGTGAACAACCGGTACTCGATCGCGATCCACGAGAAGCACTATCGAGCGAACCCTTCGGTTGGCGAACTTGCCGATGCTGTCGCACGAGAGGCGAAGCGCGTCGTGGCAATTCCGACGACGAACGGGACGACGCGGTGCGCAACGACACTACAGCCTACTCAGGGTCGCTTTGTTCGAGGGATCGACGGTACGCCGCAACAGCGTCCTGATCCATTCCAAGCAGTGGCAGCAGTTCAACGAAGATCGGATGACGATGGGTCGAAACGGCGGCACTCACTGCTTCGAGAATGTCGTCCCTTCTCCATTTCGACCTCTCTCGCAGCGCATCGCGGAACAGAATGACCGTCGAGGATCGCGGGTATTGCGCTAGTGCGATACAGACTCGCTCGAACTCACCGTTCGACTCATCGCCGTCGGAACGATGCCGACGAAAGACTTTTACGAGATCATTGTAGAACGACTCGTCAGGAAAAGCGTCGGCAGCTTGAAGTCCGTTGTACAGAAGTTCGCGCTGCCTCGATCGTATGGCAGCGAGTATCAGTGGACGGTCCTCCGGTCTGCGGTGACGGGCAAGTGCCGCGAGCGCATCGCTCTCCCGTTCCGCAACCACAAGCACTCGCAGCCGCTGATACGATCCCTCCGACGCAGGAAGCCGATCGAGAAGCCACCGTCGATGGAGCAGCCGAAGATGTGGGGTGAACAAGAGGATACTATCGACGGTCGCCCGCTGCTCCGCGTTGAGAACCGCGCCTGCTGCGAAGTAGACATGGCTCGGGCTGACCGTTCCAAGCAGGTAATCGGCGACTGCCTCACCACTGAGGAGACAAGATGAGAAGACCGTAACCACAGTGGTGTCCATCATGTGACGGACAAGGATGGGAAACGCCTCGGCGTGCCTTCGTTCGGCAAGCGCACGAAAGGCATAGCAGCGGACTACCGGGCTGTTGTGATCAACGAGGGCAAGAAGATCATCGTCTGTCGCGGCATCCCGTAGGCGTAGGTACCGACACCATTGCTCCGGCTCGGTCCCACCCCTTCCCACATGCCGCGTAGTGACCATCCGCTCGTTCGCCATCGCCGTGACGATCGTGTCCACAGTAGCCGCAGTGACAGCCGGGGCGTTACCCTGCTCTAACACCTGTCCTACAGGTGCCGGTACAACCCCAGTTGTCAGCACCGACAGAAGGCTGAGCACGATGACGGACATACGAACGGTCATAGGTAGCGGCAGGAGAGTTCGCGATCCGATACCCGGTTAACATCGTCACTGCGGCGGTCAACCGCAATGCTGCCGTGACAAGCTCGCCCCTCGCGCACATCCGCGACTCGCAGTTCATGCGCGACATCGCCGGGTACGAACCTCAAGGATGCTTCGCACTTGCTTAACACCTTCTTCGCACTTTCTTAACACATCCCCGACTTCAGGACCGTTTCCGGTGGATCGGGAAGTTGGCAGGTGGGGTGATGAACGTGGCGAAATGGACGAGGACTCAGCGGGTAGGGGTACAAACGAAGAAAGCCCCGGTGTCTTCACCGGGGCTTTGCGCAGCCGTAGGGACTCGAACCCCAAACCTTCTGATCCGTAGTCAGATGCTCTATCCAATTGAGCTACGGCTGCAACGAGCGTTCGTGCCTCGCGAGCGCGGGCGATCAGCCCTCGTAGTTCGCGAGCAGACGAGCCATCTGCGACTTGCGGTTGGCCGCGAAGTTGCGATGGATGATGCCCTTGACCGCGAGGCGGTCGAGGACACGCGTGGCCTGGCGCACCTTCTCAACGAGATCCTCACGCGTACCGGCCGTGCGCACGGCCTTCAGCGCGTTGCGCATCATGACCTTGTAGTAACGGTTGTGAGCGCGGCGCTTGGCGTCCTGACGGACTCGCTTTTCAGCTGACGGATGATGCGGCATGCCTGCGGGAAATATTCACTGGTACATTTGAGCCGACAAAGATACACTTCTTTGTAGCCCGTTGTCAAATGCCCAGTTGTATCCAAGTGCACGATGTTCGCCGCCTCTCCCTTTCGTCGAAGCGTTGTACCTTTGCGTTCTTGACGATCTTCGGCGCGCGATATTCGACCGTGCCCGAGACGCGCCGGCGCCCTGGTCGCCGGATCCACTCTCCGGTTGCGCATGGCCCGCTCGCTCTCGCCCCTGCTGAGAACCCTCGCCCTGATCGCCGGCATGCTCGGTGCGGCCGGCGTGACCCCGGCCCGTGCGTTGGTGAACGCGCCGCTGGCGACGAGCAATCTCGCGCGGCTCGAGCTCGCGGCCGCAGCCGCCGCCGACTCGCTGCTCGACAGGATCGACGGCGATACGCTCTGCGTCGCGGTCGTCGAGCACGACGCCCGATGGCTCCTCGAGTCGGCGATCGTCGAGCGAGCCGCCGCCCGCGGCGTGACGGTGCGCCGCTGCGAAGCCTCCGATGCCGGCCGCATCGAGGTTGCGATTATCACGATCGGCGTCGTCTATCGTAGGATCGACGACGGCCTCGAGCGCGTCGCCACGCTGTCGCTGAGCTCGAGCGCGCCGTCGTCGCTGGCCGAGTCGGGCACGACGCGCCCGCTGCGCGCCCTCCGCGCCGCCGCAGCGCTAGCCGATACGCTCGCGGCGGCCGATACCGCCTGCCTCGGCGATGCGGCCTATCCGTACTCGATCGGCACCGTCGCCGACGACAGCTCGGGCGGCTTCTGGCGGACCATCGTCGAGCCCGCCGTCGTGCTCGCGGCGTCGGCCATCGTTGCGATTCTCCTCTTTACGGTGCGGAGCCAGTGACGTCCGCATCGGCCGCGGCCGATGCGGAAGTCCATTGCGAAGCGGCTCCGCCAACCCCGAAATCGACAGTATGACATCGAACATTCGACACGTGACGTTTCACCGTTCCTCGCTTCTGTTTCTCGGTCTCGTCCTTCTGAGCCTCGTCGGCGCCTGCTCCGGCGCCGAGGAGATCACGCGCACGTCTCCGACCGAGGAGCGCTTCCGTCAGGCGATGGCGGAGTTCGAGGACGAGGACTACGAGGAGGCGCGCAAGCTCTTCGAGGCGATCGTTCTGCAGGATCCCGCCAGCGAGGTCGCCGACGACGCGCAGTACTACCTGGCCGAGAGCTACTTCCTCGACGGTGAGTATCACCTGGCCGCCTACGCCTACAATCGCGTCGGCTCGTTCCCGAACTCCCCGTTCTACAAGCTCGCCCGCTTCAAGACCGGCGAGAGCTACTTCTTCAGCTCGGGCACGTACGACCGCGACCAGAAGGAGACGCGCGCGGCGATCGACCACTTCCGCGCGTTCGCACTCGCGTATGCCGGCGACTCGCTCGCGACGCTGGCACAGGGCCGCGTCGGCGAGCTGCGCAGCAAGCTCGCGCGCCGTGACTTCGAGGTCGCCGAGCAGTACGGGCGTCTCGACGATCCGACCGCTGCGCTGGTGTACTATTCGAAGGTCCTCGAGGAGTTCGCCGACACCGACTACTTCGGTCGGGCGGTCGGCGGCAAGATCGTGTCGCTCTGCGAGCTCGAGCGCGCGACCGAGGCACGCTCGTTCGCCGACTCGATCGTCCTCGCCCGGCCCGATGATCCCGGCGTCGGACCGGCCCGCACATTCCAAACCACCGGCTGCCGCTAAGCGATGGAGATGACACCGATTCCCGTGACCGCGTCGCAGGTCGTGATGACCGAGCTCGTCCTTCCGAACGACACGAACCAGCTTGGCAATCTGCTCGGCGGACGCCTGATGCACTGGATCGACATCGCCGCGGCGCTCGCGGCCATGCGCCACTCGCGCCACGTGTGCGTGACCGCGTCGGTCGACGGCATGAGCTTCCACGCACCGATTCACCAGGGCGCCGTCGTCACGCTGTATGCCTCGGTCAACCGGGCGTTCCGCACCTCGATGGAGGTCGGCGTGCGCGTCGAGATGGAGAATCCGCTCAAGGGCACGCGCATCCACGCGCACACCGCGTACCTCACGTTCGTCGGACTCGACGAGAGCGGCACGCCGCAGCCCGCGCCGCCCGTGCTTCCGGAGACCGACGCCGAGCGCCGGCGCTACGAGGCCGCCGGCATGCGCCGCCAGGCGCGTCTCGAGGCGCGCGAGAAGATCGACGCGCTGCAGCAGCCCTGATCGCATGGTCGCCACGCAGATGACGCTTGCGCGGGGTGATGTCGATGCCGAGATTCTCGGGACCGCGGACGACACCCACACTCGATGGCGGCGACGACTCGGAGTCGCCGCGACTGCAACGCTTGGAACTCAACCCACGCCGATGATCACACGCGCTGCCGCTCTACTGCTGCTCGGCATGACCCTGCTGGTGACGGGCCCGACCGCCCGCGCCCAGGCACAGGCCGATCCGACCGCGCACGACCATCCGCACCCACGCTGCCTCACGCCGCTTATCGCCCAGAGCAGGAGCGCGCCGGAGAAGCTTCCCGCGTCGCTGTTGAGCGTCGTCAACGAGCTGTGCAGCGGTCCGTCGGAGAACGGCGGCCGCCCTATCAAGCAGACCAGGATCCTCAGCCCCGACGGACACTTCCGCATCCACTACGACACCGATGGTGACAACGCCGTCGACGCGCGCGACGGCGACGCCAACGGCGTCCCGGACTACATCGACTCGGTCGCCTTCTACCTCGAGTACGCCTGGCGCGTCGAGATCGACGAGCTCGGGTACGCGCCGCCGCCGAACGACAATCGCGGACCCGGACCCGAGGTCGACGTCTACATCTGCGAGCTGCCCTCACAGTACTACGGTGGCGCGTGGACCGAGGGCGACAATGTCCTCGGCCAGAACCCCACGCGCGTGCACGGCTACCTCGTGCTCGACAACGACTACGCCGGCTATCCGACCCCGGGCATCCTCGGCCTGCGCGTCACGACCGCGCACGAGTTCCATCACATCGTCCAGTTCTCCGCCTACCGCACCGCCCTCTCCCCTTTCGAAAGCGTCTCGCAGTTCGCTCTCTACGAGGCGACCGCGACGTGGATGGAGGAGGTCGTGCATCCCGAGATCGACGACTGGCGCCAGTACGCCGAGGAGCTCCTGCGCAATCCGCAGAAGTACGGCTTCTCGACGCACTCGGTGGGCGACTTCACGACGGGCTACGGCCACATCCTCTATCT
>DATLHO010000014.1:0-2257 GCA_035539855.1 Kapaibacterium sp. (SeqCode) | reverse complement strand
TTCCGCCGGACGACCTGTCGTCGCACTGTTGCGCAGCGGCCCCCGCTTCGTCTCCGCCGGTCGCCGTCTTCCCGATCTGCCGACCGGCGCGATCGTCGGCGGGCTTTTCGTGACCGTGCTCGATGAGAGCATTCGCTACCGCCCCCGCTGGGTCCCGTTCGCGCAGGGCCTTCCCCCGTCGAGTTTCCCCTCGCTTACCCGCATCGTGACGCTTGCGCAGCTCGGCGACACGCTCTGGACCGACGCCGGCGAAGGGACGAGCTACGCCTTTCACGCCCGTCCGCGATTTGCGTCAGCGTTCGGTCCGTACCGTTTCGACCGCGGCTCCGGATCATGGATCGATGAGGGCGATACCGTCGCATTCGCAGGCACCGATCAGCGGATGATCTTTTCGATCACGGAGGATGAGCAGTGGCGCTTCTTCGCAACGGCGCGGGGACTCTGGCGAGCGCCGATCGGCTCACGTCAATGGCAGCGTATCGGACAGGACATCACCGCCGCGCTTCCCCAGGGGCAGGTCCACCCCAGCTTCCACGAGGTCCGGACACATCGCGGTGCTCTCATTACCGTGGGAGGCAAGTACGCCTTTCGCTCGACCGATAAGGGGCTCACGTTTTCGCAGGCGAACATCGGGGATATCGATTACTTCACGTTCGGTCGGCTCGAGGAGATCGACGGTGTTCTCTTCGCCGGCACAACGTCTCGCTCCGGCCTGCTTCGCTCGACCGACATCGGCTCCACCTGGAAGGATTTTTCTTCCGGTCTGCCCCTCGACGACGCCGGCGTACTTCCGTCGGTCTCCTCGATCGTCAGGCATGACGGCTCGCTCTACATTGCCACAGGGCAGGTACTGCAGGTCGAGGGCGCCCGTGGCGTGTTCCGCTTCAACGACTCGTCGGGAAGCTGGGAATCGGCCTCACTCGGTCTTCCACTGCGAGACGCAGAGCGTCACTACGCCGTGAACGGGCTTGCGTCGATCGGCGGTGCTCTCGTCGCGGTCACCGATTCGGGCGTGTACGTGACGAGCGACCGAGGGGAGAGTTGGAGCGATGTGTCGGGCGATCTCCCGCCGGGTCCGTTCCGTTTCGTCGTCGCGCATGACGGCGGTCCACTCGTCGCCCACGTCGAGCTTGGGCTTTGGGCATTGGATGGTCCGATAACGACGGGAACGGTCGGTGAACCCGAGCCGGGGACGCGCATCGTGATCGCCCCAAACCCCGCCACGGCCGCAGCTCGACTGCTGCTTGAGCTCGAGCGTCCCGAGACCGTATACGTTGAAATCGTCGACGCACGAGGCGTGACGCGCCGGCGCTACGCCGGATTCAGACAGGTGGCAGGAACAGCGAGCGTGCCACTCGATCTCGAGGGAATCGATGCGGGACTGTATCGTTGCGTCGTCCACGCAGGAAGCACCATGGTGGCCCTTCCGCTGCAGGTTCGCTAGGGGCAAGTGCCAACTATGACGTCGGTCATAGGGGTCGGCGCTCGGGAGTGACTAGCTTGTTTCGGAGCCTGATACTCGCCGGGCTCCGACATCAACCATGGCACAATCAACGACCCCTCCGATCCCTCGCGAGCATGGCGCGTATGTGGTACTTGGCGCCTGCTGGCTTTTTGGCATCTTCTCGGCGGACACGGTTGAGGCGCTTCCGGCGGTTCTGTCGCTCGTCGCGGCGTTCGCCGGCTTCGCCTTGGCCGAGCCGGCCCGGCTTCTCGCCGGATCGCTCCGCAGCGGCCGCAATGTCGCGCAGCGCGGCCGATGGCTCCGTTGGATTGCGGCGCTCGCCGCGGTCGCGCTGGCCTCGGGCATCCCGCTGCTGGTCATGCGGCCGGTGATTCTCTGGGCGGTCCCCCCCGTTCTCGCACTTCTTGCGGGCTACCTCTGGCTGACCTCGCGTCGCGCGTCGATGACCGACCTGTCGATCGTCGGCTTCATCGCCCTCTCGATGACCGCGCCGCTGGCGCGCGTCGCGGCGACCGACGCCTGGACGCCCGGCGTGCTGATCGCGCTCTGGCTCTTCACAGCGCTGTTCTTCTGCGCCTCCGCCTGGTGCGTCCGCGTTCGTCTCGTCGGCCACGATGGACTGGCACTTGCCAGCGCCGCGCACGTCGCGCTCGTGGTGCTAACGATCGTCCTGGCAGCGCGCGGACTGCTGCCGGTGATCGCACTGGTGGCGATAGGACCCGCAGTCGTACGCTACATCTGGGTCGCCCTCGACGTCTCACGCTATCGCCAGCAGACCCTCAAGCGCATAGG
>DATLHO010000013.1:0-10113 GCA_035539855.1 Kapaibacterium sp. (SeqCode) | reverse complement strand
AGCCCGCGCGCGGGCTGAAGGTCTCGGTGACGACCGGCACCGACGGGCGCCAGACGGTGACGGTCACGGGCACGCTCGCGGTCAAGAAGCGTGCGAGCTACCGCTACGAGATGAAGTCGCCCGAGGTGGTGATCGCCGGGATGGTCCATGACCGCCTGCTCGGCCGGGGCATCGCGATCACCGGCCGTACGGTCGCTGCCACCGCGCCGTCGAAGATCAGGACGCTCGCACAGACCGAGCGGCCGCTCGTCGACATCCTGTCGCTGGTCATGAAGAACAGCAACAACTACCTCGCGGAGTATGTCTTCAAAATGATCGGCGCGCACGCGGGCGCCCGCAGCGAGACGGCGCGCGCGTCGGTACAGCGCATCAGCCAGCGCATGTCGAGCTCGAGCGTCTCGTTCGATCGCTGCATCATCAACGACGGCTCGGGCCTTTCGCGAAACAACCTGCTGTCTGCCGAGTCGCTCGTCGGAATCCTCGGCGCCGCCCATCGCGACCGCAGGATCTTCCAGCCGCTGTACGCGTCGATGTCGGTCGCCGGCGTCGATGGAACGCTCCGCAAGCGCCTCAAGGGCACGCTCGCCGAGGGCAACGTCCACGGCAAGACCGGCACGTTGCGAAACGTCTCGGCGCTCACTGGCTACGTCACGACGAAGGACGGAGAGCTGCTCGCGTTCGCGATGCTGATGAACGGCGGCAACCTCGGCAGCTACCGCAGCGTCCAGGACAAGATCGCGCAACGACTGGCCGACTTCAGTTATCACGCTCCGTGATCAGCGGCGATGGCATCCGCCGGCGCACGCGCCGTGCGCCGGCGGATGCGAACGTTTGTAATCCCCGGGCGCTGAGGAAGAAACCGCTTGATTCTTGGAGGGGCCCGGTCCATATTTGCTCCGTTGAACTTCCACTGGCTCTCTCTCCCTTTCGATCTCTGAAATAGCCCCCGACCAAGGGCACTGTGTGAACTCCTGAGTAGAGGTTTCCCACCGGCATCACTGCCAGCCATCGCAACCCCGTCTCCTCGCCTACTTCTGGCACGCGATTCGCGCTTTGATGTATGTGGTTTCGGAGAGTCCGCTTCCTGGCTCGACGCCGTCAAGCCCCCTGTCGTGCCCCGATCTCATCCAGCGAACCATCAACACTATCGCACGTCTGTACCCCGTACGCGTTGACCCTGTTCGCATCGAGTGAGTGACCGCCGACCCGGCTGCCACCTGGCCTTCCGTCGATTCACGTGACCTGGCGACCGCATACGTAAACCTGGCCCGGATCCTTTCGATCCAGCGATTTCATCGAGAGCACGTATTTCTGTTTTTCATAACCATTAGCTAGCATGCCTACTACCGACGCAATGGCAGGCCAGCAGGTCCACGATCTGGCCGAACTAAAGGCCAAGCGTATTGCCGAGCTGACCGAAATTGCCAAGAGCCTCAACATTCCTGGCTACAGCGACTATCGCAAGCAGGAGCTGATCTTCAAGATCCTCGAGGCACAATCGCAGCTGCAGCGCCAGGAAGGGCGGGACGACGGCATCAACTTCTCCGAAGGCGTGCTCGAGGTCCTTCCCGACGGTTACGGCTTCCTTCGTTCACCCGGCTACAACTACCTCCCTTCGCCCGACGACATCTACGTGTCGCCCTCGCAGATCAAGAAGTTTGGTCTGCGCACGGGTGATACGGTCGCCGGTCAGGTGCGGTCGCCGAAGGAGGGAGAGCGGTTCTTCGCGCTGCTGAAGGTCGAGCAGGTCAACTACCGCTCGCCGGAGATCATGCGCGATCGCACGATCTTCGATAACCTGACGCCGCTGTACGCCAACGAGAAGCTCAATCTCGAGACGACGCCGGGCGAGTACTCGATGCGCATCATGGACCTGCTGACGCCGATCGGCAAGGGCCAGCGCGGTCTGATCGTCTCGCCGCCGAAGTCGGGCAAGACCGTCCTGCTGCAGAAGCTCGCCAACGCCATTTCGCGCAACCACCCCGAGGTTCGTCTGATCGTCCTGCTGATCGACGAGCGCCCCGAGGAGGTCACCGACATGGAGCGCTCGGTCCAGGCCGAGGTCGTCAGCTCGACCTTCGACGAGCCGCCCGATCGGCACGTTCAGGTCGCCGACATGGTGCTCGAGAAGGCCAAGCGCCTCGTCGAGGCCCAGTACGACGTCGTCATCCTGCTCGACTCGATCACCCGTCTGGCCCGCGCGCACAACACGGTCGTGCCGCACTCCGGCAAGATTCTCTCGGGTGGTGTCGACGCCAACGCCCTGCACAAGCCGAAGCGCTTCTTCGGCGCCGCGCGTAACATCGAGGAGGGCGGCTCGCTGACGATCATCGCCACCGCGCTCGTCGACACCGGCTCGCGCATGGACGAGGTCATCTTCGAGGAGTTCAAGGGAACCGGCAACATGGAGATCATCCTCGATCGCCGCCTGGCCGATCGACGCATCTTCCCGGCCTTCGACATCATCCGCAGCGGCACCCGCCGCGAGGAGCTCCTGCTCGATCAGACCGAGCTGCAGCGCATCTGGATCCTCCGCAAGGTCATCAGCGACATGAACCCGACCGAGGCCATGGAGTTCATGCTTGACCAGATGGGCGGAACCAAGGCCAACCGCGAGTTCCTGAAGGCGATGAACTCATAACAGAGACTTCGACGTTTGAAGACAAGGGCGCACTTCGATGAGAAGTGCGCCCTTGTTGTTGGAGGTCAGATGTTAGAAGTCAGATGTCAGATGCTCGATGTTAGATGTCAGAGGTCACATACGCTCCGATACAGGCACTACCGACTCGCGCCATTCTGGATCGTTCGAAATGTCCCCCCCTGTTCCGAAGTTGGAAGTTGGATCCACCCGTCAACCGCATTCAGGACGTCTCATCCCAACAACCAATAACCAAAAACCAATAACCAAATCCCCCTCTCACCCCTTCGCCCTGCACTTCGGACACTCCACGAACCTTCCGTCGATCGGGCTGTCGATTTCGACGAGCCACGTGTTCTGGCAGCGGGTGCAGGTGCCCGGGACCGGCTTCTGACTCGACGTGAAGCGGCAATCGGGATAGCGGGTGCAACCGTAGAAGACGCTGTCGTAACGGCCGCCCTTGCGCTGGGCGAGATCTCCCTCGCCACACTGCGGACACTTCATGCCCAGCGGCACCGGTCGTGTCGAACGGCACGTCGGGTAGTTCGAGCAGCCGTAGAACTCACCGGTCTTCGAGCGACGTAGGATCATCGGCGAGCCGCAGTCGCGACACGGCTCCGCCACTGACGCCGCCGTCGCTCCCGCCTTTCCCGAGTGGGCGCCGGCGGCCTCGTCTGCAGATCGAGTGGTCGTGCCTCGTGCCGTCGCTTTCGAGACATCACCGTTCTTCGAGCTCTTCCGCTTCGTGCCTGACTTCGTGGCGTCGGTAGTGCTGGCGCCCGATGCGGCGTCGAGCTGCGCCGATCCGCCCGGCACCGAGACGATGTTCCGGCATCGAGGGAATGCGGTGCACGCCAGGTACGGTCCGTAGCGACCGTTGCGCAGATCCATCGGTGAGCCGCACTTGACGCACTTCTCGTCGGTCTGCATGCCCTCGATCGCTTTCGCCGAGCGAGCACGCGACGCCGGTCGCGCGCGCGGAGACTTCGCTTCGCCGGCGCTCGCGCTGCCGACCGCTGTCGTGCTCCGACCCGGGCCCACTCCGCGCCCTGAGGAGTTACCGCCGCTATAGGCGGGCAGTCTCAACGCGCGAAGGGACTTCTCGAACGGCGCATAGAATCCTTCGAGGACTTTCCGATACGTGGACTTGCCGCTGGCGATCTGATCGAGCTCGCCCTCCATGCGCGCGGTGAAGCGCACGTCGAACAGTGCCGGGAATCCCTCGACGAGCGCATCGCAGACGCGCGTGCCGAGCTCGGTCGCGTGCAGCTTACGCTCGCGCTGCTCGACATAGCCCCGGTCCTGAATCGTCGAGATGATCGAGGCGTACGTGCTCGGCCGTCCGATCCCCTTCGCCTCGAGCTCCTTGACCAGCAGCGCCTCGGTGTAGCGCGGCGGCGGCTTCGTCGCGCTCTGCTTCACGTCGATCTTCTCGAGGGAGAGCGAATCACCCTTTCGGAGATAGTCGGGAAGGACGCGCTCGGCGTTCTCCCATTCGTCATCGTCGTCGCCGGTGACCTTCGACCGAGACTTGCGGACCTTCGCGTCGGGCTTGCCGTCGGGGCCGGCCTCGCTGCCGCTCGACGGCTCGTCGTCGCCGTAGACCTGCATCCATCCGCGGAAGCGGGTGATGCGTCCGGTGGTGCGAAAAGCGAACGGGCCGCCCTCGATGTCGACGGTCGTCTGGTCGATGAGCGCCGGCGCCATCTGGCTGGCGACGAATCGGTTCCAGATGAGCTCGTACAGAGCCGCCATGTCGGCGTCGAGGTGCTTGCGCGCCTCGCGCGGCGTGATCTTCAGATCGGTCGGACGGATGGCCTCGTGCGCGTCCTGGACGTTCTTCCCCTTCTGCGCGAACGTCTTTCGTCCCGGCGGCAGGTACTCCTTGCCGTAGTTCTCGTAGATGAACTCCTCGGCCATCTGCGCGGCCTCGTCGCTGACACGGACCGAGTCGGTGCGCATGTACGTGATGAGACCGACACGGCCGCGGGGTCCGAGATCGACGCCCTCATACAGCTTCTGCGCGACCTGCATCGCGCGCTTGGTCGCCATCTTCAGCCGGCGGCCCGCGTCCTGCTGCAGCGTCGAGGTCGTGAACGGAGCCGGCGCGTTGCGCTTGACCTCCTTGCGCGCGACACCCGTGATCGCGTACGACTCGCGAAGCGCGCGCTCGCGAATCGCCTCGGCGTCGGCGCGCTCGGAGATGAACGTCCTGGGCAGCGCCGGATCGAGCTCCGAGGCAGAGCCACTCGGGTTCTTCACGTCGATGCCGTCGTAACGCACCAGGCGCGCGACGAACTCGTCGCCACGCGCCGTACGGAAGTGTCCGGCGAGCGTCCAGTACTCGATCGGCACGAACGAGTTGATCGCGCGCTCGCGCTCGACGATCAACCGCAGCGCGACCGACTGCACGCGACCGGCGGAGAGTCCCTTCGACTCGCCGCGGAACGTGTTCCAGAGAAACGGCGAGACCTTGTAGCCGATGAGCCGGTCCATCACGCGGCGCGCCTCCTGCGCCTCGACCATCGGCCGGTCGATGTCGCGGGGCGATCGCATCGCGTTGGTCACGCCGGTGCGCGTGATCTCGTTGAAGACGACGCGGCGGATGTTCCGATTCCGATCGCCGATCTCCTCGGCGATGTGGCTGGCAATCGCCTCGCCCTCACGGTCGGGATCGGTCGCCAGGAACACGCGGTCGCATCGTGAGGCGAGACCGCGCAGGCGCGCGAGCACATCCTCCTTGCCACGGATCGTCTCGTACGTCGGCACGAACCCCGCCTCGATGTCGATCGACAGGCCGTTCTTCGGAAGGTCCTTGACGTGACCGACCGAGGCGTCGACGATGTAGTCGGCGCCAAGGTACTTGTTGATCGTCTTCGCCTTGGCCGGAGACTCGACGATGACGAGGGATTTCGCCATGGCTGACTGGCTCAGGAGGTGGTGTGGACGGACGCGTCGTCGACGCGAGCAGCATGTGCCGACGTCGCCGGCGGCGCCGTGTGGGCGCGCCCGCCAGGCGACGGCTCGACGATGATGCTGCGTTCGAAGGTGACCACGATCGAGGAATATACAAGCCGCACGGGGGGCATCGACAGCCACGCGGCGATCCGAACGACGTGACCACGTCTCCCCCGCGCCGACCGACCGGCCGGACTGCCGGCGCCGTCGTATCTTGCGAAACTATGCGCAAGGTTCTGATCGTCGCCTACTACTTTCCTCCCTCCGGCGGACCCGGTGTCCAGCGCGTGCTCAAGTACGTGCAGTACCTCCGCGACTTCGGCTGGGAGCCCGTCGTGCTCACCGTCGCCAACGGCAACTTCCCGGCGCGCGACGAGTCGCTGCTGGCGGAGATTCCCGAGGGCGTCGAGGTCATACGCACGGAGATCTTCGAGCCGTACGACCTCTATCGCAAACTCACCGGCAAGGCGCGAGGCGTTGCGATCGACGTCAACACGATGCACAAGGAAGGCGCGAAGCTGCCGCTGAAGGAGCGGATCGCCGAGCTCATCCGGGCGACGATCTTCATCCCCGACGCGCGCATCGGCTGGTACTCGACGGCGGTCAAGGCGGGACTCGACGCGATCGAGCGCGAGGGCATCGAGGCGATCTACTCCTCGTCGCCTCCGTACACGTGCGCGCTGATCGCCCGCGGCATCAAACGCCGCAGCGGACTGCCGTGGATCGCCGGCTTCCGCGATCCGTGGACGAACTTCATCACGACCCCGAAGCGCTGGGCGCTGCCGGCGAAGATCGACCGCATGCTCGAGCACGCGGTGTTCAGGGAGGCCGACGAGGTCGAGGTCGCGTGGGTCGGCATCACGCGCGACGCTCGGTCGAAGTACCCCGACCTGCCCGAGGCGAAGTTCCATCACCTGCCGAACGGCTTCGACTCGCGCGACATCCCGACGGTCGATCGCTCCGAGCGCTCCGACGACCGCTTCACCGTCACCTACACCGGCTCGATGTACGGCCGCCGCAATCCCGACGCGTTCCTGCGCGCGGTCGAATCGCTCGTCCGTCGCGGCGAGGTCGAGCGCTCGCGCATCCGGCTGCGGTTCATCGGACGCTTCGGCGAGGAGGTCATGGAGATGTTCCGCACGAGCGATCTCGGCGACGCGATCGAAGTGGTCGGATACATGGCGCACACCGAGAGCATCCGCCAGCTACTTCTAGCCGATGCCCTGCTGCTGGTCGTCGACGAGTGCGACGAGAGCAGCGAGGTCGTCCCCGGCAAGGTCTACGAGTACGTCGGCTCCGGTCGTCCGGTGATCGCCGTCGCTCCGGAGCGGAGCGCGATCGCGGACCTGATCGCGGAGACGCGCGGCGGCTTCGTCGCGCACCAGTCGAACGTCGCCGGCATCGCCGACGCGTTCCTCCGCCTCTATCGCGCGCACGTCGCCGGCACGGCGGCGCTGGATCCCGATACCGCGGCGATCGCCCGCTATGAGCGACGCAGCGTCACCGGCGAGTTGGCGCGCCTGCTCGACATGGTGACGCAGCGCGCCCGCGGCGTATCGACGCCGGCCGGCGCAGCCACCGACGCGGTCGCACGATGATCGAGCGAGCGACCGTCGTGCACGCATTGGCAGGTCGCCCGGGCGCGGCAGGACTCGCTGGCGCTCGACGACAGCTCCTCGCCGCCGTGGCAGTGTTCGCCATTCTCTTCGCTTCATCGACAGCCAGCGGCGCCCCACCACACGGCGACACTCTCATCGGACCGTTCGTCGCGGGGATGAGCCTTGCCGAGGCCGACACCATCGCGGCGACGATGCGGCTGCGGTGGATCGGACGCGACGTCAGGTTCGCCGGCGACTCGACCCTGAGCCTGTACGAGGCGCGCGACACCAGCGTGCGTGGCGTGCTGGTCTACGGACTCACGTTCGACCGCGGACGCCTGCACCAGGTCGAGCTCCATCGCAGCGCGCCGGCCGACGATCCGGCGGCGTTCGCCGACTGGCTCCAGGGTTTCGTGCGCTCGCTGTCGGCATCCGAGCCGCTCGGGCGCTTCGGCGACTTCGAGCGCCGCTGCCGTCCTTCCGGCGATGGAGGCGCGATCACGACGCTCCTGCTCCTGCGCGACGAGACCGCGACCATCATCGTCTGTACGGGATCGCCGCGCGTCGGCTGTCAGCGCTGCTAGAGCTGTCTGAGCGACGGCCTCGCTTTTCCTATATTCCGTTTTTTCCTCTCCGGCAGACACCAACACCCATAGCATGGCGAAGATTACACCTCCCGCGGGGCGGCGCACGGCCGCGGCACGGACGACGCGCACGTCGGCGGCTTCGGAGCTCGGTCCGAAGGGCTCACCGCTTGCCGGCGTCGCGACGAAGTACCACTCGGCGATCTTCATCGGGACGATCCTCCTCTCGCTCATCGTCTTCTTCGGCGGTGTGATCTTCTCGGGCGATCTGTTCGTGTCGACCGACTTCCTGTCGTGGGAGAGCTTCCGGCCGTACCTCGCGCAGGTCGACGGCAAGGGTGAGCTCCCGATGTGGATCCCCTACATCTTCAGCGGCATGCCCGGCTTCGCGGCGCTGCTGGTGACCGGCGATCGGTGGTGGGATCTGACGATGAAGCTGATCTACTCGGCCGAGCACGTCTTCGGGATCGTCAACTACCCGGTGATGCGCGTGGTGATGCACTACTTCATCTACGGCCTCGGGATGTACCTGCTGATGCGCACCAAGAAGGCGGCGCGCTCGACCTCGCTCTTCGTCGCGCTCGCGGCGATGTTCAGCACGTGGATCATCATCTACGTCATGATCGGTCACAACACCAAGATCATGGTGCTGATGACCTTCCCGTACATCTTCCTCTGCCTCGAGAAACTGATCGATCGCTGGAGCCTGCTGTACGCAGGACTGCTGATCCTCGCGGTGCACGTGATGTGGGAGGCCGCGCACATGCAGACGGCGTTCTACGGCGCCTGCGCGGTCGGCATCTACCTCGTCTTCGAGCTCATCGCGTCGCTCGTCTCGAAGGACCGCAGCGGACCGTCACTCGTCGGAGTGCTGCGCGCCGGAGCGCTCGTGCTCATCGCCGCGGGCTTCACATGGGGGATGGGTCTCGACCGCACGCAGGCCGTTGCCGAGTACGTCCCGTACTCCACGCGAGGGGCCGCGGCGATCGCGACCTCGACGCGCGCCGCGGGCGAGAGCGAGGGACACGGCTACGAGTATGCGACGCAGTGGTCGTTCTCGCCGGAGGAGATGATCACGTTCGTCATCCCAGCCTACTACGGCTGGGGGAAGCTCGAGTACACCGGACCGGAGACGAACAACGTGCCGCAGCGCGTCGGCACGTACTGGGGCCAGATGCCCTTCACCGACGCGGCGCACTACATGGGGATCGCGGTGCTCATCCTCGGGCTCTTCGGTGCGTGGGTGAACCGACGGCGACGGTTCGTGCAGGCAATGACGGTCGTCGGTGTGTTCGGTCTGGTGCTCTCGTTCGGATCGAACCTCTCGGTCCTCTACGACCTCTTCTACAACTTCGTCCCCCGCTTCTCGAGCTTCCGCGCGCCGAGCCAGTCGCTCGTGCTGCTGGAGTTCGCGTTGCCGATCCTCGCGGGCTTCGGCATCGAATCGCTGCTGGCGATGCGGCGCGCCGGAGACAACCCGCAGGCGAGCAAGTCCGTGTTCTACGGCATGATCGGCATGGGCGTCTTCGCGCTGCTCGGCATCATCGGCACATCGGTGATCCGCGAGAGCTACCTGCAGTCGTTGCGCTCTGCGCCGGCGACGAGCCAGTACCCGGCGCCGATCCACGACTTCATCTTCAGCACGATGGCCTCCGACTGGATGATCGTCGGATTGATCGGCGTCGCGACCCTCGCGCTGATGTATTACTACCTCAAGGGTCGCGTCAGTCCGACGCTCCTGAAGATGGCCCTGCTGGCGATCCTCATCGTCGATCTCTGGCGCGTCGACTACCGGTCGATGGAGACCCAGCCGAAGGAGCTCATCGAGCAGACGCATGGCGAGCGCGACTACGATCTGTTCCTCAAGCAGGACAAGTCGGAGTACCGCATCCTCGACCTGTACAAGGCGAGCGAGGTGCGGGTACCGAACTCCCCGGCGTACCAGTTCCACCAGAGCGTCATGGGCTACCACGCGGCGAAGCTTCGCAGCTACCAGGACTTCCTCGACTTCACCGACGGCACCGAGCCCGGGGACACCAACGGCAACATCCCGACGGTGCAGCTTGCGTGGGACCTGATGAACACGAAGTACATCGTCTTCAACCAGCCGCTTGCCGCGGGACTCAAGCCCGTCTTCCAGTCGCAGCAGACCGGCCAGACCGTCTGGCTCAACGAGAGTGCGATGCCGCGCGCCTGGTTCGTCAATCGCGTCGAGAAGGCCGAGCCGCGCGCGATCCTCGAGAAGATCCGTGACGGGGCATTCGATCCGCGCGAGGTCGCGTACGTCGCCGAGGTGCCCGCGACGACGATCGATCCGGTGGGCTACGTCGCATCG
>DATLHO010000012.1:0-1958 GCA_035539855.1 Kapaibacterium sp. (SeqCode) | reverse complement strand
CGAGACGCTGCGCAAGCCCGAGTGGCAGCCGCCGGGCTACCTGTTTGGTCCGGTGTGGACGACGCTCTACATCCTGCTGATCATCTCGGCGTCCATCGCGTGGCACAGCACGTCGGGACAGCATCGCACGAGCATCATGATCCTCTATGCGCTCAACGGCGCGTTGAATCTCGCGTGGAGCTTCATCTTCTTCCGCTCGCGCAGTCCGCTCGTCGCGGGCATGGACATCATCGGCGTGCTGCTGTCGATCATCTGGATCATCGTGCGCGTCTGGCCGATCTCGCCGGTGGCGGCAGGACTGCTGATCCCGTACCTGCTGTGGGTCGCCTTCGCGACCGTGCTGAACTGGACGATCGTGCGGATGAACTGACGACCTAATCACCATGCAGATCCTCATCGCCTCCAACAACCCTCACAAGTCCGAAGAGATCGCCGCGATCCTCTCGGGCTTTCCAGGCATCGATATACTCACGCTCCGCGATCTCGCCGCACCGCCGCCGGAGCCGGTCGAGGACGGCGCGACGCTCGAGGAAAATGCCTACATCAAGGCGCGTGAGGTGTACGACGCGACCGGCATGCCGACACTTGCCGACGACACGGGACTCGAGGTCGAAGCGCTGGGCGGCGAGCCCGGCGTCCACTCGGCGCGCTACGCGGGAGCGGCGGCGACGTATGCGGACAACTGCGCGAAGCTGCTCGGCGAGCTCGGCTCGAGGGATTCCGCGGAACGCCGCGCGCGTTTCCGGACCGTGATGTGTTTCGTCGACGGCGACCGTACTCTCTTCGCCGAGGGGATGGTCGAGGGTTCGATCATCGCATCGCCACGCGGCGACGGGGGCTTCGGCTACGATCCGCTGTTCGTGCCCGACGGCGAGACGCGGACGTTCGCGGAGATGCCGGCCTCGGAGAAGCACGCGATCAGTCACCGTGGCCGCGCTCTCGCGCATCTGCGGGAGGTCATCGCTCCGTATCTGACCGAGGCATCCGCCATCAATGGGTGATCCAATCGAACCAGAGGGTGAGCCGACCGAGCGGGTCGAGCGCGTGAGCACGTTCGTCGTCGATGCCGGACAGTCTCTCGAGCGGATCGACCGCTGGCTCGTCATGCGCATGCAGCGCGCGACGCGCACGAAGGTGCAGGACGGCATCGATGCCGGCGCCGTGCTCGTCAACGGCGCGCCGACGAAGGCGAACTATCGCGTCCGTCCCGGCGACGTCATCACCGTCACGCTCATGAAGCCGCCGCCGATCGAGCTGACGCCGCAGGACATTCCCCTCGACATCATCTTCGAGGACGAGCAGTTCCTCATCGTCGACAAGCCGGCCGGCATGGTCACGCATCCCGGCTTCGGCAATCGCGACGGCACGCTCGTCAACGCCGTCCTCCACCACGTCGGAGGCCGGCTCCCCGCCGCGATCGAGGCCGCACGACTCGAAGCTCTCGACGAGGGAGCGACCGACGATGACGCCGACATCACAGACGTCGACGTCACGGACGCCGACATCGCGGACGCCGACGTCACGGGCGCCGAGATAGTAGACGCCGACGTCGCCGACACCGAAAGCGAAGACACCGACTCCGGCGAGCCCGATCCGCAAAGCGATGTGGAGCCCGAGGTGCTCAGCGTCGAGGAATACGCGAGGGTGCGACCCGGCATCGTGCACCGTCTCGACAAGGAGACGAGCGGGCTGATGGTCGTCGCGAAGAACGCCGAAGCGCAGGTCTTCCTGGCGCGACAGTTCGCCGATCGCACCGCGACACGAGAGTACTGGGCGGTCGTCTGGGGCGAGATGAAGGAGGACGAGGGAGAGATCGAGGGAAACATCGCGCGCGACCGGCGCGACCGCAAACGCTTCGTCGTCTCCGAGCGCGAGGGCAAGTGGGCGTTGACGCGCTGGAAGGTGGTCGAGCGCTTCGAGTTCGCGACGCTGCTGGCGTTGCGGCTGGCGACCGGGCG
>DATLHO010000011.1:0-35491 GCA_035539855.1 Kapaibacterium sp. (SeqCode) | reverse complement strand
GCAGGAAGGCGCGAAGTACCTCGAGCGGACGATGGGTGGACGCGGCGTGCTGCTCGGCGGCATCCCCGGAACGCGCCCGGCCGACGTGCTGGTGCTCGGTGGCGGCGTCGTCGGCACGAACGCCGCGAAGATCGCGGCCGGCTTCGGTCTGTAGCAAAGAGAGCGCCCGTCGGAATCACTTCCGACGGGCGCTTCTGTACTTCTTGCATCATCATGCAGCAAGGCAACCGTCCCCTCGCGCAGCGTGTCCCCTGGCCTCCTGGCCTGTCCCCTCGCGCAGCGTGTCCCCTGGCCTCCGGCCTGTCCCTGCGGCGCAGCCGCTATGCGAGCACCTCGTCGATGCCGACGTATTCCATGCCGAAGGCTTCTGCGACACCCTGGTGGGTGACGACGCCGTCGTAGACGTTGAGTCCTTCGCGCAGGCCTGCGTCGGCGTCGAGGGCCGCGCGGTAGCCGTGGTCGGCGAGCTTGAGCATGTACGGCAGGGTCGCGTTGGTCAGGCCGATCGTCGAGGTGCGCGGCACGGCGCCCGGCATGTTCGCGACGCAGTAGTGCAGCACGCCGTCGACGAAGTAGGTCGGATCGGCGTGCGTCGTCGGCTTGGTCGTCTCGATGCATCCGCCCTGATCGACCGACACGTCGACGATGACCGAGCCATCGCGCATCGTCGGGAGCATGTCGCGCGTGACGAGCGACGGCGCCTTGGCGCCCGGGATCAGCACGGCGCCGATGACGAGGTCGGCGTGCTTGACGGCCTCGCGAATCGCCGACGGGGTCGACATCAGCGTCTGGCAGTTCTTCGGCATGACGTCGTCGAGGTAGCGCAGGCGGTGCAGGTCGCGATCGAAGATCGTGACGCGCGCGCCGAAGCCGGCGGCGATCTTCGCGGCGTTCGTGCCGACGACGCCGCCACCGAGCACCAGCACGTCGGCCGGGCGCGTTCCGGGGATGCCGCCGAGCAGCACGCCGCGTCCACCCATCGTCCGCTCGAGGTACTTCGCGCCTTCCTGCGGCGCCATGCGGCCGGCGACCTCGGACATCGGCACCAGCAGCGGCAGCGAGCCGTCACGGCCGATCACGGTCTCGTAGGCGATCGCCACGGCCTTGCTCTTGATGATCGCGTCGGTGAGTTCGCGGCTTGCGGCGAAGTGGAAGTAGGTGAAGAGGATCTGGCCGGGACGGATCAGCTCGTACTCGGGCCGGATCGGCTCCTTGACCTTCACGATCATGTCGGCGCCACCGTAGACGTCGGAGGCCGTCGGAGCGATCGTCGCACCGACCTTCGTGTAGTCCTCGTCGGTGAAGCCGCTGCCAACACCCGCCTGGGTCTCGACGAGCACGGTGTGACCATTACGGACCAGGAGCTCTACGCCGGACGGAACGGCACCAACGCGGTTCTCGTTCGGCTTGATTTCGCGGGGTACGCCGATAATCATGGAAGTAGGTCGATTGAATGGAAACTCAAGTGTCCCCGGCCGTGCGGTGGGCGCTGTGCGCGCTCGTGGGTGGGTCGCAGGGTCGCATGCAGACGGCCCAATATAGCGATCAGCGCCGGTGGCGAATGTTCCAGAAGTATACGACGAGCGCCCCGGCAAGACCCCAGGCGACGACCGCCTCCCACGCGCTCGAGCCTTCGCCCGCGCGGACGATCGCGCGCACGCCGTAGCCGAACGCCGCGAGCGCCGCTGTGACGATCAACACGCGATGGAAGCCGAGCAGCGTGAACGGGTCGCGTCGTGGACGGATCATGGGAGGGTCCGATACGAAGTGCGTTGAAGGAGCGAGCAATCCGGCGCGCCGCGCCGGGCGACGAGAGGTGAGACCGAGCCGAAGATAGAAGAAATCGAGGTCGCGGGGAATCAGGTCGCGGTACTGTGGTGCTCGATCGGAGGACGCGCGGCGCCGGAACATGATCCTCCGAACGGACGAGCCCGCCCCCGGTCATGCCGGGAGCGGGCTCTGAGCTGTCGTTGCGGCTGTGCCTACGCGGTCTTTGCGCAGTGGGCCTCGAACGCCTCCTTCAGGTTCTCGGCGATCATCTCGGGCGTGCGGCCCTCGATGTGATGACGCTGGATCATGTGGATGACCTGGCCATCCTTCATCAGCGCGATCTGCGGCGAGCTCGGCGGGAAGCCGTGGAAGAGATCGCGCGCCTGCTGCGTGGCCTCGCGGTCCATGCCCGCGAAGACCGAGACGACGCGGTCGGGGAGCACGTCGTGCTGCAGCGCCAGGCGCAGTGCCGGACGCGCGCCGCCGGCGGCGCAGCCGCAGACGGAGTTGACGAAGACCAGGGTCGTCCCCTCGGCCGTGAGCGCGGCATCCACCTCCTCGGGCGTGCGCAGCTCCTGAACGCCGATCGACGTCAGCTCGTCACGCATCGGCTGCACGGCGGTCGGATCATACAGGGGGTGCATCATCTGCATTGATGGTTCCTCGAAGTAAAGCGAGTGTTGGAAAGGTCTCGGCACGGCGCCCGCGAAGGCGCCGCGCGCGGTCAATGCTGGTGAGACGATACGAACCGGGATACCTTTTATCCGGGGTAAACCCGCGACGATCTGATACCACAAACAAGAGTTCATTTGCCGCGCGAGCAGGCATCGCCTACATTCACCTCAGGCGTAGTGGAAGAGCTCATGAGAATGGCGAAAACCGCACCCTACGCGGTCGACGAGAATCACGGATCCATGATGGACGGAGTATCGAAGGGCGGAGCATCGAAGTTCGCCCCGGCAGCAGGAGAACCGCGCAGCGGGCTCGATCCCTCGATCGCGGCCCCCGCCAACGGCGCCGCGCCCCCGGTCCCGGGCGCGACCCTGCCCCCGAGCGCCTCGCCGCCGAGCGAGACCGACCTGCGCAACCCGCAGTACTACATCAACCGCGAGCTGAGCTGGCTCGACTTCAACGAGCGCGTGCTCGAGGAGGCAGAGGATACCTCGCATCCGCTGCTCGAGCGCCTGAAGTTCCTCGTGATCTTCTCGTCGAACCTCGACGAGTTCTTCATGATCCGCGTCGCCGGCCTCTACGAGCAGGTCTTCGGCGGCGTCGTCGAGCTCGCGCCCGACGGGCTGACCCCGCAGGAACAGCTCCGCCACATCTCCGAGCGTCTGAGACCGCATTACCTCCGGCAGGGCAACCTGCTGATCAACGACGTGCTGCCGAAGCTCGAGGAGGCGGGGATCGTCATCCACCCGTTCGACGGACTTCCGGCCGAAGAGAAGTGGCGCATGCGCGAGATGTTCATGCGCGAGACGCTTCCGGTGCTCACCCCGCTCGCGATCGATCCCGGGCATCCGTTTCCGCACCTTCTCAACCGCAGCCTCAACCTCGCGCTCGTCATCAAGGACCCCAAGAAGCACTCCGGCACGAAGGACTTCCACTTCGCGGTCGTGCAGGTGCCGACGGTGCTGAGCCGCTTCATCAAGGTGCTGGCCGATGCGCCGGGCGATCACTTCGTCCTGCTCGAGGAGGTCATCGCCGCGCACGCGTCGGCGCTGTTCCCGGGACTCGACGTGATGGCGGCCTACCCGTTCCGCGTCACGCGTGACGCCGACATCGAGATCGCCGATGACGAGGCCGAGGACCTCCTGAAGATGATGGAGGAGCAGGTCCGCCGGCGTCGATGGGGCGAGGCCGTGCGACTCGAAGTCGACGAGCGGATGCCGCAGCACGTGCGCGAGATCCTCCGTGTCTCGCTCGAGCTCGAGACCGACGACATCTACGAGACGCGCGGACCGCGCAACCTCAGCGACTTCATGGCGTTGTACCGTCTCGACTACCGCGACCTCAAGGACAAGCCGTTCACCGCGCGCGTCTACGAACCGTTCCGCGACGAGGAGCGCACGGTGTTCTCGGTGATCCGCTCGAAGGACGTGCTGCTGCACCATCCGTACGACTCATTCGCGACGGTCGTCGACTTCATCACGGCCGCGGCGCGTGATCCGAAGGTGCTCGCGATCAAGCAGACGCTCTACCGCACCGGACTCGACTCGCCGATCGTGCGTGCGCTGATCGAGGCCGCCGAGCGAGGCAAGCAGGTCACCGCACTCGTCGAGCTCAAGGCGCGGTTCGACGAGGAGAACAACATCGGCTGGGCCAAGCAGCTCGAGCAGGCCGGCGTGCACGTCGTCTACGGCCTGATCGGCCTGAAGACCCACTGCAAGATCGCGATGATCGTCCGCCGCGACGACAACGGCATCCCGCGCATCTACATGCACCTCGGCACCGGCAACTACAATCCGGTGACCTCGCGGATGTACACCGACGTCGGCCTGATCACCGCCGATCAGGACCTCGGCTATGACGGCATCAACCTCTTCAACTACCTCACCGGCTACGGCGCCGAGATCGAGTGGCGCAAGCTGATCATGGCGCCGCAGAACCTGCGCAGCCGCATCAAGGCGCTCATCGAGCGCGAGATGGCGCTGCACTCGCCGGAGCGCCCCGGACGCATTGTCGCGAAGCTCAATGCGCTCGTCGACGGTGACATCATCCGCTCGCTCTACCAGGCGAGCTGCCACGGGGTGAAGATCGATCTGCTGGTGCGCGGCATCTGCTGCCTGCGACCGGGCATACCCTGCGTCAGCGAGAACATCCGTGTCGTCTCGATCGTCGGTCGCTTCCTCGAGCACAGCCGCATCTTCCTCTTCGGCAACGGCGGCGACGAGGAGGTCTACGGCAGCTCTGCCGACTGGATGCCGCGCAACCTCAACCGTCGCGTCGAGCTCATGTTCCCGATCGAGGACGCCGAGCACAAGTCCCGCCTCAGCGACATCCTCTCGGTCTACCTGCGCGACACCGCGAAGGCACGCATTCTGAGACCGGATGGAAACTGGGAGCAGATCGTGCCCGCCGACGGAGAAGAAGCGTTCAACGCGCAGGAGCACTTCGTCACGTCGATCCGGCTCGGCGAGCCGATCGTCGAGGCCACGCCGCGACCGAAGCGCGCCGGGCCCATCGCATAGACACCGGCGCTTATCGACATCGAGACGACGAGGTGGATGTGGAGTCGCTGGTGGTGGAGTACGGCGGGCCGGGGCTGATGCTGATCGCGTTCATCGCCGCGACGATCGTTCCGGTCGGATCGGAGGCGGCGCTCATCGGTGCGATCGCGTTCGGCCTGCCGAAGACCGAGGCCCTCGTCTGGGCCTCGATCGGAAACTGCCTCGGCGTGACGCTCAACTACTGGATGGGACGACTCGGCCGCAGTCGCTTCGGTGGCGGCGCTGATCCCGATACGAGGAGCGCGCGCGCCGTGCGATGGCTCGACCGCTTTGGTCCGTGGGGACTGTTCCTGTCGTGGCTCCCGTTCATCGGCGATCCGCTCACGCTCGTCGCCGGCGTCACGCGCGTCAACTTCCTCTACTTCGTGCTCGTCGCCTACTCGGTGCGCGTCCTGCGCTACTGGGTGCTCGTCGTGGCGATGCCCTCCTGATCCGCGCTCCCGTTCAACCGTACCCGTGACCATCATGCGCCGAATCTACCTCGTGCTCTTCGCGCTCGCGTCCACGCTCGCCGCCTGCTCCAGCAGCGACGAGTCCGCCGTCGAAGCGACCGTCGACGATCTCGTCGACGCGCTCAACGATCGCGACACCGCCTCGCTCGCGCGGCTCTTCAGCGACGGAAGCGTCGCGCCGGTGAGCCCGGCCGGCGACAGCAGCGTCGTCTATCGACTCGCGACGATCCCCGGCGGCAGCGGCTTCGAAGCAGGGAACATCGTCGCCACCGTGATCGAGGACCGGGCGCAGGCGCAGTTCGATCTCGCCGGCAGCGTCGAGCGCGGCGACCAGGTGATGGGGGAGATGACGATGCGCGTCGGTCTCGATCTCGAGCGAAGCGGAGAGCAGTGGAGGATCGTCCCCGGCTCCGACCGGATGCTCAGCACCTGGTGATCGGCATGTGCACGGGTCTGCCGGCATCGCTACCTTTGCACGCTTCGACTACGCACAACGCCATTACCGAATTCATCACGATGAAGCTTGTCACCTATCGGACGCCGGCCGCGACCTCGGACCGCACGGGGCGGCCCGGCGCCCTGATCAACTCGCACGTACTCGATCTCGGCCGCGCCGTGCCGGACTTCCTCGCCGCGGAGTCGCGCGAGCTGACGACGCCGTTCTCCACCGACAGCGTCCTGTCGATGCTCCAGCAATGGGATACCGCCGAGCAGTTGCTGCCGATGGTCATCGACTGGGCGCGCTCGGCCGACTCGACCGCCGAGCTGTTTCTACGAGTCGACGAGGTCGAGCTGATGGCCCCGGTGCCGCGACCGACGTCGATGCGCGACGGCTACGCGTTCCGCCAGCACGTCGAAGCCGCGCGTCGCAATCGCGGCGTCGAGATGATTCCGGAGTTCGACGAGTTCCCCGTGTTCTACTTCACGAACCATCAGGCGGTCACCGGACCCGGATTCGTCGAGGTGCTCGAGCGGCATTGCGAGAAGCTCGACTTCGAGCTCGAGTGCGCGATCGTCGTCGGTCGCGAGGGCCGCAACATCAAGGCCTCCGAGGCCGACGAGTATATCGCCGGCTACACGATCATGAACGACTGGTCGGCGCGGGCGCTGCAAATGAAGGAGATGACGATGAGCCTGGGACCCGCCAAGGGCAAGGACTTCGCGACGTCGATCGGCCCGTTCCTCGCCACGCGCGACGAGCTCGCCGAGCGGCGTATCGACGGACCGAACGGCGAGCGCTACGACCTGACGATGGTCACGCGCGTCAACGGCACCGAGGTCTCGCGCGGTAACCTCAAGGACATGTCCTGGACGTTCGCGCAGATTCTCGAGCGCGCTTCCTACGGCGTGACGCTCTATCCCGGCGACGTCATCGGCTCGGGCACCGTGGGCACCGGCTGCTTCCTCGAGCTCAACGGCTCGAAGATCACCGACAACTGGTGGCTGAAGCCGGGCGATGTCGTCGACTGCGAGATCGACCTGCTCGGCACGCTGACCAATACGCTCGTCCGCGGCGCGGAGTAGGCTCCAGTACGAACGAACCCCCGAAGGCACTGCCTCCGGGGGTTCTTCGTTCTCATGCTCGCGTGCGCTGCACGCGAGGGGACCTGATTACTTCGTCGTGTCGGTCGAGGCGGCCGTCGTGTCGCCGTTGACGGTCGTCGTCGTGGTCGACGTGACGGTCGTGTCCGTGCTCGTCACGGTCGTCGTCGTGTCGGCGGCCGGCATCGACGGTGCTTCGGTCGTGGTCGTCGTGTCCATGTCCGAGGCCGGAACCTCTTCGCTGTCACCGCCACATGCGGTCAGGGAGAGGCTCATCGCGAAGAGCGATGCAATCAGGAACGCTTTTGCTTTCATCGACTGATAGAGATTAAAGGATAGGAGACACGCCGGACCTTCCACGCGCGTGTCGCACTGCGGGCCACAAAAATAGTGCATTCGATCTCGGTTCCAACAGGATTGTCGCCGCGAGTCGAACATGACAGGAGGGTGATACATGAAGGGGATCGCACTGGTCGGCACCGGCCGTCTCGCCGAGTCGCTCGCGCGGACGTTCGCGGGACGCATCGCGGTCGTCGCCGGCCGTGACGCATCGCGCGTAACGACGCTTGCGGGGCTGGCCGATGCGCGCGCAGCGTCGCTCGCCGACATCGCCGGCGCAGACGTCGACCTCGTGTGGATCGCGACCTCCGACGCGTCGATCTCCAGCGTCGCCGATGCGATCGCACGCGGTCGCGAGAACTGGACCGACGTCGTCGTCGTGCACTCGGCCGGGGCGCTCGATACGGCGCCGCTCGCGCCGTTCATCGCGCGCGGTGCGCGTGCGCTCGCGCTGCATCCGAACGCATCGGTGCGCGGAGATGCTCCGATGCCGCAACGGACGATCTGGGGAGTCACGCCCTCCGACGAGGTGTCCCTCGCGACCGCACGAGGCATTCTCGGCGACGACGGCTACCGGCTGCTCGGCATCGACGAGGCGCATCGCACGCTCTATCATGCCGCGGCCACGGCCGCTGCGAACTTCAGCGTGACACTGTTCGCGATGGCGGAGAATCTCTATCGGGAGGCCGGAGTCGACGGGGAAGAGGCGGCCGAGCTCGTGGCGGGCTTCATGCGCACGAGCGTGCTGCGCTCGCACATCGAGGGCGCGGCCGCGGCGATGACGGGCCCGATCGTCAGGGGCGACGACGCGGTCGTTGCGGCACAGCTCGCCGCGGTGCGCGATCTCGACGGAGAGATCGGCGCGGCGTTCGAGGCGCTCGTCATGCTCACTCGCCGCGTGCTTCGGAGCTGAGTCGCGCGAGAGTCGTTTCGTCGTCGGCGAGTCGGATTGCGGTGATGTCTCGTACCGTCTCGACGCGCCCGCCCGCGCGCATGTCGACGAGCGAGCCGACACCGACCAGGCGCGCACCCGAGCGACGCACCAGTCGCGTCGCCGCGACGATCTGTTCGTTTGCGTCGAAGCGATCGATGATCAGGAGCACGCGCTCGCCGTGGTACAGCTCGAAGCCGTGCTCGAGCGTGTCGGCGTCGGTCGACGCGAGATGGATCGCGCGCGTCTCGAGCTGACGACCGATGTCGACGGCGACCGGGATCGAGGCGACGTCGATCGCGACCACGACGTGAATGTCGAGCTCGAGGTAGTGGCGGACGATCTCGAAGCAGAGGCGGCGGTTGAAGGGAGCGAACTGCGTGAGCTTCGGCACGCGCACGTGCACCGGCACCTGACGCCCATCGGCAAGCGTCGACGGCTCGTCGAGGAGTGCTCCGGTCGACCGAAGCAGCTCGAGGATCTCCTCGCGCCTCATCGATCGAGGAGCTCGTCGAGCGCCGCCTCGAGCTCCGATCGCGTGTGCGTGTCGCCGACGGCGCGCGCGACTTCGATGCCTGCGCGGAACGCTTCGTCGGCGCGGTCGATCGAGCCCGACTGCGCGAGGATCTCGCCGAGCTGGTAGTAGGTCGCGACGTAAGAGGGATCGCGACGGCGCAGCTCCTCGAGCTGCTCGATGGCCTCGGGAATGCGGTCGGCCGATCGCAGCTCGAGCGCGACGGCGTAGCGCGCGAAGCTGTCGTCGGGGTCCTGCTCCAGAAAGCCGAGCATGTCGTCAAGACGTGACATTGGCATGGACTCCGAAATGAGAAGCGCACCGCACTCTCGACGAATGCGGTGCGCCTGGGCGGCGGTTCGGCCACCCGTGAATCATCCACCATCCGAAGCGCATCTGTACGCCGAATTCTGTCTTCCCCGCAAGCGGGGGAGGCAGTCATTTATCTCGTGACACGGTCGCCCGTGCCCTCCAGCGGCCTACCCGACGTCGTTCCGATCGCGAACGATCGGAAGGGAGCGGGCAGCTCCCGACTCGACGCCATGCTTGGCCTTGCTCCGCGTGGGGTTTGCACTGCCGTCCCGGTTGCCCGGTCCGCGGTGAGCTCTTACCTCGCCATTTCACCCTTACCTCCCGAGGGAGGCGGTATCCTTTCTGTTGCACTTTCCGTCGTCTCTCGCGCCGGTTGCCCGACGCGATTGGACGCCCAGCCGTTAGCTGGCACGCTGCCCTGTGGAGTTCGGACGTTCCTCTTCGAACGAGTCGAAGCGACTGCCCGACGCACTCCGGATGATGTCAAAGAACTGTCTCGCAGGCGAGCTTAGACGGTGACCGAAGCGACCGTCTCTTCGTCGACGAGGATTCGCCCGCAGTGCTCGCAGATGAACATCTGCTCGTTGCGGCGCATCTCGATGATCGTCTGCGGCGTGATCGCGCGGTAGCATCCGGCGCACGCCCCCTTGCGAACTTTCACGACCGCATCGTGATAGGCGGTGCGGATGTGATTGTAGCGACGAAGGAGCTCCTCGTCGAGCTGCCCGACGAGCGACTCGCGCGTCGTGCGTAGCTCGTTGATTTCGTCGGCGTGCGTCTCGTGGAGCATCTTCATCGTGCCGGACTTCTCTTCGAGCTCGGTCGCCGCGTCCTCCTTCTGGCCCTTGAGCGTCTCGATGCCGCGCATGATGTTGGCCTCCTCGCCGTCGAGCCCCATCATCGAGCGCTCGGTGCCCTGGAGCTCGGCCTCGGCGGCCGCGATGTCATGCGTCGTCGCTTCGTACTCGCGGTTGTTGCGCACGGTGCGCAGTCGCTCGTTGAGCTCACGGATACGCTCGCGCATCGTCTCGATGGTTGCCTTCGAATCGTTGCGCCCGCGCCGCAGATCATGCAACCGCTGCTCCTCTGCCTCGATCGACGACTGCAGCGTCACGATACGCTGCTCGAGCTCCTGAACCTCCCCCGGGAGATCGGCGCTCCCCTCGTTGAGCTCATCGAGCTCCAGGTCGATCTGCTGCAGCCTGTACAGGGCGCGAAGTACCTCTTCCACGGTCAGTGCCTCCGTTAGCTAGTCTCCAGTGGGACTGGGTCTATTCGTATTGACGATGTAATGTACCGGGTTGGTGGATTCCACGAGTGGAATCACTGCCAGCGGCAGTCCGAGTGTTTCGATGCACCGGCGCACGAGGTCGGCGATGCCGTCGACGACGTAGGCCTCGGATTCGGCGTGGCCGGGATCGAGCACCGGGATGCGGTCGATGGCCGCATGGAACGCATGGTAGCGCACGTCGGCCGAGATGAACGCCTCGGCTCCGCTGGCGACCGCCGCGTCGTAGTAGCTCATGCCGCTTCCGCCGACGATTGCCACGCGCGAGACCTCCCGCTCGAGCGCCCCCTTGTCACGTCCGGCGACGCGAACGACCGCCGCGCCACAGGCGGCGCGGACGCGCTCGGCAAGCTCGCCGAGCGCCAGCGGCTGCGACAAGTTACCAACAGCGCCGAAACCACCGCCGTCGAAGGAGGGATCCGGGACGATGGGCTCGATCGCCCGCAGGCCGATCGCCTCGCCGAGCAGCGCGCTCGTGCCACGGGGATGCGCGTCGAACGCCGTGTGCACGACGTAGAGCGCGATCCTCCGATCGATCAGCTCGATCACCGTGCGCTCGACCCGGCCGTCGCCGCCGACGTACCGCAGCGGGGCATAGATGAGCGGGTGAAAGGCGATGATGAGATTCGCGCCCGCCTCGGCCGCCCGCGCCACCGCGGCGACGTCGAGCTCGTAGGCGACGGCGACGCCGCTGAGCTCCGCGTCCTCGGCGCACACCTGCAGGCCGACGGGATCGCCGTCGAGCGCGAGCGAGAGCGGCAGCGTGCGGTCGAAGGCCGCGAGAAACTGGCCGATGCGCATGGACGGTCCTAGTTGACGCCGATGCGTTTGAACAGGGGCAGCAGCGAGCGGCTCGTGCCCTTCTCGGCCTCCTCGACGATCGTTCGGATCCGGAACTCGGTCGTGCCCTCCTTCCAGAAGACCACCGGCATGCTCGGTCCGCCAAAGACGCCGTTGCTCGTGTCGAACTGCTCGACCGTCGCGCCGCTGCGGCCGGCGACGTGGTACATCCACGGACCCGCGCCCTCGAGTCGGTACAGGCCGACGTCCTCGTACGACAGGAAGTCGAAGGTCACCTCGCCGTTGAGCTTGCCGTCCTCCTCGTACAGGCGCTTCTTCACGTTGTAGTACGAGGGGTTGTCACTCTCGAAGCGCTTGCCCTTGACGTAGTCGGTCAGAAGCCGCGTGTAGTCCTTCGTCGCGTGATCCTGGTCGGTGTCGTTCTCCTGCGCGGAGGAGATGTTCTCGAAGATGATCCGCGCCTGGCCGCTGCCATCGGGGCGGACCAGGAACTGATACTCCTTCTTCTCGACCATCAGACATCCGCCGAGCGAGACGCTGGCGATGAGCACGACGAGCGGGAGCAAGCGATGCGCGGGGAGGCGAAGCATATGATGCATAGGGAGTATGGTCCAGGGCATGAGGGATCCACAGAGAGATCGGGGGATCTTCAGCGCGCGTTGGCCGGCGTTCGATCGGCAGGGGAAGCGGCGATCGCGTCGATCGGGCCGGCCCGCCGAAGCGGGACCGGCGCTCCGGATCGTTCCGTCGTCGACGGGATGCGGAGGGCGAGGGACTCGAACCCCCACAGGCTTGCGCCCGGCGGTTTTCAAGACCGCTGCAATACCATTATGCGAGCCCTCCGAAAGGCGGTACCGGCTCAATATACGCCCGGCCCGATCCCATCTCAAACGAGCCCACGTCTCGTTACCGCGCGGTCGTCACTCGATCATCGATGCCTCGTCGAGCACGTCTCCGCCGAAGCGCTGCTGCATGGAGACAAGACGCGCAAACACTCCCTCCATTGCCATGAGCTCGGCATAGCTGCCGTACTCGGCGACCGTGCCGGCGCGGATCACGGCGATGCGATCGGCGTTGCGGATGGTGCTCAATCGATGCGCGATGACGAACGTCGTGCGGTCTTTCATCAGCCGCTCGACCGCACTCTGAACGAGCCGCTCGCTCTCGGAATCGAGTGAGCTCGTCGCCTCGTCGAGAATGAGCACCGACGGATCCTTGATGATCGCGCGGGCGATCGCGACACGCTGGCGCTGTCCTCCCGAGAGCTGCACGCCGCGCTCCCCGACGATGGTCTCGAATCCCTCGGGAAACCCCTCGATGAACTCGAGCGCGTTGGCCTGGCGCGCGGCCTCGCGCACCGCTTCGATCGTCGCTCCGGGCGCGCCGTAGGCGATGTTCTCGGCGATCGTCCCGCCGAAGAGCGAGACGTCCTGCGGCACGATCGCGATCGACGCCCGGAAGTCGCTCAGCGGGTACTCGAGCGCGTTGCGACCGTCGACGACCAGCTCTCCGGCGGTCGGCTCGTAGAAGCGCATCAACAGGCCCGCAAGCGTCGACTTGCCGGCGCCGGAGGGACCGACGATCGCGAGGCTCGAGCCGGCCGGCACGTCGAGCGTGACGCCCTTGAGAACCTCGACGTCGGGCCTCGTCGCGTACGCGAACGAGACCCCGCGCAGCTCGACGTGTCCCGTGAGTGCCCGCGTCGGCGACGGCTCCGGCAACACTTCGGCGGTGCTCTCGAAGAGCTCGCGCACGCGCTCGCTGGCGCCGACCGCGCGCTGGACCGAGGCGTAGAGATCGGCGAAGCTCCCCATCGCGCCACCGACGAAGACCGCGTATAGCACGAAGGAGGTGAGCTCGCCGATCGTCAGCGTGCCCTCCTGCACCATGCGCCCTCCGTACCAGACCACCGCGACGATGCCGCCGAAGAGGATGAACAGGATGAACGCGACGAAGCCACCGCGCGCCCGCGCGACGCCGAGCGAAACGGCGATCACCTCCTGCAGCTTCGTCATGTACCGCCGGGACTCCCGATGCTCCGCGGTGAACGACTTGACGATCGAGATACCCTGGAAGGTCTCCTCGACGACCGTGTTGAGCTCCGCGTAGAGATCCTGCATGCGCCGGCCCGCCTTGCGGATCGCGCGCCCGAAGAGCACCGTCAGCACGACGAGAATCGGGACCGCCGTCAGGATAATCGCCGTGAGCTTCGTCGACGTGTACGCGATCAGCGCGACGCCGCCGATGAGGATCACCGACTGGCGGATGAGCTCCGACAGCGTCGTGGTGATCGTCATCTGGATCGAGCCGATGTCGGCGCTGATGCGGCTCGAGAGCTCACCGACGCGATGCTGGTGGAAGAAGCGCATCGGCAGTCGGAGAACGTGCTGGTAGAGGTCGCGACGCAGATCCGCGAGCGAGCGCTCGGAGACCTCCATCAGGAAGTACGTCCGCACGTAGCTGAACGCCGACTGCGCGACGAGGACTCCGAAGAGGATGGCGGTGACGGTGTTGAGATCGCCGAAGCGACCGCCCTCGGGCTTCGTCGCGGCGTCGATGAGCGACCCGGTGAGCCCTGGGAACGCCAGGCCGGCGAGCGAGGAGATCAGAAGGGCGACGATCGCGATGGCGAACTTCCCGCGGTAGGGTTTGAGGTAGCCGAGCAGAAACCGCGTCGCCGCAAGCGACTCCCTGTTGAGCTTCGCTTTCGGCGACTCCGCGGTCGGACGGGTTGGTGGCATTCGCTGGGCCGGCCTCAGGCTGTAATGGGAATCATGGCAGGTAGATCATGCCGCCGTCTCGAGTCTCGCCGCCGATGCGCAGCAGCGCATGGTACGAGCCGCTCGGCAGTCCGCGCGCATCGAACGTCACCGAGTGCGGGCCTGCGCCAGCGGCGACGTCATCGAGAAGACGGGCCACTTCCTCGCCGCGGCTGTTGAAAATCGTGAGCGAGATCGTCGCGTCGCTTTCGAGTTCGAACGCCAGGCGAGTCAGCGTCGTGAAGGGATTGGGCCACGCCGTGATCGTGCCCTCATCGAGCGTGGCGAGCGCGGGCGTCGCGCAGATCGTCGATGCGGTGTGAAGCGAATCGTCGTCGAGCGTGAAGACATGCCGGCGCGCGACGAGGCCGGAGCCCGCGTCGAGAATCTCGACCACCAGCGGTCCGCTCATCGGTCCCTCGGCGGAACGGAAGCTCCACCGCGCAATGCCCGAGACCGGCTGCAGCGTGCGCGAAACGAGCGTCGGCCCGGTCGCGGTGTCGCCCCATCGAATGCGGGCGGAGACATGCGAGTCGAGTCCGCTGCCTTCGCCGGATCGCGGCCTGGTGTCGAGAACGCCCGCCGCGATCGCGACGGTGCGCCGATCGGCCGAGGCCGAGATCGCCGGCACACCGACAACGAGGCGTGTGCGCGCAAGCTCCCGAAGCGCGTCGCCGGCGTTGACGATGCCCGCGCCGAGCGCGGTGTCGTGGTCGCCCGCGGCGGCGCCGTGCGCCGTGCGCTGAAGCAGTGAGCGCAGCTCCCACGGGCGCAGCTCCGGAGCGGCCGACAGCACCACGGCCGCGACCGCGGCGGTCATCGGTCCGGCGAACGAGGTTCCCTGACTCTTGCGCGTGGCGAGAGGCGAGGAGGGATGCGCCGCCCAGTTGCCGACGCCGTAACCCGCGACGTCGGGCTTCGGCGGCTCGTGACCGGGCCTTCCCCGGCTGCTGAAGCCGGCGACGCGACCGAGCGAGTCGACGGCCGCGACCGCCATTGCCGAATCGGCCTCGGCAGGTACGCCGACATAAATGAATGCTCCGCGCCCGTCATTGCCGGCCGAGACGACACAGAGCACGCCGAGCTCGGTCGCGCGATTGACCGCGCGCGACGCGCCGACGGAGTGCCCGTTGAGCTCGTCATAGGTGTGCGAGCGCTCCGGCGCATCGAAGCCCGTGTAGCCGAGCGACGTGTTGGTGATGTCGACGCCCTGCGCCTCGAGCCACTCGAGCCCGGCGACGAAGTTGTCCTCCTCGATGTGCCGCTCGTAGCGCAGATCCTCGGTCTTGGCGAGCATGAACGCCGCGCGCGGCGCGCCGCCGACGAGCGTGTCGCGCCAGGTCGCACCGATCAGGCTCAGCACCATCGTCCCGTGCTCCTCCTGCGAGCTCTCCGCCAGGGAATCCTCCGGCTCGTCGGCCGTGTTGGCGTTGCCGTGGACGAAGTCGTACTCGGCCTCGATGCGCGTCGCCGCGAACGCGCGATGGCGTCGCTCGAACCCGGCGTCGAGGACTCCGACGAGGACGCCTTCTCCGGCGATACCCATTCGATGCGCCTGGTCGAGGCCCATGAACCGGTTCTGGAACGCCGCCAGTCCGTGCGCGTCGGCGAGGCAGTCGTCAGCCGTCGCGTCGAGCGCCGCGTGTGCCGCCGGCACGGCGACCGCGAGCTTTCCGTAGGGCACTGGCGACCCGGCGTCGCGCGCCTTGACGACCTCGGTCGTCACGACGAATGGCAATCCCCGCAACCGCTCGATCGTCAACGAGTCTGCGCGCACCATGACCGTGTTGAGCCACCGCGAGCTCTGCAGGATCGTTGCGCCGGCGCCCGTGATCGCGGCGAGGTACGGCTGATGCAGCGGGAGGTCGGCGGTGCTGACGCGACGCCCGACGGGCAGTGTCCTGGCCCGGCGCGCAAGCGCGCGAGGAGTCAGATGCGCCGTCGCGGCGGCGTACAGGGGATCCTCCGGAGTGAGATTGCGTTCGGCGACACCCTTGTCGCGCAGCAGCAGGCGCACGTGGCGGCTGGTGTCCTGCGCCGACAGCGGGAGCGCGGCGCCGAGGGCGACGACGGCCAGAAATGCGGCGGCCGCGACGACGATCGGGACCCGGCGGGCGGCGTTCCGGAGCAGAAAAGGTGGCTTCGACACGGTCATGCGAGCATGGCCCCACAAGCGTATATTTGGCGCTCGAATCTTTTGACGACCCTACCAGCCGACAACTGGAATATACACTCATGAATTCAAGCGAATCGAAGGCGAAGGCAGCGAAGCGAGGGGGCGGTGAGCACAAGGGGAGGAACGGCTCCGCTGCGAGCGCCAACGGTCCGGCTCCGAGCGCCACGCCGCCGTCGGCCCGTCCCGACAACGCCACCCTGCTGTCGTGGTACCGCACGATGCATCTCGGGCGCATTCTCGACGAGAAGGCCGCCAACTACCTGAAGCAGGCCAAGGGCTGGAGCTACCACGCTCCGTGCGCCGGCCACGAGGGCATCCAGCTCGCGCTCGGCCTCTCGTTTCGCCAGAAGCAGGACTACCTCTTCCCGTACTACCGTGACCTGCTGACGTCGCTCGCGGCAGGCATCACGCCGTACGAGATCATCCTCAACGGATTGTCGAAGGACGGCGACGTCGCCGGCGGTGGCCGGCACATGTCGAACCACTTCGCCAAGCCCGAGCTCAACATCCAGAACGTCTCGAGCGCCACAGGCAACCATTCGCTGCACGCGGTCGGTCTGGCGAAGGCGATCAGGTACTATGAGGCCGACGCCATCTCGTTCTACTCCGGAGGCGAGTCCGCGAGCGCCGAGGGCTACTTCTACGAGGCGGTCGCGGGCGCATGCGCCGGCAGCTTCCCGGTGATCTTCGTCATCCAGAACAACGGCTACGGCATCTCGGTGCCGCTGGAGGAGGTCTCGGCGAACACGAACGTCTCGAAGAACTTCGAAGGCTTCCCCAATCTCCGCATCGTCAACGTCGACGGCACCGACGCAATCGACTCGTGGCGCGGCATGCAGGAGGCGATCGAGTACGTGCGCTCGGGACAGGGTCCGGCGATGGTGCACGCGCAGTGCGTGCGCATCGGCTCGCACTCGAACTCCGATCGCCACGAGCTCTACCGCTCGGCCGAGGAGCTCGAGCATGCCCGCTCGCTCGACCCGGTCAGGAAACTGCGCGAGCTCGTGATCGCCGAGAAGATCGCCAGCGACGAGGAGCTCGTCGCGCTCGAGAAGGAGAACCGTCGCCTGATGCTCGAGGCCGCCGATGCGGCCGAGGCCACGCCTGATCCGACGCCGGAGAGCTACGCCGAGTTCGTGATCCCCGAGCCGTACGCCGCGCAGGAGAATCGCGATGCGGCCGGCGAGGAGATGACGCTTCTGCAGGCGATCAACACGACGCTGCGCGACGAGTTCCGGCACAACCCGGACACCTTCATGTGGGGACAGGATGTCGCCACGAAGGAGAAGGGGGGAATCTTCAACGTGAGCAAGGGGCTGCAGCAGGAGTTCGGGCGCGGCCGCGTGCACAACGCACCGATCGCCGAGGACTTCATCGTCGGCACCGCCAACGGCTTCAGTCGCTACGGCGATCACATCCGGCTGGCGATCGAGGGAGCCGAGTTCGCGGACTACTTCTGGCCCGCGATGGAGCAGACCGTCGAGATGACGCACGAGTACTGGCGCACGCGCGGACAGTTCTCGCCGAACGTCACGTTGCGCCTGGCCTCCGGCGGCTACATCACCGGCGGACTCTATCACTCGCAGAACATCGAGGCGATCCTGCAGGCGCTTCCGGGACTGCGCATCGTGTACCCGGCGTTCGCCGACGACGCTGCGGGCCTGCTGCGCACGTGCATCCGCTCGCGCGGTATGTCGATGTTCCTGGAGCCGAAGTTCCTGTACAACCACGGCTGGTCGAAGGCGACCGTGCCGGCCGGCTTCGAGGTTCCGTTCGGTGTGGCGCGCACGCGTCGCGAGGGTCGGCATCTGTCGATCATCACGTACGGCACGGCGGTGCATCTGGCCCTCAAGGCGGCCGAGCGTCTGGCGGCCGACGGAATCGAGGCGGAGGTGCTCGACCTGCGCTCGATCAAGCCGCTCGACCTCGACGCGATCGTCGCGACCGCGCGCAAGACGAGCCGCGTGCTCGTCGCGCACGAGGACCGCGTCACCGGTGGCATCGGGGGCGAGATCGTTGCGCTGCTCAACGAGCAGTGCTTCGCGTATCTTGACGCGCCGGTGCTGCGCGTCGGCAGCAAGGACACGCCGGTCGGCTTCTCGCCGGTGCTGGAGCGCGCGATCCTGTTGAGCGCCGAGGACATCCAGGCGAAGGCAACCGAGCTCATGGCGTTCTAGCCGCCCGGGCAGCACATTCGTCCGAACGATCCATCGCAGACAGCACGGGGCGGCATTCCCGTGCTGTTTGCGTTTCCGACGCGTCGCTTCGCACAATTCGTCACGCCGAATGGCCTGCGCGATTCGTCTTCATCGCAGGGACCCGCACGAACATCGACCCGCAACTCCGGCGCAACCGCCGCCGTAGCGCCCAGCCCATGGAACGAAACAGCTTCTCCCGCCCCGCTGCGTTCGCGGCCTTCCTGTTGCTCCTCCTCGCGCCGCTCGCCCTTCAGGCGCAGCCGTCGCTCGGACGGCAGATTCTCACGATCGACCAGGCCGTGCGACTTGCCGAGGAGCGGAACATCGCGATCTCGCTTGCCGCCTCGCGGGTCGACAACGCCGGCGCGCGGGTGACCAGCTCCTTCGGAACATTCCTTCCGCAGTTCTCGGTCAACGCCAGCTACAACCGTCCATTGACCGAGAGCACGGTCTACTATCAGGGCATCGCGGTGCCGGGCACGCGTCCCGACGTGCTCTCGGCCAACGCGAACGCATCGCTGCAGCTCTTCGACGGATTCAGCCGCACCGCGACGTACAGCGGCGCGCAGTCGAGCTTCAACGCGAGCGTGCAGGACCTCAGCCGCGAGCGCCAGACCGTCGGCTGGCAGACACGCTCGGCCTTCCTTGCGGCACTTCGCGCCGAGCAGCTCATCCAGGTGCGCGAGAGCGACCTCGAGGTCACTCGAGAAAACCTCGCGCGCATCCGCGGACTGGTCGACGCCGGCGTCGCGCAGTCGGGTCAGATCTACTCGGAGGAGGCGTCGATCGCCAACGCCGAGCTCGCGCTCGAGCAGGCGCGCACGGACGCGATCATTGCGCGACAGCAGCTTGCCTTCCTTCTCAACACCGATCCGCGCACGGAGCTGCAGCTCTCCGACGAGGGCCTGGCGATGCGACTGGACTCGACCGAGATCGCCGCGGCGCGCGAGTCGCTCGGCAGCGTCGGCGCGATGTTCGAGCGCCAGATCGTGACACGCCCCGACATCCAGGCGGCGCGCCTGCGGGTCGAGGCGGCCGAGGCGCAGGTCACCGTCGCACGCTCGGGCTACTACCCGACGCTGGGCGCGGGCATCGGCTACTCGTGGCAGAACGCCGACGAGCAGACCAGCTCCGACGCGAACTTCGGACTGAACTTCCAGTACCTCCTCTTCGACGGCTTCCGCACCAGCGAGCAGGTGCAGCTCGCCGAGGCCCAGCGCCAGACGGCCATGCTCGAGGTGCGCCGGCTCGAGCTCACCGCCCAGGCCGACCTGCAGGCGGCGCTCGCGCAGATCGAGGGCGCCGAGCGCCAGGTGCGCGCAGCCGACCGCGCCGTCGCCGCCGCTCGACAGAACCGGTTCGCCGCCGACGAGCGCTACCGCGCCGGTGTCGGCACGTACACCGACTTCCTCCTGGCGAACGCGCAGTTCCTCTCGGCGCAGATCAACCAGGTCAACGCCGTCTACAACTTCCGCCTGGCGATGTACCAGGTTCGCTATCACCTCGGCGAGTAACCCACGCCGCGAGCGCGTCGCTCTCCAACACAGCCGTTCACGAACGCACGCAAGCATACCGTCATGGTCGAGCCCGTCACTCCGAACACCCCGCAGACCGCACCAGCGGCCGGTCCGGTCCCCGTCCCGCCGACGCCGCCGGCGCCGATGCCCGTGAAGAAGAAGAAGGCGAAGAAGCGCCGCCGCGGACTCATCGTCGCGATCATCCTCGTGGTGCTCGTCGGCGCGATCGTCGCGTCGATCTTGGGCTCGCAGAAGGAGGAGGGGATCACGGTCGAGGTCACCGCGGCCAGCTACCGACCGATCGTGCAGACGGTCACGGCCACCGGCGTCATCGAGCCACAGACGCAGTTGAAGATCTCCTCGGAGGTTTCCGGCGAGATCGTCTTCCTCGCCGTCAAGGAAGGCGACGTCGTCTCCCAGGGCGAGGTGCTCGTGCGCATCAATCCCGAATCGATGAACGCGCAGCTCGACCAGGCGCGCGCCGGCATCAGCGCGTCACAGGCCCGCGAGGCCCAGGCGAGCGCGAACCTCATGCGCGCCGAGGCCGACCTCGGTCGTCTGAAGCAGCTTGCCGAGAAGAAGCTCTCGACCGCCCAGGAGATGGATGCCTCCGAGACCCAGGTGCGCGTCGCCCGCGCGGAGCTCGACGCCGCGCGCTTCGGCACGCAGCAGGCGCGCGCCAACCTGCGCCAGATGCAGGACGCGGTCGCCAAGACGACGATCGTCGCCCCGATGTCCGGCGTCGTGACCAAGCTCAACTCGAAGCTCGGCGAGAAGGTGGTCGGCGCGATCCAGATGACGGGCACCGAGATCATGACGATTGCCGACCTGTCGGTGATCGAGGCCGTCGTCGACGTCTCGGAAACCGACGTCGTGCAGGTCAAGCTCGGCGACCGCGCCGAGATCGAGCTCGACGCGATCCCGGACAAGAAGTACACGGCCGTCGTCAGTGCGATCGCCAACTCGCCGAAGACGACCAACTCCGGCCTGCAGCAGGAGCAGATCACGAACTTCCAGGTGCGTCTGCACGTGACGAACGCCGACAACCGCTTCCGGCCCGGGATGACCGCAACCGCGACGATCCAGACCGCCCGCACCGAGCGCGCGCTGGCCGTGCCGATCCAGTCGGTCACCGCGCGCGATCCGAAGGACACGCTCAGCGACGAGGCGAAGGAGGCCGAGGCCGACGACGATGCCGCGACGAACGTCAACCTCGACCGCGAGACGCGCGACGACAAGCCGGTGCCGATCGTGTTCGTGCTCAGCGGTGACACTGTCATCGCGCGCACGGTGAAGACCGGCATCCGCGACGATCAGTACATCGAGGTCACCGGCGTCAAGCCGGGCGAGAAGATCGTCTCCGGCAGCTACAAGGCGGTCTCGAAGGATCTCGAGAACGGCTCGAAGGTCGTGCTCGCGGCGAAGGACCGCGCGAAGGGGAAGAAGGCGAAGGAGGCGAAATGACGAGCTCGAACGAAGAGGTCCCACGCAACGGCGTCGCCGCGACGACCGCGCCGGTCATCGAGCTTCGGAACATCCGACGACTCTACGAGATGGGAAGCGAAACCATCTTCGCGCTTCGCGGCGTCTCGCTTACGATCCGGCGCAACGAGTACGTCGCGATCATGGGACCGTCAGGCTCCGGCAAGTCGACGCTGATGAACATGATCGGCTGCCTGGACACGCCGAGCGACGGGGACTACTACTTCGAAGGGGAGCTCGTCTCGGAGATGGACGACAACGACCTGGCGCGCATCCGCAACCGGCAGATCGGCTTCGTCTTCCAGACGTTCAATCTCCTGCCGCGCAGCGACGCGCTTCACAACGTCGAGCTGCCGCTGATCTACTCGGGCACGTCGACTGGCGAGCGGCGCGAGCGCGCCCGCGCAGCGCTCGAGAGCGTGGGGCTGGGCGATCGCATGACGCACAAGCCGAACGAGCTCTCCGGCGGTCAACGCCAGCGTGTCGCGATCGCGCGCGCACTGGTGACGAATCCCTCGATCATCCTCGCCGACGAGCCGACGGGCAACCTCGATTCGAAGACCGGCGTGGAGATCATGGATCTGTTCGAGGAGCTCTGGCGCCAGGGCAACACGATCATTCTCGTGACGCACGAGGAGGATGTCGCGATGCACGCGGCGCGCGTGATCCGCGTGCGCGACGGCATCATCGAATCCGACGGTCCGAACCCGAGACGCATGTCGACGCGCTCGGCCCACACAACCAACGCCTGAGCGGCCGCAGGCCGACGCCGTGAACGAACTCTTCGAAAGCCTGAGGATGGCGCTCGCCGCGCTCGCATCGAACGTGATGCGCGCGTCGCTGACGACGCTCGGCGTCGTCATCGGCGTGACGTTCGTGCTGCTGATGGCGTGGGCGCTCGGAGGTCTCGACGGAGCGCTCGAGGACACGCTCTCCATCATGGGCGACGACGTTCTCTACGTCGACAAGTTCGACTGGGGAGGCGGCGGCAACTGGATGGAGCAGCGCAACCGCAAGGACATCACCTACTCGCAGTACCTGCGCGCGCGCGACCGGATCCGTACCGCCGAGTTCGTCATTCCGACCGCGAGCAAGCGCAACGTCGAGCTGCGCCATGCTGACCTGCGGCTGCGCGGGATGACCGTCTTCGGCACCACCCACGAGTACATCGAGACGATCGGCGGCAACGTGAAGGAGGGACGCTTCTTCAACGAGACCGAGGACGTCAATGGCGCGCACCTGGCCATCGTCGGCTGGCACATCACCGAGAATCTCTTCCCCAACGGCAACGCGCTCGGCCGCACGATCCGCGTCGACGGCATCCCGTACACGATCATCGGGACGATGCCGAAGCGCGGGACGATGATGGCGGACTTCGTCGACAAGCAGGTGATCGTCCCGATCAAGCGGCACTTCAGCCAGTATGGCGGTCGGGGCAGGGTGACGATCAACGTGAAGGCGGGCAGTCGCGACGAGATCGAGAACGTGCGCTACGAGACGATCGGCGTCATGCGCCAGGTGCGCTCGCTCGATCCGGGCGTGAAGGACGACTTCGCGGTCAACACGCAGGACGCGATCCGCGACCAGGCCGAGACGCTGCGGGTCGCGGTCGCCGCCGTCGGGTTCATTCTCAGCGGGCTGTCGTTCATCGTCGGCGCGATCGGGATCATGAACATCATGTTCGTCTCGGTGACGGAGCGGACGAAGGAGATCGGCATCCGCAAGGCGGTCGGGGCGACGCGCCGCAGCATCCTGACGCAGTTCCTCATCGAGGCGGTGTTGCTGTGTCTCGGTGGCGCGATCATCGGCTACGGTCTTACCTCGGCCCTCGCGTATCTGGGCGCGAGCCTGGCCGACGTCGAGTTCCTCGCACCGACCGTGCCGGCGTCGTACATGCTGCGCGCGACGATCGGCTCGATCCTCGTCGGCATTCTCGCCGGCATCATCCCGGCATTCCGCGCCGCCCGGCTCGATCCGGTCGAGGCGCTCCGCGCCGACTAATCACGCTCGCGAAGACCAACGACATGAACATCGGCGAATCGGTTCGCATCGCACTCGGCTCGATCCGCACCAACAAGCTGCGGGCTGGGCTGACGCTGCTGTCGATCTCGATCGGCGTCTTCGCGATCGTCGGCGTCGGCGCCGCGGTGTCGGCGCTCGACTCGACGCTCGACGACCAGCTCGAATCGCTCGGCCGCAACACGTTCTACATCCAGCGCGACCCGATGATGGACTTCGGCGACCCGCGCCGCTGGCGCAACCGCCAGCCCATCTCGCTGCGCCAGGGACTGATGCTCAAGGAGCGGCTGACCGGCGCGACCGACGTCGGCCTGACGAACTTCACCAGCGGCGTCGTGCTGCGCGCGGGCAGCGAGAAGACCGATCCCGACGTGACGATCTACGGCACCGACGAGACGTTCGTGCCGAACTTCACCTACGATATCGCCGCCGGCCGCTCGATCGATCCGCAGGACGTGCAGCTCGGCAGCGACGTCGTCGTCCTCGGCGCCGATGTCGCCGACGAGCTCTTCCGCCAGGTCAATCCCGTCGGGCGCACGATCGCGATTCGCGACCATCGCTATCTGGTCATCGGGGTGATGGAACCGAAGGGAGCCTCGTTCGGCCAGAGCCAGGACAACATCGTGGCCATCCCGATCACCAGCGCCGCGAAGTACTTCTTCGACGAGCGCGGCACATCGCTGATGATCATGGTCCGCACGCCGACCGTCGAGGACGTGCCGGCGGTGATGGATCAGGCGACCGGGCTGATGCGGGTGATCCGACGCGTCGACTTCAGCGAGCCGAACGACTTCGAGATCGAGAGCAACGAATCGATCGGCGACAGCTTCGGCGCGCTGACGAAGTACGTGCGGTGGTTCGGACTGGTCTGTGGCGGCATCGCGCTGTTCGCCGCGGGGATCGGCATCATGAACATCATGCTCGTCTCGGTCAAGGAGCGCACGCGCGAGATCGGCATCCGCAAGGCGATCGGTGCGACGCGCGCGAACATCCTCACGCAGTTCATGATCGAGGCGGTCACGCTCTGTCAGCTCGGCGCGCTCATCGGCATTGGACTCGGCGTGCTCGGCGGCATCGCGATGAGCGCCGTCATGGGCTCCTCCGCGTCGCTTCCGTGGACGACGATCGCGATCTCGGTGGGGCTGTGCCTGCTGATCGGTCTCGTGTTCGGCATCTACCCGGCGTGGCGCGCGGCGAAGCTCGATCCCATCGAGGCGCTGCGCTACGAATAGGTCCGCGGATAGGTCCGCGAAGGCAACATCAACGACAACGGCACCGCCGCGATCATCGCGACGGTGCCGTTGTCGTTGGTACACTAACGTTTGCACAGCGAATCTCGTTCCAATGACCAACCACAGCTTGCCGGATGGCGGATTTTGGTATTTTCGCCGCGATACGCCCCCGGCATTCACGCCCGGTTGCGCTTCGCGGCGCCGCACCCACACGGCGCGCCGTCGCGTCGATGACCGTGCGACCGATCACCGACAAACTCCAGGACAGCGTTTCCCATTCATCGACGGAGGATCGTTACATGAAGCGAATTCATCAGCTCAGCCTTGTTGCCGTCGCGGCGGCAAGCATGGCGATGGTTGGCTGCGCGAGCAAGATCTCGCAGGAGCAGCTGACGGAGCTGCAGAATCTGAGGCAGCAGGAGGTCACGCTGAATCAGCAGCTCAGCGCGAAGGAGGCCGAGAAGAGCCGCCTGCAGAGCGAGGTCAATGCCCGCCGAAGCGAGCTCGACCAGTGCAATTCGCAGCGTCAGTTCATCGAGGGGAAGCTCGCCACGTGGCCCGACGTGTGGCCCGACTGGAAGGACACCCCGCCGACGACCACGACGACGCCGCGCCGCTGATCGACCGAGACCAACAACGCTTCAGACATACCCACGAGATTCATCCATGAAGAAATACCTCATCGCCGCCTTCATACTGATGGCGACCCCGGTGCTGGCACAGACCGTCGTCGATCCGAACAAGCCGGACGCGGAGCTCACCGCAGAGGAGGCCGCGATCCGCATCACCGAGTGGAGGAACAAGGTCAACGCGCTGCAGACGCGGCTCGATGCCCTCAACGCCGAGATGAACACGATGAACGCCGACATGACGCGCATCAGCGCGAGCATCCGCGAGTGCAACACCGCGCTCTGGACGCTGGTCGGCGCCACCGAGGCTGATGTCAACTCGTTCCGCGAGCGCCTCGGACGTCTCGACGCGCGCGTGACCGAGATGTCGCGCATGGGCGATGCAGAGCTCGTGCCGCTGCGCCGCGAGATCGATTCGCTCGAGATGACGCTCAACGGCATGCGCCGCGAGAAGATCGCGCTGCTGCCGGAGTTCTATAACAAGATCATCGACATCGCGCAGAAGATCCGCGGCCTGCGCCGCACCGGCTCCTCCGGCAGCTACACCGTCGGCACCTGGGCCGAGGATCGCGACTGCCTCTGGAACATCGCCGGCAAGGAGCAGACCTATGGTGATCCGCTGATGTGGCCGAAGATCTGGCTCGCGAACAACGAGCAGATCCGCAACCCCGATCTCATCTTCCCGGGACAGGTCCTCACGATTCCGCCGGCCGGTGCGAAAACCGATGAGGAGCTGCGCGCCGAGCGCCTGTACTATCGCCGCAAGTCGGCCGCCCGCCGCACGGCAGTGCGTCGCAGCGAGTCGGTCGAGCAGCAGGAGGCAGGCAGCGGCAACTGATCGCTGACTGCAGAGTCCGGCCGCGGTCGCTCTCGAGCGCCCGCCCGGCCTTCGGCCCGGCAATTGTACCGAGGCCCACTGGAAGCGTCTTCCGGTGGGCCTCGTCATATGAGCGCCCCGGCATCGAGGGCGCACGCACTTGCGTATCTTGACCCAATGGAGATAGTCGAGAAGAAGATCAAGCTGAACGGAATCGACCTGCTCGCGTTCCTCGGCTTCAACGACGCCAACCTCAATGTCCTCGAGAGCCGCTTCGATGCGACCATCGCCGTCCGCGGCGACGCGGTCGTGCTGCGCGGCGAGCCTGCCGAGACGACGATCATCGAGAAGGTCATCAACGAGATGGTCTACATGGTGCAGCGCAACGGATCGCTGCTGCCGAACGACGTCTCGATGATCATCGACCTCGTCAGTGGCGGCCGCGCCGAACAGCAGCTCCAGGGACAGGACCTCGACGAGATCATCCTCGTCGGCAAGGAGACCGTCGTCAAGGCGCGCAACGACAAGCAGAAGGAGTACTACCGCAAGGTTCGCGAGAACGACATCGTCTTCTCGATCGGCCCGGCCGGCACCGGCAAGACCTATCTCGCGGTCGCGATGGCCGTCGCCGCGTTCCGCAACCGGGAGGTCAGCAAGCTCGTGCTCGCGCGTCCGGCGGTCGAGGCGGGGGAGAGTCTCGGCTTTCTGCCGGGCGACCTGACCGCGAAGATCGATCCATACCTGCGCCCGCTCTACGACGCGCTCGACGACATGATCCCCGCCGACAAACTCAAGGGGATGATGGAGCGGCGGGGGATCGAGGTGGTGCCGCTGGCGTACATGCGCGGACGGACGCTCAACAACGCGTTCGTGATCCTCGACGAGGCGCAGAACGCGACGACGATGCAGATGAAGATGTTCCTGACGCGCCTCGGCGCGAACAGTCGCGCGATCGTCACCGGCGACCTCACGCAGATCGACCTGCCGAAGAACGTCGAGAGCGGACTTCTGCAGGCCGAGCAGATCCTGCGCGGCATCGACGGCATCGGCTTCGTCTATTTCGAGAAGGGCGACGTCGTGCGTCACCGTCTCGTCAAGGATATCCTCAAGGCCTACGAAGATCACGGCGTCACCGGCGGGGTCTAGCCCGCCGGCGGCGTCGGCCGCCTTGCTGCCGCCCGTCCGTATCCTCACTGCGCATGAACCTGTCGATCGAGCTCTTCCGCGTCGGCTTCCTCGTCGTCACCCTCATCGACGTGATCGACATCGTCGTCGTCGCTACGGTGCTGTACTGGGTCTACTCGGTGATGCGCGGCACGATCGCGGCGCAGATCTTCATCGGCCTGATCGTGATCGTCAGCGTCAGCATCGTCAGCGAGACGCTCGGCATGAAGCTGCTGAGCACCGTCCTGCGCACCGTCAGCGACATCTGGGTGCTCGCGCTGATCATCCTGTTCCAGCCCGAGCTGCGACGCATCCTGCTGATGCTCGGCCGCCGCGGACTGTTTCGCCGCTTCGAGCGCTACGACGTCAATCGCACCATCGAGGAGCTCGTCGAGGCGACCGAGGAGCTCGCGCTGCGGCGCTGGGGCGGGCTCATCGTCGTCACCCGCAGCACCGACATCTCGCTGACCGTCGACACCGGAGTGCCGATCGACGCGCGCCTGTCGAGCGACATGATCGTCTCGATCTTCAACCCGAAGTCGCCGCTGCACGACGGCGCCGTGGTCGTCAGTGGAGAGCAGGTGCGCTTCGCCCGCGTCGTGCTGCCGCTGAGCCCGGTGATGCTCAATGCCGACGTCCGGCTCGGCACCCGGCACCGCGCCGGTCTCGGCATAAGCGAGCAGGCCGACGTGTTCGTCATCATCGTGAGCGAGGAGACGGGCAACGTGAGCTATGCCTACGGCGGCAACCTCTACTACAACCAGTCGCTCGACTCGCTGCGCCTGGAGCTCATCAAGGCCTTTGAGGTCGTGATCTCCCGCTACGAGCGGCGCCGGCGTCGCGGCGGCGACGAGGGCGACGGCGACGATGCAACCGTGATCACAACGAACGTCAGATCAACACGTGTTTAGCTCCCCCCGATCATCCGGACCCTCCCAGCATGCCGCCAAGGCGCTCCTCGACGATCTCCGCGCCAAGGGGATCACCGACGAGCGCGTCCTGCAGGCAATTGCGCGCATTCCGCGCGAGGAGTTCGTGCCGCCGACCTTCCGGCATCGCGCCTACGATGACGACGCGCTGCCGATCGCGTGCGCGCAGACCATCTCGCAGCCGTACACGGTCGCGATGATGTCGCAGCTGCTCGAGGCGAAGCCCGACATGAGCGTGCTCGAGATCGGCACCGGGAGCGGGTATCAGGCTGCCGTGCTCTACTTCATGGGCCTGCGCGTGTTCACCGTCGAGCGCCACGCCGAGCTGCTGGCCCAGGCGCGCGAGCGGCTCGAGCGCATCGGCGCGAACGTCGCGAGTCATCTCGGCGATGGGACCCTCGGCTGGAGCCAGTTCGCGCCCTACGACCGAATCATGGTCACCGCCGGCGCGCCGCAGATACCGAGCGCGCTGCTGCGCCAGCTTGCCCCGAACGGACGGCTCGTCGTGCCGGTCGGCGGCACCGACTCGCAGTCGATGAAGGTCGTCACGCGCCGTGGCGACGGAGACGAGTACGACACCGAGGACGCCGGCAGCTTCAAGTTCGTCCCGCTGATCGGGCGCGGAGGCTGGAGCAAGGAGGATCTCGGTGGACAGGGCGGCGACCTTCCCGCGCCGGGCGGCACGCGGTGGTTCAAGTAATCGTCGGACCGACCGCCGCCGGCAAGTCGGCGCTGGCAATGTCGCTCGCCGAGCGGATGCGACGCGACGGCCGTCGCGTCGAGATCGTCTCGGCCGACTCGCGACAGATCTACATCGGCATGGACATCGGCACGGCGAAGCCGACCGACGAAGAGCGACGCGCGGTCGCGCACCACATGCTCGACGTCGTGTCGCCCGATCGTCCATACTCCGCCGGCGAGTACGCGGCCGCCGCCCGCGCCGTCACCCTCGACATCATCGAGCGCGGGGCAACGCCGATCGTCGTCGGTGGCTCGGGCTTCTACATTCGCGCGCTCTTCGAGGGACTCGCCGCGCCGGCGATCGACCCTTCGGTGCTCGCGATGCTCGAGGAGCGGATCGCGCGGGAAGGCTACGATGCGCTCGTCGCCGAGCTCGAGCGTGTCGATCCCGCCGCCGCCGCCGCCCATTCGATCAACAACCGCGTCAAGACGCTTCGCGCGCTCGCCTGCTATCACCAGACCGGCAGGCCGTACAGTTCGTTCGCGGGCTCGGGCGTGCTCGGTCGCTTCGAGCTCGCGCCGGAGTACCTCGGCGTGACGCCGGACCGCCCGACGCTCTACGCGTGGATTAACGAGCGCGCCGCGGCGATGGTCGAGCGGGGACTCGTCGCCGAGACGCGCGCGCTGCTCGACGCGGGACTCGACCGCCAGGCGCCCGGTCTTCGCACCGTCGGCTATCGCGAGGCGATCGCGCACATCGACGGGCAGCTCGACGAGGCCGCGATGCTCGAGGCGATCCGGCAGTCGACCAGGCGTTACGCGAAGCGGCAGTTGACGTGGTTCAGGAGCGTGGAGGGTGTGCGCTGGATCGATCCGCGGGAGGGACCGCTGCTGTCTCCATGACCCGGTGCATGCGCTGAACCAACGATGGTCCGATAACGAGAACGGCCCCCGGAGCAACTCCGGGGGCCGTCTTCACATGCGCGATCACCGACGGGATCAGCCCGTGATCTGCTTGTTGTTCTGATTGCCGAACATCTGACCGAGGGCGGCATCGATCTTCTCGCGGATCACCTTCTCGGTGATCTCCATGCTCGTCTCGGCGGTCACGTACTCGGCGACGGCGCGCTGGGCAACCTGGATGATGTACTCGCGGTTGGCACCGGTGAGGGCATCGGCCATGCGCTGCAGGTTCTCGGTCTGACGCTGGATGTAGTCGACCATCGAGGCGAGGTCGCGCTGCTGCTGCTGCGAGGTGCGCACGAGGTTGATGAGCTCGTACTTCTGGCCCTCGGAGCTCTCCTCGAGATTGCGGATGAGCTTGTCCATGCGCTGCTCCTCTTCGGTATAGAAGAGCGTGATCGCAAGGAGCAGGAGCATCGTGAACTCGAGCGAGATCGCGAGCAGCAGGATCGACGGCTGGGTCGGCGGAATGAACTTCAGACCGCGGATACCGATGACGACGATCAGGATTGCCGCGCCGCCGTAGGCGAAGCCCTGGACATTGTTGCCGTACTTCTCGGCGAAGTGGCGGGTCATGTACAGGCGCAGGCCCTTGGTGAACAGCAGGCGATTGCGCTTCCAGCGCTTGGCCGCCCGCACGTCCTCGATCTCGTTGACGATGACCGGGCCGAACTCCTTCTCGATCGGACTGAGATCATCCTTGGAGTTCGGAGCGGTGATCCGCTCGATCTCCTCGCGCGAGACCTTGTCGCCCGTCTGCTCGTCGATGCGATCGACGACGTTGACGATCTCACGCTCGATCTTGTTGGCGATGTACCCGATCTGCCTGGGGAGCATCGCGGTGATGATCACCGCTGCGACGAACCCGAAGAACAGGGAGAAGATGCCGAAGGTCATCCATGGCTGGATCATGATCGGCGCTTCGCCGAGCGTCTCGGCCTTGACGATCCACTCGCCCGGCTCCTTGTTGTAGTTGTCCTTCTCGAGCGTCCGGCGCTCACCGGACTGGTCGAAGATGAACTCCTCGGACGCCACGTGGTCGCCCTGGAAATGACGATGCTCTGCCGGGGCGAACAGCGACCGCATTGCGCCCTTGAAGGCCGGTCGAATCGCAAACTCCTGGAAGCCATAGGCCAGCACCGCCATCAGGCCGAGAAACAGAAGCCCCTGGACAAGGTTGCCCTTAAACTTCTCGTTGTTTCCGCTCATATTGAATGGGTCCTCGTAAAACAGGAAATCGCTGGACAGGTTGACGCACCGTGCTTCGAGCCACCCTGCACGAACGCGAGAGTCCGCACCGGAATCCGCACGGGTGCGAGGGGGTTACTCGAAAGGGTACGCTGAAAAGAGTGGTCGCAACGCTGATCCGCTTGGCCTGGGGGCCGGGTGTGTGAGACGGGCGCCCGTGTCGAGACTGGATGTTTCGAGACAGGACGTGTGCCCGGCTATCGCCGAACGCCTAACAGAAGAAACGAAGATACGCGGTCGATCGTGTTGCGGCAACGATTTTTCTGACAGGAACGGGGTCTTGAACGGGGTGTCGACCATCGGCTGTGAAGTTACTTTCCGTCCCTGAATTTTCGATGAATGCCCGCGCCCGTCGCTCACTTGACCGGGCCAGGGTGCAACGTTATATTCGGGTGTTTTGCTAGCGTCCACCACGCTGTAATGCCCCCGCACTCACGTTTTTTCCGTTTGGGAGAAGTCAATGGCAAGAGGACTGAACAAGGTGATGTTGATCGGCCGTATCCAGCCGAACGATCCGGAGCTCCGCTACACGCAGAGCGGCCAGGCGGTCTGCACCTTCAAGATGGTGACCGACGAGAGCTACAAGGATCGCGAGGGCAACATGGTCGAGCGCTCCGAGTGGCACAACATCGTCGCGTGGGGCAAGGCGGGTGAGATCATCGCCCAGTACATGAAGAAGGGAAGCCAGATCTATGTCGAGGGCCGCCTGCAGTCCCGCAAGTACGAGGACAAGGAGGGGCAGACCCGCTACGTGACCGAGATCGTGGTCTCCGACTTCTCGTTCCTCGACAGCGGCGGTGCGCGCGGCGATGCCGAAGGCGCACCCAGGGCGGCGGCCGCGGCCAGCCGCGAGACGAACAGCGGATTCAGTGCGGCGCCCGCCGCCACCGGCACGTCGGTCGAGGACGACGACCTGCCGTTCTAGTCGGTCGGCCCGACGGCCTATCGCCTGGCGATCGCGAAGGGCGAGCCGAATGCGAACAGTGAGCGATCCCGCTCGTGGACAGCCCCGATTATCCGTCGGGGCTGTTTACTTTGTGCCGGTCGGCACCCCGCCGAGCGCAGCGCCATCAACTACGCAGGGGATATGAGGGAGACGTCGCGACGACAGGAGATCACCGTCGGCATCGTTACGATCATCGCCATTGCCGCGCTCGTCGGCGGGATCATCTGGGGCAAGGGGTTCGGGTTCTCGGTCAGCAACCGGACGCTGCGGTTCCACTTTGCGAATGCCGCCGGCATCGATGTCGGCTCGCCGGTCACGCTCAACGGCGTGCGGCAGGGGAGCGTCACGGTCGTCTCGACCGCCGCCGACGGCGTGCTCGTCGAGGCGCTCGTCGAAACGAGCGTGCCCCTGCGCAGTGATGCCAGCGCCCGCATCGAGATGGCAGAGCTGACCGGAGGCAAGCGCATCGAACTGATCGCCGGCAGCTCGCCGCGTCCGCTCGAGCGCGACGCCATCATCGAGGGAACGATCTCCGGCGACGCGACCGTGCTGCTGTCGGAGGCCGGCGCCATCGCCACCGATGCCCGCAAGCTCGTCCTCCGGCTCGATACCGCCGTCGACGCTGTCAACCGCATGCTCGCCGACGGAGCGATCCAGCGTCGCGTCGACAACACGCTCATCAACCTCGAGGATGCCAGCGGCGCCGCGCGCGGACTGGTCGTCGACAACAGGGAGTCGATCAATCGGACGGTGGTGGGACTCAACGCGACGATGCAGGAGCTCCGCGCGATCCTGGCGCGAACGGGACCGTCGGCGGAGCGGACGATCCAGAGCGCCGAGCTCGCGGCGGCCGACGCCCGCCTGGCGCTCTCCGGCGCCCAGGGCACGCTCCTGCGCGCGGACACGCTCGTGATGCGCCTCGACAGCCTGGTCTACGACGTGCGCCACGGCAGCGGGACGGCCTCGATGATGCTCTACGACACCACGTTCGCCATCGAGCTGCGCCGAACGATCGAGTCGACGCGCGAGTTCATCGAGCAGATGAAGCGCAACGGCGTCAACATCAACTTCTCGCTCGGACGACGACCGTAGGGTCCAGCACGGTCGCGCTACGTCGCCGGCGTTCCGTCGCAGAGCTCGACCGTCGCAGAGCTCGACCGTCGCAGAGCCATAGCGTCGCGGAGCTCTATCGCCGCAGGCCCTCGAGAGCCCGGCGGAAGCGCGCCACTCCTTCACGAATGTTCTCGTCGCTGCACGCATACGACAGCCGGATGCACCGGTCGTCGCCGAATGCGCTGCCCGGTACGGTCGCCACATGGTGTTCGGCGAGCATCACGCGCGCGAGCGCCTCGCTGCCGGGACAGGACTCGGTGAAGTATTCGCTGACGTCGACGAAGACGTAGAACGCTCCGTCGGGGCGGGGAAACCGGATGCCCGGGATCGCCTCGAGCAGCCCGCAGATCAGGTCCCGCCGGCGCTCGAACGCGGCGGTCATCTCGAGCACTTCGTCCGCCGCCGTCTCGATCGCCGCGAGTGCGGCCATCTGGCTGATCGACGGGGGACTCGACGTCACCTGGCTCTGCACGCGAGACGCGGCCTTGAGCACGTCGATCGGCGCGCGCATGTAGCCGATGCGCCAGCCGGTCATCGAGTACGCCTTCGAGACGCCGTTGACCGTGATCGCGAGCTCGCTCAGCTCGGGCATCGAGCCGATCGAGAAGTGCTCGTTGCCGTCGTAGACGATCTTCTCGTAGAGCTCGTCGGAGATGACGTACAGTCCCGATTCGGCCGCCCATCGTCCGATCGCCTCGAGCTCTTCGCGCGAGTACATCACGCCGGTCGGGTTCGACGGCGAGTTGATGATGATCGCCCGCGACTTCTGCGTCCGATACTGCTCGAGCAATTGCGGCGTGATCTTGTAGCGATCATCGGCACTGGTGCGGATCTCGACGGCAACGCCACTGACCAGTCGCACCATCTCAGGATAACTGACCCAGTACGGCGCCGGGATCAGCACCTCGTCGCCATCGTCGATGATCGCCGCGAGCGCGTTGAAGATCGAATGCTTGCCGCCGACCGACACGAGCACTTCGCTCGGCTCGGTCGGGATCTGATTGTCGTCGGAGAACTTCGTGGCGATGGCGCGGCGCAGCTCGGGGATGCCGTCGGACTGGGTGTAGTAGGTGAAGTTCGCGTCGATCGCGGCGATGGCCGCCTGCTTGATCGACTCCGGCGTCGGGAAGTCCGGCTCGCCGGTCGAAAGCGATACGACGTCGACGCCTGCGGCCTGCATCCGCTTGGCTTCGGCAGCGATCGCGAGCGTCGTCGATTCACTGATGCAGCACGAACGCTGCGAAAGTCGTCGTTCCAGGTCGGGGCTCGGTCGATGTCGCATGCGTCGCGGGAGAGTTCGGGTTGAAGCAGCGCGAGTCGCACCGGCGGCGAGGGGAGCGCCTACGAGCCGACGAGACAGACGTTGCCGCGGCCGTAGATCTCCGCCAGACCTTCGATGAGCTCGCGCGACGGCGCCACGGTCAAACGACGTGACACCCAGCGTCCGGCGAGCTGACGACTGGCGTCGTAAACGCGGAAGATACACTGCAGCTCTCCCTGATGCGCCTTGAAAAGCGCCGCGGTGCGCTCGGCCTCAGTCGCGCCGACGACATCGAGGTCGACGTTGACGGCGATGCCGGTCGAGTACCGCGAGCGTGTCTGCGCCATCGGAACGACGTCGTCGGTGATGATCTTGATGCCGTCGCTGCCGTTGAGCTCGGCCTTGCCGGTGACGCAGACCATCTCGCCGACCTGCACCATCGGCGCGAAGCGCTTGTACGCGTCACTCCAGAAAATGCACTCGGCCTTGCCGGTGAAGTCCTCGATGATCGCGAAGGCTATCAGGTTCTCGCGCTTGTCGAGCTTCGTGCGGATCGCCGTGATGATCCCGCAGGCACGCACCGGCGCCTCGAACTTCGCCGCCTCGTCGATCTCGCCGAGCTTGACCTGCGCGAACGCGTCGACCTCCATCGCGAACTCCTCAAGCGGATGCCCGCTGACGTAGAAGTTCAGTACGTCCTTTTCGCGGCTGAGCTTCTCGAGCCGCGACCACTCCGGCACCGCCGGCAGCGTCGGCTCGGGAATCGCACCGCCGCCGGCGTCGTCTGACGCGAAGAGCGAATCCATGCCGGCGGCGTTCGCCGAGGCGCACGCGCTCGCGTAGCCGATCGCGCTGTCGATCGCCTCGCAGACCTGGCGACGGTTCGGGTGCATCGAGTCGAACGCGCCGGAGAGGACGAGGCTCTCGACGAGTCGCTTGTTGACCAGCGGAGTCGCGGCGAGTCGCGTCGCGAAATCGAAGATCGAAACGAACGGTCCGTCGGCGTCGCGCTGCTTCAGGATCTCGCCGACGGCGCTCTCGCCGACATTGCGGATCGCGGCCAGACCGAAGCGGATTCCCTCGTCGACGACGGTGAAGTCCTTCGCCGACTCGTTGACGTCCGGCGGAAGCACGCGGATGTCGAACTTCCGGCACTCGTCGATGAGCTTGACGACCTT
>DATLHO010000010.1:0-8642 GCA_035539855.1 Kapaibacterium sp. (SeqCode) | reverse complement strand
GAGATGACGAGGTTCGCGCCCGTGGAGGTCGACGTCAACGAGAAGCCGCTGCCGATCGCGCCGATCGTCATCGTCAACCAGCGTCGCTGGGATCTGCGCAACGAGGGCTCCAGCCTGATCTTCTTCCGGAACGCGCCGACGCTCGCCTCCTACGAGGGCGACGCGGTGCTGCGCACGGAGCCTCTGGAGGCGTTCCGCAGCGCGACGCGATCGATCACGACGATCGACGGAATCAACCGCGCGATGTCGCACATGCTCGGGCGCCTCGTGCCGGTGTACTTCCGCTTCGACGACGGGCTGATCGAGGGAACGAGCATCCGTCGCGGCGCCGATATCTGCCTGTGGTATGCGCCGACGAAGGAGTTCATCGAGGCCCTGCCGCATCGCTACCGCGCGTCGCTCGAGAGCGAGCTCTCGGCGATCTGCGAGGTGCAGGAGAAGAACGGATCGGTCGAGGAGGCGTGCGACCGGATCGCCGGCCGCCCCAGCTACCTCGAGCTCTGCCGGGTCTCCTCCGGCGCGGTCAACGCGGCGATGGCAAGTCCGAACCCTGCTCACGGGAGCACGACGATCGGCTTCCGGCTGAGCGAGCCGCGATCGGTGATGGTCACGCTGCACGACGTCAACGGCCGGTACCTGCGCCATCTGCTGCACGAGGAGGAGCGCGGCGCCGGCGAGCAGAGCGTCGCCGCCGACCTCGACGGCGTCGGGCAGGGCGCCTACCTCGTCGCCGTTCGCACCGACCGCGGCGAGCAGGCCGTGGCGCGGCTGATCGTGCAGTGATCGCCAGCGCCCGATCCGGCGGCTCGGCGTGACCGACCCGGGCACGGCGCGCGAGAGAAACCGACAAGGGCACGGCGATCGATGATCGTCGTGCCCTTGTCGTACTGTCTGCGAACCGAAGCCTCCGGCTCTAGCGCGTCTTCGTCGCCTTCGTTCGAGTCCTCGCCGCCTTGTGCACGCCGTTTCGCGGCGGCACGTCGGCGTTGCTCGGCGCCTTCGAGGTCGACGCGCCGCTGTTGATCTCCGGCAGATCGTCCTTGACCTCGCGGCGCGGCTTCTTCGCGCTCGCGCGTGGCTTCTCCGCGGCGACCGTTCCGCGGTGCGCCAGCGACGCCTTGACGAACGCGTTGAACAGCGGGTGCGGGGCGAGCAGTCGTGACTTGAGCTCCGGGTGGAACTGGCATCCGATGAAGAACGGGTGCCCGGGGATCTCGATCATCTCGACGAGCTTGCCGTCGGGCGAGACGCCGCTGAGGGTCAGTCCGTTGGACTCGAGCATCTCGCGGAAGGCGTTGTTGACCTCGTAGCGATGGCGGTGCCGTTCGGTGATGAACTGCTCGCGGTACGCCGCGAGCGTCTTCGTCTTCTTCGTGATGATGCAGGGGTAGCTGCCGAGGCGCATCGTGCCGCCCTTGTCGGTCACGTCCTTCTGCTCGAGCATCAGGTCGATGACGTTCTCGGTCGTCTTCGCGAACTCGGTCGAGTTGGCCTCCTTCAGACCGCAGACGTTGCGCGCGTACTCGATGACGGCGCACTGCATGCCGAGGCAGATGCCGAAGAACGGGATGCCGTTGTCGCGGACGTAGCGGATGGCGCGGATCTTCCCCTCGACGCCACGCGAGCCGAAGCCCGGCGCGACGAGCAGTCCATGCAGTCCCTTGAGCGCGCGGCGGACGTCGGCGTCGGACTTGAGCTCCTCGGAGTCAATCCAGTGCAGGTCGACCTTGACGTTGTTCGACGCGCCGGCGTGGATGAACGCCTCGATGATCGACTTGTAGGCGTCCTGGTACTGCGTGTACTTGCCGCAGATGCCGATGCTCACCGCGCCGTTGGCGGGACTCTTGATGCGCTTGACGAGCTTCGACCACAGCTTCAGATCGCGATCGCCGGCCTCGAGTCCGAGCTTGCGCAGGACGATCTCGTCGAGTCCCTGCTGCGCGTAGATGACCGGCACCTCGTAGATGGTGCTGGCGTCGCGTCCCTCGAAGACCGAGTCGCGATCGACGTTGCAGAACAGCGCGATCTTCTCGCGGATCTCCTTCGAGAGCTTGTGCTCCGAGCGGCAGACGAGGACGTCAGGCTGGATGCCGATCTCGAGCATCGTCTTGACCGAATGCTGCGTCGGCTTGGTCTTGAGCTCGCCGGCGGCGGCGATGTACGGCACGTACGTCAGGTGGATGTGCAGCGCGCGTCCGCGGCCGAGCTTCTGGTCGAGCTGTCGGGTGGCCTCCAGGAACGGCAGCGACTCGATGTCGCCGACGGTGCCGCCGATCTCGACGAGGATGATGTCGTACATCCCGGTGTCGCCGAGGGCGGTCATGCGGCGCGTGATCTCGTCGGTGATGTGCGGGATCACCTGGACGGTCTTGCCGAGGTAGTCGCCACGCCGCTCGCGGGTGATGACCTCGAAGTACACCTGCCCGGTCGTCGTGTTGTTCTTCTGCGTCATCGACTGGTTCAGGAACCGCTCGTAGTGCCCGAGGTCCAGATCGGTCTCCGCCCCGTCGTCGGTCACGAAGACCTCGCCGTGCTGGTACGGCGACATCGTGCCGGGGTCGACGTTGATGTACGGATCGAACTTCTGGATCGTGACCTTCAGGCCGCGCGACTTCAGGAGCATCGCCAGCGAGGCCGACGTAATCCCCTTGCCGAGCGACGAGACGACGCCGCCGGTGATGAAGATGTATCTGGCCGTACGCTTCGCGTCGCCGGATGGTTTGGAGCCGAGGGAGGGAAGAGCAGTCACGACGGTGAGCAGTCGATGTGTGGATTTCTACAAAACGCTAATCTACGCAACTGCGCTCAAGCGTGCGATTGCCGATTGGGGATTTCGCTTTGCGGAGTGTTTCGCCGGCGGCCAAACGCGACGAGGAGCGCCCCGGTCGGGAGCGCTCCTCGTCGCATCTGGGTCTCGGAGGACCTATCCGATCTCGATTCTCTTGTCGCCCTTCTCAATGACGATCTTGCCGTCGCGGGCCTCGAACGTGAACTGCTTCGGGGCGTTCTTCCGCTCGAGCTTGCGCAGCTCGGCCTCCTGGCGTGCGCGCTTCTCCATGACCCGGCGCGCGCCGCGGTCGATGTCCTTCTCCTTCGGCCAGAACGTGTCGGCCGCGTCGAAGGCGACGCCGATGCCCCAGCCCAGCAGGGGCCAGAAGAACCAGGTGCCCTCGGTGACGACCATGTCGAGGACGAGCAGGACGAAGTTGACGATGAGGTAGGAGCGGAGATGCTCGTAGAACTTCTGGCGTCGATGGATCAGGTACTCGGAGCGGGCCGTCTCGTATTCGCCGACGGTGCGCTGCTCGCTGATCGCCGATTCGAGAGCGGTCGGGTCGATCCCGAGCTCGCGCGCGGTCTCGATCAGCTCGTCGTGCGTGATCCCGGAGGTCGTGCCCTGGCGCTCGAGCGCGCGCCGAAGGATGGCGGAAACCTCGTCCTGGGAGTACTTGCGAGGCTGGGGCTGGTTCGCCGTATCCATCGTGGTCGCCTGGATTTTCATGGTCGTCGCTTAGGGAATGTCGGGGACTAACGGTCATCGGTCCCCCGTTGTTGCAGCCGGGGACTCTACAACGCGGAATCGTCGAGAACGACGATCACCGGGCCGTGGTCGCTCGTACCGACCTCGCGCCGGACGTGACTCTCGCGGGCAGCGCCGGCGATCTCCTTCGACGCGAAGACGTAATCGAGCCGCCAGCCCAGATTTCGCTGCCGCGCCGCTCTCCAGAACGGCCACCACGTGAACAGACGATCGTTGTCGGGATCGAGCGTACGACCGATGTCGACGAGATCGTGAGCAATCATCTCCTCGAAGATCGCGCGCTCGTCGTCGCGGGCGCCGATCATGCCCTCCTTGAACTGGCTCGGGTGGACGTCGCGGTTCTCGCGGGCGATGTTCATGTCGCCGCAGAGCACCAGCCGCAGGCCCGAGCGGTGGACCTGGTCGACATAATCGGCCATGTGGCGCAGGAACGCAAGCTTCGCCGGATAGTCCTTCCCTCCGTTCGGGATGTAGACCGACGCGAAGACGATGCCGTCGACCTCGGCCTGCACCATGCGCGTCTCCATGTCGAACGGCGGATGCTCGAACGTCGGCTCCTCGCCGAAGCGCTCCCTCCTGAGGTGCAGACTGACGCCGGAGTAGCCGCCGCCGCCATGCCAGAGGTTCCAGTAGTCATCGAGCGCCGCGAGCGTGGCGGGCACCTGCGTCAGCGACGCCTTGATCTCCTGCAGGCAGAGCACGTCCGGCTGCTCCTCGGCGAGCCATTCGAGCAGTTGCGCCTCGCGCGCGCGGATGCCGTTGACGTTCCAGGTTGCTATCTTCATCGAGATCTGGCACTGTTTGTGAACGGGCTATTGTGCTACAGTCGCTGCGGTGCAGCAACCATACCAAGGGAGTCCATGGCGAAATCTACAGGGCGGATCGGACTCGGCCCCTCGTGCGTCGCTGCGCTCGCGTTGTTCCTCGTCTCGGCTTCCGTTCTTCCGGCACAACCGCTCGCCAGCGCCCGCATGACGGACGCTCGCTCCACGGGAACGGATTCGTCGTCGCTCGAGCTCGCGCCGTTTCCGCTGCCGGCCGATGTCCTGAATCCCAACACACGCCAGAACACGCCCTATCTCAAGATTGCGGCGCGCGCGGGATTCAACTGGGCGGCCTACTCGAACGATCGCTATCTCGACAACACCGCGCTCGACGTCGGCCAGACCTCGGGCGAGCAGGATGTCTACTCGCACGTCTCGGGCTTCGGCTTCGGCGGCGGAGGCGAGCTCGAGTACCCGGTCAACACCGGATTCTCGGTCGTCGGGAGCATCGAGTTCGTCCGCGCCGAGTTCGGCCGCGAGGGGACCGTGCGTCAGGAGTTCGAGAGCGCCGACGGCAATGCGGGCGTCGGGCTTGCGCAGCACGAGTGGAGCGCGAGCATCAGCTACCTGAAGTTCGGCGCCGCCGCGAAGCTCGCGTTCCCGTCGTTCTATCTGCTGGCCGGTCTCACCGCCGACCGCGTGCTGACGTCGCGCATCACGCGCACGCGCGCGTTCGACGATCCGACGCACACGTTCCCCGGCACCGGCCTCAGCAGCATCGACGAGGATGCGCCGATGGTCGATCCTTCGGGACTGCACTTCGCGATCCGCACGGGCTTCGGCCTCGTCTACCCGATCGCCGAAGGCCTGTCGTTCTCCCCGGAGCTGACGCTCGACTTCGGCACCGGCGCGATCAACAAGTCGCCCGAATCGGATCTCGACATCTACAGTGTTTCCGCAGTACTCCGATACGAGCTGCGGTAGCCTCAAGCGGAGCAGTATGCGCCTCTCGCGAACCCGACCGACCTTCTTCAGCCATCGTCTCGCGCTCGTTTTCGCCGCGGCCGCCATCGGCGTCGCCGGATGCGGAGGCGGCCGATCGACGACCGCGGCCGGGCCGGTCCCGCTGCCGGAGGAGCTCATCGTCACCCGCACCGACATCCAGCTCCTTCCCCTTGCCGGACTCAACAGCGCGGCCGACGAGTTCTCCCTGGCGATGCCCCTGGACACGACGGTCGCGTACTTCACGTCGAGCCGCGCCGGCTCCGCCGGACGTCACAGCATCTACTCGTCGCGCTCGCGCGCCGGGTCGTGGAGCCCGCCAGCGCTGACGATCGAGGTCAACAACGAGCAGAGCAACGGCACGCCCTCGATCTCGCCGGGAGGCGACATGATGTACTTCGCCGGCTGCGACTACGGCCTCGGCGACTGCGACCTGTACCGCGTCGAGTCGGGTCCGCGCGGTGCGCTCGCCGAGGAGATCACGCCGTGGACCGTGCCGACGAACGTCGGACTGCCCGTCAACGGCGCGTACTGGGACTCGCAGGTCTGCGTCAGCGCCGACGGCGCCGCGCTGTACTTCTCGAGCGATCGTCCCGGTGGACTCGGCGGAAAGGACATCTGGAGCTGTCGCCGCGGTCGCGACGGCAACTGGGAGCGGCCGATCAACATGGGCGAGCTCGTCAACACGGCGTTCGACGAGGTGACCCCGTGGCTCTCGCCCGACGGCCGGACGCTCTTCTTCAGCTCCAACGGCCACCCCGGTCTAGGGCGCTTCGATGTCTTCGCGGTCGAGGAGATCGGCGGCGTTCGCATGCTGACGAACATGGGCACGCCGATCAATAGCGGCGACGACGAGATCTCCTTTTCGATGTCGGCCGCGGGCGACCGCGCGTTCGTCGCGTCGAACCGCGGGGGAGCGCAGACCGGCTACGACCTCTACGAGATCCGGCCCGTGCCGGTGCCGGTCGACCCTCTGATGCTCGTCACCGGAGCGGTGCAGGACTCGAAGGGACGGCCGACCGCGGCGACGATCACGGTCACCGATCTGATCGGCAATCATCCAGTCGGAGTCTTCAACACCGACCCGCACACAGGCCGCTACGCCCTGGTGCTGCCGCGTGGCTTCGACTACGCCGTCACGGCACAGGCGCTCGATCACCTCTTCCACTCCGAGCGCATCGACGTTCCGTTCGGACTCGAGACGAACACCCGGCGAACGATCGACTTCAGGCTGCAGCCGATCAGCGGATCGATCCGCCTGCTGGTCTTCTTCGCCGAGGGCGAGAGCTCGCTCGAGCGCATCTCGGTCGTCGACCTCGATCGCACTGCGCTCTTTCTGCGGGCCAACCCGAACGTGCGCGTCGAGATCGCCGGGCACACCGACGACGGAGGCTCCGCGTCGGCCGCGCAGGCGCTGTCGCTGGCTCGCGCGCAGGCAGTCAAGGCCTACCTCGTCGGCAACCGCGTGCCGGCCGATCGCATCGACGTCAAGGGCTACGGAGCCACGCAGCCGCTCGGCGACAACAACACCGCCGACGGGCGGGTGCTCAACCGGCGCGTCGAGCTGCGGATTCTCAAGGAGACAGCACCATGAGTGATCCTGAAACCGGTGAGTTCGAAATCGATCTGCAGCACTGCATCTGGCGCGAGTGCAAGGGGGATCTCGTCGAGCTCGAGTCCTTCGCCCAGTTCAACTGGATCACCGCGGCCTACCGGTGCACGTCGTGCGGCCGCGACTTCACCGTGAAGATCGAGACGTAGCGCGCACCGCACCGCTGACGACGTCGGCGAGCTCGCGTGCTTCGAGACGCGGAAGAAAGAAGTGCCGCGCGCCGAGTAGCTCCGCAAGCCGCACTGCCTCGGAAGCTTCGCCGAAGCTCTGGCGCGTGTCGATCACGAGCGCGCGGATGCCTCCGCGCCGGTACGCCACGGCGATCGTCTCGAGCTCGCGGCGCACGTGCTGGCGGCGCACCTCCATGATCATCCCCGCGGCATTCTCGGCCATCGGAACGTTCGCGCGCCCGTCGGTCAGCAGCACCACGATCGACTGTTCCACCTCGCGACGCCTCGCCAGCTCCACCATCGCATAGGCCTTCATCAGCGCTGACGCCAGCGGCGTGCCCCCACCGGTCGGCAGCACGTCGAGCGAGCGCTTCGCGCGCTCGACCGAGCTCGTCGGCGGCAGTATCACCTCGGCGTCGTGGCCGCGGAACGCGATCAGTGCCACCGTGTCGCGGTTGACGTACGCGTCCTGCAACAGGCGCGTCACCGCGCCCTTGGCCTCGCGCATGCGGTTGGCAGCCATCGATCCCGACGCATCGACGCAGAAGATGAACAGAGTGCCCGAGCGCTGCGTGAAGCGCTTCAGGCGGATGTCGTCGCCGCGAATGACGAGCCGCTCGTCGCCGCCCTCGCGGCCGCGCGAGCGCTGGTGCGGCGCGGCGGCGCGCAGCGTCGCGCCGATCGCGATGCGGCGCCCGCGGGTCTCCCCTTCGATCGATCGCGTGTGTCTCCCGCGCTGCCACTGCGGCATCGCCCCGTGCCGTCCGGCGCTGGTGCTGCGACGCGCCGCGAGGAACTCAGCGAGCGCTGGCAACGGCGCGTCGAAGTCAACCGGGTCGAGCACACGGCTGTCGAGCTCGTCGGCGCCGCCTGCCATCCCCTGCCCCGCGGACGTGTCGCCGTCGTCGTCGGTGCTCTCGTCCTCGGATGAGCCGTCGCCGGAGTCCTCACGCGAGCGCGTCGGCGTCGGTGGCGGCGGCGTCCCGCCGGTGCTCTCGCCCTCTCCGTCTCCCCCCTCTCCGCCCTCGGCGTCACCGCCGCTCGCCTCGTGCGGCACGTTCTGCGCGCGAGGCGCGAGCACCGTCGCGAGGGCGAACTGCAGATCGCCTTCGCCGACCTCGCGCTCTCCCCGCAGCGCCGCGTGCGCCCGCGCGGCTTTCGCCGCAAAGATCTCCGCGCGGTTGCCGCCGACCGCCAGGCGCTCGGCAGATTCGGCGATCCACTGCAGGTCTCCCTCGCTGCAGCGCACCATCGGGTAGAGCAGCCGCGCGGTCGTCACGTGTTCGGCGGTGCGCCGCTCTGACGGATCGCACTCGCGCACGAACGCGTCGGGATGCTCGTTGAAGCGCTCGATGCGCCGCAGCAGCAGATGCGTCGCGTCGTCGGAGCGATCTTCGGCGCCCACGAGGAAGGCGACGCGATCGGCGACGCCGAGCGACAGGTCGCGCTCGGTCGGCACCGTCGTCGCCAGCAGCACGAAGCGCGAGTGCTCGCGCCGGCTGATCCCCTCGCGCTCGGTGATCACCGTCTCGGACTCGAGCGCGCGCGCGATC
>DATLHO010000009.1:0-9124 GCA_035539855.1 Kapaibacterium sp. (SeqCode) | reverse complement strand
CCATCCACACCGACGAGCTCGGCGGTGCGCATCGCGACGACGACCGAGTCGGTCAGCTCGACGAGGTTCGTGAGCGCGCCGATGCTCTCCGACCGATCCGACTCCGAAACGACGATCGCGCGACCCGCCGCGCGCAGTCCGCTCGCGATGTCGAAGCCCATCGGCGTAGAGCGATCGACGACGATGGCGATCGGCAGCGCGCGCCCGGCGGCGTGCGGCGTGATCAGATCCGGCGTCAGTGTCACGAGCGCGGAGTAGTATCCGCCGGAGCTGGTGCCCTGCTGCGGAGCGAATCCGTTGTGCATCCGATAGCGCCACGTCGCGGTCTGCACCGGCGCGTCGATGATCCGCGGAACGACCGCCGCCAGTTCCTCCGCGAAATAGTACTCGGGATCCTGCGTGGCATCCCATCCACGGCCGCGCATGTCGAGCACGATCGCACGGGCCGAGCTCATGAGCGCACCAACGCTGTCGGCGACGAACCGGAAGGGCAGCGCGCCGTCGGCCTCCGCGCGGGCGATCGTCGAGAACGACACCACGATCACGCCGTCGTCGATGCGGAGCGCGCGGCCGATCGGCAGCTCCGTCGTCCGACCGCCGGCCGCCAGGACGCGCGTCGAGCCGTCGTCGAGCTTCGCGAGCATCGCGTCGATCGCCGCGATGTACGCGTCGCGCGAGCGCGCCGTGCCGATCGAGGGCAGGGCCTCGACGAGCGCGCGATCCCAGTCCACATGGCGCGTGGCGAGATACGGGTGGAAGTGCTTGATGCGCCCCCACAGCCGCCCCGCCGCGGCAATACGAGCGGTCCGCAGGCCCTCATCGGCGCGCGCGGCCGGCTGGGCCTCGACGCTGGCGAGACTCAGCAGTAGAACGATGATGACGGTGAATGGTCGCATCGGATGGCAGGGCGTGATGATCGACACGTCGAGCGAAGCGAGCCGACTGCGGTTCGAGCTCAGTCGTCTCCGAGCGGACGCGCCGGCGCATCGGGCTTCCGCGCGATGACCGTGAACACGTGCCAGTGCTTGGCCTCGCCCATCGACGTCAGGCCATCCTCGTCGAGCTCGGTGAAGTCCTCGATCTCGAAGCCGTCGAAGAGCGCCTCGGTCTCGTCGCGCGTGTGAAAGGTGAGCTCCGGGTTGTCGCGCCACTCGTCGCGGTCGCCGAAGATCTGTCCGGTGAAGCGACCGCCGGGGACGATCGCCTCGCGCACGCGCGACCACATCGCGGCGAAGCGATCGGGCGCGCAGAAGGGCAGAGAGTAGCTCGCGTTGACGAGCAGGCACGATGGGATCTCGACGGTCTCGAGCGGCTCGGCGAGCGTCCGCAGGCGGTCCGCATGCGCTTCGGGCACGATCGCCTCGACGCGCTCGGTCGCGGCGGGCTCGCGGTCGACGGCGACGACGCTCCAGCCACGTTCGAGCAGCTCGAGCGTGTCGCGTCCTCCACCGCAGCCGAGATCGACGGCGAGACCTGGCGGAGCGTCGCCATGGAGCTCGAGGGCGCGCAGCAGCGACTTGCGCGGCGGCTCGCCGGCGGTGCGCTCGTAGTAGGCGGTCCACTTCGCGGTGCGTTCTTCCGGAGTCATGGGCGCAATCTACATCCGACGGCGGCACATGCGTACCAATGCGACAGGGCCGGCCCATCGTGCGATGAACCGGCCCTGACCGCGTGTGCCCACGTCGAATCCTAGTCGAGCCGCTCGCGCAGCTCGGCGTTCTCGCGGCGCAGCTCCTCGAGCTGCTCCTTCAGTGCGTTCACCACGGACCTGAGCTCCTCGATGTCGGTGCGGTCGCTCGCAGTGCGCTTCTCGAGCGCCTGGATCGACAGGTACGACACGCCGATGAGGTCGAGGTCGTTGACGGTCGAGTCGGTGCCGATCTCGCCGAGGCCGTCGTTGCCGAAGAACGTCTTGAAGTCCTGGGCCATGATGCCGTAGTGACGGCGGCCCGACGGATCGGTGGTGTAGCGCCAGGAGCCGAGCGGGATCGCGCGGAGGCCCGACAGGAAGCGCTCGCCGTCGAGCGTCACGATGTCGGACTTGATCCGGCGGTCCGACGCGGCGGCCCAGCCGAGCGTGACGGTGCTGCCGGCGACGGCGGTGATCGTGAGCTGATCGCCCATGACGCCGGCCGCGGCCGGGAGCAGGTAGTCGATGTCGGCGGCCTGCGCCTGCGAGGCGAGCGACGAGTAGTTCGTCGCGCCGGGGAACGCGCCGGCCGTCGCGTTCGGCTCGTAGAGCCGGAGTGCCGACGCGGCGTTGTCGTTGTTGGCAAGCCACAGGTCGGTGTTGCCGAGCACCGTGACGTTCGCGGTCGCGACCGACATGGCGTTCGCCCCCGTGTTGTTGCCGAGGAAGCCGAGCGAGCCTGAGCCGGTGAGCGTCAGGCCGTGGCCTCCGGCGATCGTCGAGTACGACGCGTTCGTTCCGATCGCGTTGCTGACGCCGCCGACGATGGTCGACCCGAACGCGCCGTTGCCGATCGCGTTGAGGTGTCCGCCGCCGATGGTCGAGAACTGTGCGCCCGTGCCGATCGACCCGCCGTTGCCTCCGGCGATGATCGTCGTGTGCGACGCGGTCGCGTTGTTCGTGCCGCCGCCGAGAGTGGAACCGAACGAGCCGGTCTGGATGCGGTTGTTGAAGCCGCCCGAGATCGTCGTGTGGTCGCCCGAAGTGATCACGTTGCCCATGCCGCCGGAGACCGTGGCGTTGCCGGCCGCGCCGGTGATCTGGTTGCTGACGCCACCGGAGATCGTGCCGTTGATCGACGTCGTGCCGATCGCGTTCGACTTGCCGCCGGAGATCGTTCCCCAGTCGGAGCTGATCGTGTTGGGCGTTCCGTTGCCTCCGCCGCCGGCGATCGTCGTGCCGACGACGCCGCCCGCGAGGGCATTGGCCCAGTGACCGCCGAGGATGTTCGCGCTCGTCGCGTTCGGCTCGTAGCGCATGACGCGCCGGCGGCCGCCGGTGGCGACGCCCGACTCGTCGACGTGGATCTCGAAGGCCTGCGCGTCGGTCGTCCCGATGAAGTGCGTCCCCGGCGTGGTGCCGGCGTTGCCGGTGAGCGACCACGTCGGCGTCGTCGCGCTCGCCGCCCAGTCGAGCGTGACCGACGTGCCCGAGACCGTCCTGACCGCGAGCAGATCGCCGACGATGCCGGCGGTGTCGGGAAGGATGTAGCGGATGTCGGCCACCTGCGACTGCGCCTCGAACGACGAGTGATTCGTCGTGCCGGGGAACGCTCCGACGGTCGCGTTCGCCTCGAAGAAGCGGAGCTGCGACGCCGAGTTGTCGTTGTTGGCAAGCCAGAGGTTCGTGTTGCCGAGGACCGCGACGTCGATGTCGGCGATGCTCATTGCCCGCGAGCCGTTGTCGTTGCCGCCGAGGAAGCCGAAGCTGCCGCGGCCGTCGAGCGTCAGTCCGCGTCCGCCGGCGATCGCCGACATCCGCGCGTTGTTGCCGATGGCGTTGGTCTGGCCGCCGGCGATCACGGCGCCGCTCGAGGAGGTGCCGATGCGGTTGCCGTCGCCGCCATCGATCACCGAGATCGACGAGCCGTTGTCGATGACGTTGTTCTGTCCGCCGCCGATGGTCGAGCCCCACGCGCTCGTGTCGACGATGTTGTTCGTGCCGCCGGCGACGACCGCGACCGACGCGCTCTGCGCGATGCGGTTCGACATGCCGCCTCCGATCGTCGATCGATCGGCGGCGATGGCGATCTGGTTGCCGTAGCCTCCGGCGATCGTCGAGTTCGAAGAGCTCTGCAGGATGTCGTTGAACGAGCCGCCACCGATCGTCCCGCGGACGGCGCTCGGGCCGATGTCGTTGCCTTCGCCCGCGCCGATCGTCGACTCGTAGCTGTCGTTGAGGATGTTGTTGTTGTGTCCCCCGGCGATCTGGCTCCAGCGGGAGTTCGTGCCGATGTCGTTGATATCGCCGCCGCCGATGACGGTGGTCGTTGAGGCCGTCGTGTTCGACGCGCCGCCGGCGATCACGCTGGTGCTCGAGCTCGCGAGGATCTTGTTGGAGTTGCCGCCGCCGATCGTGCTCGTTCCCGAGGAAGTGCCGATGGCGTTGAACGTGCCGCCGGCGATCGTGGAGGTTCCCGCGTTGTCGTAGATCGTGTCCTGGATGCCGCCGCCGATCGTGGAGTTCGCCGCGTTGTCGCGGATGTAGTTGCGGTATCCGCCGCTGATGACGCCCCACGCCGAGTTCGCGCCGACCCAGTTGATGCCGCCGCCGGCGATCACCACGTCGCGCGATCCGGCGGCGACCTGGTTGACGGCGCCGCCGCTGATCGTCGACTGGTAGCTGCCGTTGCCGATCGTGTTGTTGATGCCGCCGCCGATCGTCGCGCGCACCGCGCTGCTGCCGATCGCGTTGCCGGCGCCGCCGCTGATGACGGCCGTCAGCGACCCGGTCGCGATCGAGTTCGGCGACACGCTCGTTCCGCCGCCCGCGATCGTCGCGCCGTGCACACCGGCCGCGATCGAGTTCGTCATGTAGCCGCCGATGATGTTCGGACTGGCCTCCGGCGAGTACCGCATCACGCGCTCGTTGTTGACGCGGATGTCGAGCGATTGGTTGTCGATGGTGCCGAGGAAGTTCGTCGCGGGATTCGTTCCGGCGTTGCCGGTCGTCGTCCACACGAGCTGTCCGATGGTTCCGACGAGCGACGCGACCGAGCGCGCCTGCACCGCGCCGGCGCTCATCGTCAGTACCGTGTCGGAGACGCTCGTCGTGACGAGGTTGTCGAGCGTCACGCCGTCGAACGTCGGACGCGCGTCGGTGTGGATGTCCTGCGGCAGCGAGAGCGTCACGGCGCCCGTCGCCGCGCTGGCGATGACCTGGTTCGTCGTTCCGGTGATCGACAGGACGCCGGTGTTGCCGAGATCGAGCGTGTCGCCGAGCGCGACCACCGTGTCACCAGCGATGCCGGCGCCGTAGCGGACGGCGACAGCCGGGTTCGCCAGCTCCGCATTGCCGATCGAGCCGGCTGGAAGATCGACCGCCGGTCCGCCCACGGTCAGGCTGCCACCGACGCGGACGTCGCCGCTCGTCGTCACCGTGCGCGCGCCGATCGAGTCGACCGCCAGCGTGCTCGTCCACTGCGGCCGCGTGCCGGCGCCGTTCATCGCGAGCACCTGGCCGGCGCCGCCGGCGGGGAGCTCCGTCGCCGTGTTCGTCGCGCCGCCGTACCAGATCGCGCCCGCGCTCAGCGGCACCGCGCCCGTCACGACGATGCCCGCGGGCTCCCACGACCCCGTCGATCCGTTCCAGCGCAGCACCTCGCCGTCGACCGGCAGTCGCGTCGGCAGCGCCGTCCACTGCACGCCGTTCCAGTGCAGGAGCTGTCCCGAGCGCGTGCCGGGCTCCATCATCAGCGGATCGCCGGCGATGCCGCCGCCGCGCAGCGGCGCCGTGACCGCCGTGATCGGCGCTCCGGGTCGCCAGCCTCCGACGGTCGCATCCCAGCGCAGCACCTGTCCGCCCATCGCGCCCTGCGCGGCGAGCCGCAGCGGCGTCGCCGCCGTGCCATCCCCGGTGATCTCGTTCGAGGAGCGGACGCTCTGCTCGGCCGCGACCCATCGACGCTCGGTCGCGCTCCAGACGAGCGCCTGCCGATCGGAGGTTCCCTCCTCGAGCTTCAGCGGCGAGGCCGTCGAGCCGGTGCCGGTGATCGGCGCGATGCTCTGCACGCCCGACTCGCCCGGCCGCCATGCGCGCGACGTCTCGTCCCAGACCAGCGGCTGTCCATTGGTCGCGCCCATCTGCGCGATGTCCAGCGGAGCGCTCGCGGTGCCCCGCCCGGTCAGGCGAGCGGTGGTCGTGACGGACGTGTCCGCGCGGGGATCGATCGCCTCCCACGCGCCTGTCGTCGCGTTCCACCGGATGTGCTGTCCGTCGGACGGATTCAGCGGCAGCATCTGCGGCACGACGATCGAGATCGTATCGCCCGCCATGCGCACGCTCGCGATGCCCTCGGCGGCAACGACGACGTCGCCGTCGAGCAGGTTCACCGAGCGCACGACGCCCGTGGCTCCGGCGTCGAGCTGCATCGCGGTGTCGGCCGTCAGCGAGCGGATCGCGTAGGGCGCGCTCACCAGTTGCACGCGCGGCGTCATCTCGGCGTCGCCGGCCAGCTCGATCGCCAGCCAGTAGGGCACGTCGAACGCGAGCGTGATCGGCGTCGTCGCGCCGAGCACGGTCTCGAACACGCCGTCGATCGTCGCGACCGTCGTCTTTTCCTCCCAGAGCACCGCGCCACCGGTCGGCTGCGCGTAGATGCGGAAGGTGATCGGATAGCTGCCGTCGGGGACGGCCGTGCGCGTGTCGTCGGAGAGCACGCCCTGGTACGAGAGCAGGCGCGGCGGCGCGGTCTGTGCCGCAAGCCGCATCGGTAGTGCGCTGCCGGCCAGCACGAGCGCGATGAGCGCGAGCGCCGCCAGAGGTCGGTGGAGGAACGGTGTGGACATGAGTTCGGTGTATGCTGTGACGAGAAATGAATGTTCGATGTGCGGACTAGCGACCCGGGACCGGACGCACCTCGTTGCCTCCCTGCGGGACCGAGGTGTCCTCGATGGTCCCCGGCTCGATCGGCGACGCGGACTCGGTGCCGAAGAGCACGTACGACGCGCTGACGCCAAAGCGCACGCCGCGAAGCGACCACGGCGCGCTCGGATCGAGGTCGCCTAGTCCCTGCCAGGCGAGCACCTCGGGCGAGAGCAGAAGCCGGCGCGCCCTGTCGAGCGCGAGATCGTAGCGCAGTCCGGCCAGCACCGCGAGGTGCGTCGACGCCGTCGTCGCGATCTCGCCGTCGGCCTCGTTGCGCGTGCGGCGGTCGTTCTCGAAGCGGATGGTGCCGGGCGAGACGATCGCCTCCTGCTGGTGGAAGCTGGCGCCCGTGATGACGTCGAGGCGCGCTCCGGCGAGCACGCGAAGCCCGCGCAGCGGCTCGTAGCCGAGGATGAGCTCGGTGCCGACGGCGCGGTGCGTCGTCTCGATCGTGTACTCGAACGTCGCGGTGACGGTATCGTGCATCGCCGAGACGAGCTGCTGGTCGCGCGCGGTGAGCGTCGCGCCGTAGGTCTGGTAGAGCACGCGGAGTCCGGCCGACAGCGACGGCACGATCGCACGCTCGGCGGCGATGCCGAGGGCGATGCCGTTGCCGCTGCCATCGGTGAATCCGGGAGCGCAGCTCGGCACCTCCGGCAGGCCCGGCAGCTCGGTGTCGTGCGCGATGTGCTGTCCGCCGCCGTGCAGCGAGAAGCGCCACGCCTCGGTCGCCTCCTGGGCGTGAAGGGCCGTCGCGGCGACGCACAGGAAGAGCGTCGCCAGTGTGTACTGGTTCATGTGTGGATGGGATCGTGAGAGGGCTTCGAGGCGCTACTGCATGATGAGCAGGCGCTGCGAGCTTCTCTGCGAGGGAGTGATGTAGACGAGGTGATACGACCCGCTGGAGATGCCGGAGAGATCGAGGGCGACCTGGTAGAGTCGCTGCGCCTCGGCGTGCTGGTCGACGAGCGTCGCGACGGTGTTGCCGAGCATGTCGACGAGCAGCACGGTGACCGGACCGGTCTCCGCCGAGACGATCTCGGCGGTACCCTGCGTCGTGACGGGATTCGGCCAGACGCGAAGTCGCGACAGGAACGAGCCGGAGCGAATGAGGCGGATCTCGCCGCCCTCGCGACAGACGCCGAGCAGCGTGAGCTCGCCGTTGTCGCGATAGGTCGTGATCCGCTCGTCCTCACGCTTCTGTCCCCACTCGAACGACTCGATCGCGATCGGCGTGCTCTCGGCGTTGCCGAGGGCGACGATGAACTCGAGCTCGGCGAGCACGCCGTCCTGGCGCGCGACCCCGGTGAGCTCGAGCACGCAGTCGTCCTCCTCCCACGTACAGGCCGGCGTCGAGCCCGACGCCCGCAGCAGCGTGCCGTTGAAGCGGATGCGCGCGCGGTACGAGCGCTCGAAGAAGGGCGTGCGCGATGCGGTGGTCGTCAGGGTGATCGGGACGGTGACGCGGGTGCCGACCTCGGCCTCGAGGTGCGGAATCGAGACGCGCGCGACGACCTCCGGCTGGTACGCACGGTACCAGAAGCCGATGTCGTGGCGGTCGGATGAGGAGCTCGCCACGCGCGCGGCGGCGGTCTGCGAGACCGTGCCACGGAGCGAGTAGCGGCCGCTGGCGGTCGTGCCTCCACTGCCGGCGACGACGTCGCGCGTGACCGTCGTCTGCGCGAGGAGCGCGTGCGGGGTCGGGGCGAGCGCGATCAGAAACAGGAACAGGACGACGCGGGCGCAGTGCGCACACGCCGAGTGGTGCGATCGGTTGGACATGGTGCTGGGGATTTCGATGCGAGCGGGCGAAAGGGTCTTCGCCGGACCTGACGGGACGAGGACGAAACTACCGTGGCCCGATCGCGAGGCAAAACGGGGAAGGGGTACGTCAGGGGTGCAAATGGCTCCGGGGATCGCCCGCGCGCTTGCCGCGGCGCGGGCGCGGTCCTAGCTTGCGTCGTCCGCGTTTGCTCCCATCTGCCTCATTTCCATGCAGGATTCCACTTCGACCGCATCGACGACGACGGCCACCAGGCGCGCCGAGGAGGCCGTGCTGACGGTCTCGAGACTGCGCGAGCTCGCGCGGAGCTCACGCTCCGGAGGGCTCCAGACGAGGATCGAGCAGACGATGCTGCACCGGCTCCCGGAAACCAGTGCCACCGGGCTCGACGAGATGGCCGCACTTCTTCGCGAGATCATCGACGGGTGGCTGCGCAGGATGCGCGATGCCGGGATCGAGCCGCCGGAGGAGCTCCCGCAGGAGCCATCGCGACTGACGACGCGCGAGCGCCGCAACGTCCTGTGCATCGCGGCGCTGCTGACGCACGAGGCGGTCGTCACCGCCGAAGGTGCCGGCCTCGCCGTGGCGCGCGATCGAGCGCACGAGGCGATGCGATGGGCGGCCCTGGCCGACGACCGGCGGCAGATGGCGATCGTCTGGCAGGTGCTCGCGTCGATTGCCAGCGTCGATGGTGACTACGACGAGGAGGAGCGATGCCTGCGCGAGGCCGTCGCGTGCGCGCGGGCCGACGGGCGGCCCGTCGTCGTCGCGACGTCGCTCGAGGC
>DATLHO010000008.1:0-5033 GCA_035539855.1 Kapaibacterium sp. (SeqCode) | reverse complement strand
GCTGCCTGATTCGACCGCGAAGAGAATGCGGACGTTGCCTGCGGCCTCGATTGCCTCGAGCCGTACGAGTATCTCCTTCTGGACGTCGGCCGGGATCGTTGCTAACACTGGACCTCCACATTCGTCAACTGCTGATTCACTTCCTGCTGAGCATCCATGCGCTCCACGGCTCCATCGTGCGCTTGCCAGCTTCACGCCGCCACCCGATCCGCTCGAGCTCCGACGCGAGGCGTCGACGGAACATCCCGTGGGTCACGACCACGACGAGATGGTGTCGATCGGCGTGCTCGTCGAGCATCGTCGCCGCGTCGGTGATGCGTGCGGCCTCGACGGGAGATGGATAGCGCCGCAGCATCATCCGACCGAGGATGCGCGCGCCGACGCCGAGCGCCCAGGCGCGCAGCGGGAGACGGAGGCGACCGAGGCCGGGTCCGTCGAGCTCGAGCTCACGGAGCAGCGGTGACACTCGCACATCACTGACGGATACGAGCAGGCGCGCCGTCGCCACGGCGCGTGGAGCGTCGCTGGCAAGCACCAGGCCGGCGGTCGACGCCAGGCGCCAGAGCTCTGCCGGCGGCTGTTCGTGCTCGCCGATGCCGGCCGCTTCGTAGGCCGCTCGCCATGCTCGAAAGCCGTGAGCGTCGACCCAGGCGGCGTGCTCATGCGAGGACCGTGCATGACGGACGAGCACGAGACGCCGCCGTTTCGGCTGCCCGTCGGATCGGTCTACTTCGGTCAGGTCAGGTGCCATGCTTTGACGAACGGTCGCGTGGCACAGGTGGGAGATCCGTCGGGAAGTGTGCCTTCTACGGCAGCCTCGAGCACCGCCGCCGGCGCCGCCTGCGTCGCGCGAGCCATCGCTGCCGAGATCCCGGCGAGCGGCACCTTTGCGCGTCGATCCCAGCAAGAATCGAGCTGTCCGGCACGCGTGCCGACGGTGATGTAGACGAAGCGTGCTTTGGGCGGACCCTGCGTGAAGGGACCCAGAAAGCGGATCGAGCCGTCGTCACCGATGCGCGCACGCACCGTGAGCTCGAAGACGAGATCGCCGTGACCGTCCGCGTCCAGCGCACCGACGAGCGCGGCCTTTCCATTGGCGCCGGCCGCGCCGTGCTGAAGCGCGAAGCGAACACCGGCGGGAGGGCGACGCAGAACGATGCGCATCGGCAGCTCGATGTCCGGAGGCCTCCCCCCGCTCATCGAGTCACCCGACTCTGCGCCGAGGTCCGCGACGAGTGTCGAACGGGATCGAACGTCTCGAACGAGGCCTGGCCGAGCGCGAACATCCCACGCTGCGGGATCCAGAAGTCGCCGAGCCGGGCCTGCGGCTGTACCGGGCCGGGAGCGCCGAGATCGGCATCGCCGAAGCGAGCACGAGTCTCGGTGATCGCCCAGATCACGCGCGGGTTCGCGATGAATCGTTGTCCGTTCGGTGTCGTTCCCTGCAGTCCGATGCGACCGACGCCAAGGAGCGGACCGGCGACGCTCTCCATCGACGAGAGCACGAGCGGCGCGCGCCACGCGGCCTCCGGGAGTATCGCCCCCATCGCGTTCATGAAGCGAGTCGCGGCGGTCGGGGCGAGCCCCACCTCCCACTCGAAGTCCACCGCGGGAATCGTCACGCGCAGTCGATCCGGCGCCGGCCAGGCGAGGTTGATGGCCGTACGGACGGTGTCGGTGAGATCCGCGCCGAAGTAGCGCGGGCAGGCGTGGGTTGCGTCGACGTTCGAGTAGAAAATCCACGTCCCATTCGGATCGCGGTGCCACACCGATGTATAGCCCTCACCGACCGATGTGACGACGAATCTCCGCATCGCGAGCACGTGACCCGAACTGAACGGAAGGCCCATCACGCCGTAGCCGCTGAAGCGCTCGTCCGTTCCGGCGGGCAGTTGCGCGGAGTGTTCGCGTCGCTCGACAAGGTCTCGAGGTTGTTTCATCACGGTGCTACTGTTGAACGTGTGCGACGCTCATGCGGCGCATTAGTGGAGAGCCTCGACGCGCTCGTACACCGCGACCTGCCAGAGAAACGACTGCGCATGCGAGGTGCGTCGAAAGCCGGCCTGGCGCAGAATGTCCTCGACGCGCTCGCGAGAGTGGATGTATGTGCGGAACGCGCCGCCGCGCAGACGGAAGTAGAGGTTGCCGAGCGTTGTGCCGAGGCGCGTCACAAGGCGCTCCCGAGGAAAGACCACGCCGTAGAGATGCCGTGCCTTCGAGGCCGACGCCGCGACCAGACGGTCGACGTCGGGATAGCAGCAGAGCACGCGGTCGAGCGTCACGACATCCGCGAGGTCGACGTCGGAGGCGACGTCGGTGAAATCCCCGAAGCGGTACGTGATGCGATCATCGAATCCCCGCCGGGCGGCCTCGTGCTGTGAGACTTCGAGGTATGCCGGGGAGGCATCCACCTGAATCGCCCGGGAGAAGCCCGCGCCGAGGAGCTCGAGCGGGATCGCTCCGACACCCGCACCGATGTCGAGGACCGTGTCGTCGTCGCGCCGCTGCGAAAGCAGGGCGTCGAGCAGACGGCGCGTGTTCTTCGACGGACCACGCGAGCGGTAGCGGCGCATCTCGCGTCGCGCGACCTTTTGGTCGAAGAGCTCGCCGGCATCCTGGCAGTGACCGCAGCAGTTCATCGTGATCTTCCGCTAATGCCGCGCGCGGCCGGCGATCACTCACCGGCCGCGCGCCGACAGACGACTCTGTGACTATCGACCGCCGTTCGTCGACGCCAGCCGGCGCTCGCGCGCCTGGGCCAGCAGATCGTAGCGGTCGAGGTTCATGACCTTGTTCCAGGCCGCGACGAAATCGCGGGCGAACTTCTCCTTCGCATCGTCGCTCGCGTAGACCTCGGCCAGCGCGCGCAGTTGCGAGTGCGCACCGAAGACGAGGTCGGTAGCCGTCGCGGTCCACCTCGGCTCGCCCGTTGCGCGGTCGCGGCCCTCGTAGACGTTCTCCTGCGCGGTCGACGGACGCCACGCCGTGGAGATGTCGAGCAGGTTGACGAAGAAGTCGTTCGTCAACGTCCCCGGCCGGTCGGTGAAGATGCCGTGCTTCGATCCCCCGACGTTCGCGCCGAGCGCGCGCATGCCGCCGAGGAGCACCGTCATCTCCGGCGCGGTCAGGTTCAGGAGGTTCGCGCGATCGAGCAACCGGGTCTCCGGCGACAGCGGATCACCGGAGCGCATGTAGTTGCGGAAGCCGTCGGCGACGGGCTCGAGCACGTCGAACGTGTCGACGTCGGTCTGTTCCTGGGTCGCGTCGGTGCGTCCCGGCGTGAACGGAACCGTGACGTCGAAGCCGCCGTTACGCGCGGCCTGCTCGACCGCGGCGCATCCGCCGAGAACGATGAGATCGGCCATTGAGATCCGCACACCGCCGGACTGCGATGCGTTGAAGTCCTGCTGGATCCGTTCGAGGGTCGAGAGCACCTTCGCGAGGCGCGCCGGCTCGTTCGACTCCCAGTCCTTCTGCGGCGCGAGCCGGATGCGCGCGCCGTTGGCGCCGCCGCGCTTGTCGGTGCCGCGGAAGCTCGCGGCGGCTCCCCATGCGGTCGAGACCAGCTCGGGAATCGTCAGGCCGGAGTCGAGGATCGTGCGCTTGAGCGCGGCGATCTCCTGTTCGCCGACGAGCTCGTGGTCGACGGCGGGCACGGGATCCTGCCAGATCTGCGGCTCGGGGATCCACGGTCCGAGGTAGCGCGAGCGCGGACCCATGTCGCGGTGCAGCAGCTTGAACCAGGCGCGCGCGAACGCGTCGGCGAGCTGATCGGGATTCTCGTGGAAGCGCTTGGCGATCGGTCCGTAGATCGGATCGACCCTCAGCGCCAGATCGGTCGTCAGCATCATCGGCGCGTGACGCTTCGACGGGTCGTGCGCATCGGGCACGGTGCCGTTGGCCTCGGGGTTCTTCGGCGTCCACTGCTTCGCGCCGGCCGGACTCGTCGTCAGCTCCCACTCGTAGTTGAACAGGTTCTCGAGGAACCCGTTGTCCCACTTCGTCGGGTTGTTTGTCCACGCGCCCTCGAGGCCGCTGGTGATCGTGTCGCCGCCCCTGCCCTTGCCGTAGCGATTGTGCCAGCCGAAACCCTGCTCCTCGATCGGCGCGGCCTCGGGCTCGGGTCCGATGTTCTCGCCGGCCGGTCCCGCGCCGTGCGTCTTGCCGAAGGAGTGACCGCCGACGATCAGTGCCACGGTCTCCTCGTCGTTCATCGCCATGCGCGCGAAGGTCTCGCGGATGTCGCGCGCGGCCGCAAGCGGATCGGGCTCGCCGCCGGGACCTTCGGGATTGACGTAGATGAGTCCCATCTGCACGGCGCCGAGCGGACGGGCGAGCTCGCGATCGCCGCTGTAGCGCTGGTCACCGAGCCACGTGTCCTCCGGACCCCAGAAGATGTCCTCCGGCTCCCAGACGTCTGGCCGCCCGAAGCCGAAGCCGAAGGTCTCGAAGCCCATCGACTCCATCGCGACGTTGCCGGCGAGCACGAGAAGATCGGCCCAGGAGATCTTCCGTCCGTACTTGCGCTTGATCGGCCAGAGCAGTCGGCGGGCCTTGTCGAGGTTGGCGTTGTCGGGCCAGCTATTGAGCGGAGCGAAGCGCTGCTGCCCCTCGCCGCCGCCGCCGCGTCCGTCGGCGACGCGGTAGGTGCCGGCCGCGTGCCACGTCAGGCGGATGAACAGCGGACCGTAATGACCATAGTCGGCCGGCCACCAGTCCTGCGACGTCGTCATGACCTCGACGAGATCACGCTTGAGCGCGTCGAGGTCGAGCGTCGCGAACTGCGCCGCGTAGTCGTAATCCGACTCCATCGGATTGGACTTGGTCGAATGGCGGTGGAGCACCGACAGGTCGAGCTGGTTGGGCCACCAGTCGTGGATCGTTCTGGGCCGCGCCCGCTTCGGAGTGGGCGACGGTATTGCGGGATTCTCGCTTTCGCTGACACTCGTGGTGTTCTGCTTATCGGGCACGGCGACACTCCTCGTCTCTGAGTGATTGTACTGTTGGCTATCGTCGGATAGCGGCGTGGGGAC
>DATLHO010000007.1:0-6721 GCA_035539855.1 Kapaibacterium sp. (SeqCode) | reverse complement strand
GTGGCGGGCTTATTATCGCCGGCCCCCGCTGAGGTTGTCGTCACTGTCACTCTGGCATCGAATCACCATCGAGGAATACCGCGATGAAGCTGCTCTCCCGCGCTCGCTACGCGCGTCTCTGGTTTGCTCTTGTTGCCCTTGGATTGCTGTCTTCCGCCTGTGGTGACGCCGGCGATGGCGATGACGCCGCGTCGAGCGGTGATTCTACCGTTGCGTCGTCGACATCCGAGGAGTCTGGATCGAGTGCGGGTGTCGAGGGGGTTGAGCGGAGCAAGCCGGCGCCGGGGACCGGCAACGTGCAGGGCGAGGTGTTGTACAACGGCAAGCCTGTCGCCGGGATCGAGGTCACGCTGTGCGAGGAGTTCAACCGCTTCGGCAACGGCTGCGGTGGCGCCACGTTTATGGCGACGACCGACAGCACCGGTACCTATGTCATCACCGGCGTGCCACCGAAGAAGTACGGCGCGCTGCTCGCCAAGGTCTTCGATACCGAGTCGTATGTCTTCGCCACAACGGGCATCACCGGTCTGAGCTCGGAGACCTATGACGTCGTCGCCGACAAGACGCTATTCATGCGGCCGACGAATCTCTTCAAGAGCGATCTGAAGGTCTCCAGCCCGAAGGCCGGCTCCTCCGTCGCAGCGCAGGGACTCGCGCTCGCGTGGGATAGCTACCCCGACGCGGCCTACTACAAGTTCAGCCTCTTCCCCGACTCGGCGGCCGTGATGTCGCCGTACATCACCTATCGCGTCGACAGCAACGGCTTCGCCGTCGCGAAGCCGCTCACGCCCGGAGAATATCGCCTCGAGGTCGAGGCGTTCAATGACAAGGACATCAAGCTCGCCGAGACGGTCGACGATCTGAAGTTCCAGGTCAATTGAGGGATCCTCGAGTCGCGGGAAAGCTCGGCGTGCGTTACCGGATCTGCGTCGAGATCCCGCGGCCCTCGTTGTTCAGTTTCGGAGCGACGTGCGGTGGATCCCAGATGCGGCGGGGCGTGTGCGAGATCCAGCGACGGTCCTCGAGGTAGAACGCGAGCACGACCATCGGCAGCATGAGGTAGTACGCGTTGAAAAGCGCTCCGCGCTCGGAATCGACCAGATCGTACCAAAGCGGAAAGAGTAGACCGCTCTGCACCACGACGAACACGAGCGAGGACACGAGCCCGGGGTAGATTCTCCGCCGCGCGATCGATTTGCCGACGTGGTGCAGCTCGTGCAGACCGTGCGCAAGCCACACGGTCACGATCGCGAGCTGCCAGGGAGGACCGATCAACGCGAGCGCGACGACCATGAGCATGCCGATGAACGTCGGCACGAACGTCAGGAAGATCGCGCGGGCCGGATCGGCTCCCCACTGACGCGCCTGGGTCAGGTAGACCGGACACTGTTCGTACTCGTGCGTCAGCAGCGACTCGAGCTTGTGCGCGGCCATGACGATCGCGCCGAGCAGGAAGATCGCCGCGACGTCGTCACCGACCGGCTTGTGGAAGCGCGCGCGCACCTCATCGTCGAGATAGATGAGCGGGAACGTGACGACGGCCACGGCAGCCGTGATGATCATGCCGCTGAGCTTGCCGTTGCGCGGGATGCTGAGCGGCCGTATGCGTGTTGTGCTGTCCTGCATGATATTCACCTCGCAGGCAAGCTATCGGACCCGCCAGGGCCGGGCGTCACAGTGATGTCAGCGCTCGGTTGAAACCCGGTACGGGCCTGACCGCGTAGTCCTCGAACGACAGCGCCACCGTCGAAAACGCCAACGAGAAAACCCGACCACTCATCATCGAGGAGACCCATGAACTGTCCCGCCTGTAACGTGAGCCTGCTTATGTCCGAGCGCAGCGGCGTCGAGATCGACTACTGCCCTCAGTGCCGCGGCGTGTGGCTCGATCGCGGAGAGCTCGACAAGATCATCGAGCGCTCAGCCGAGGAGACGAACTACGAGGGAGGCAAGCGCTACGAGCGCGAGCATCGCGGATCATCGCACGACGCATCATACCAGCAGAAGAAGCACAAGAAACGTGACTCGTTTCTCGACGATCTGTTCGATTTCTGAATCGGCGGATTGCGACAACGACACGAGCCCTCGACGGATCGGCGCCGAGGGCTCGTGTGCAGGATTGGCGGGCATTCGCTCTTGACCGATCAGGCGACCGCGGGATCGGCGAGCGTCGCAAGCGCCGACTCGTCGACGAAGTACATCGACTCCGAATTGACGCAGTAGCGCTGACCCGTCGGCGCCGGCCCGTCGTCGAAGACGTGACCGAGGTGGCAGTGACAGCGCGAACAGATGATCTCGACGCGGATCATCCCGTGGCTGATGTCGCGGAGGGTCGAGACGTTCTCCTCGGCGACTGGCTGGAAGAAGCTCGGCCAACCGGTGCCGCTGTCGAACTTCGAGTTCGAGGAGAACAGCGGAAGCGAGCAGCAGATGCAGGCGTAGACGCCGTTCTTCTTGTTGTCGAGCAGCGTCCCGCAGAACGCGCGCTCGGTGCCCTTGCCGCGCGCGATCTGGAACTGCTCGGGCGTGAGCTGCGCGCGCCATTCGTCGTCGGATTTGACGACGGCCGGCAGGTCGATCGGCCCGACGAGCTCGCCGGCGGCATTGAAGACTTTCAGGAGCATGGGATAGGAGGTTCGATGAATCGATGCGCCGGACGAACGCAGGCCGGCGGTTGGTGAATGACCAGAATGTAGCGGTTTGCCGCGCGACCACAGTGCGGGTCGGCGTTGCGGATGCGGGTTGGCGATGCCGATGTTACGATCGCAATGCCGCAACAACGTCGGCGCTGCAGCCACGCGCTGTGGCGCGCTTGTGGAGTATCTTCCTCGCATGAACAGTCTCGCTCGCGTTGCGACCCTTGGGGCGATTGCCGGTATGCGGAGCATGTCTGCTCCGGCGTTTCTCGCCAATCATATCCGGCGCGAGGGAGGCGACACGCAAGCGGTGTCGCTGCTTCGTCTCGCCGGCACTCCCGGCGTCGCGCGGCTCGTCAGCCTCGCGGCCGTCGGTGAGCTCGTGTTCGACAAACTGCCCATCGTCCCGTCGCGCATGGATCTCGGTCCGTTCGCGGGCCGCGTGGCCGTCGGCGCCGTCTGCGGCGCGCTCTACCACCGCGCGCACGACGAGAGCGTGACGAGCGGCGCGGTCGTCGGAGCGGTTGCGGCGGCGGTGGCGGCATTCTCTCTATGGGCGCTTCGGCGCGCCGTCGTCTCACGTGGATACCTTCCCGATCGCGTCGCCGGCGCCGTCGAGGATGCGCTCGTCATCGCGCTCGGTCGAGCCATCGTCCTTCCCGTACGACGCTGAGAGCCGCGACATCAATCACGACATCGGCAATGGCTGCGAAATCCTCGACCACTCCGAAGACGAAAGACACGCCCGGCACGAAGGCGCGGAATACCGCGAAGCCGACCGACGATGCGAAGCCGACGGACTACGCGAAGCCGACCGACCGCAAGAAGGCGCCTCCCAAGAAGCAACCCCGTGCCGAACGCAAGTCGCCGGAGGACTATCCCGTGCTGCTCTTCGACGACGATCAAGCGTGGGAGGCGTGGCTCGCGGAGCATCACGCCGATACGCCTGGCGTGTGGCTGCGCTTCGCGAAGAAGAAGGCGCCGTACACGTCGCTGACCTACGTGCCGGCGCTCGACGTGGCGCTGTGCTATGGCTGGATCGACAGCCAGGTGAAGACATTCGACGAGCACTCATACCTGCAGAAGTTCACGCCCCGCGGACGCAAGAGTCTCTGGTCGAAAATCAACCGCGAGAAGGTCGCCGCGCTCGAGTCCGCCGGACGCATGCGCGCTCCCGGCATCGCCGCCGTCGACGCCGCAAAGGCCGACGGGCGCTGGGATGCGGCCTATGACCCGGTGAGCGCCGCACAGGTGCCGGACGAACTCCAGCGCGCGCTCGACGCCAGCCCTCGGGCTCAGGAATTCTTCCTCACGCTCGATCGCATCAATCGCTACGCGGTCATCTGGCGCGTGCAGACCGCGAAGCGCATCGAGACACGCGAGCGTCGGATCGCACAGTTGATCGCCATGCTCGAGCGCGGAGAGAAGATCCACTGAGACCGTCACTCGACATCGCCCGCACGCGCCTGCGCAGCCAGCGGCTCGCCGGCAACCACCTCGACGATCCGACGCAGGTCGTCGAGTGGATGCTCGCCGCGCAATCGCAGGATCTTCCCGGCGCGAAGTGGGCAATCGCGCAGCGTTGCGCTCCCACGACCGACGATGCGATCGACGCGCTGCTCGATGCTGGTGGGCTCATCCGCACGCACGTGATGCGGCCGACATGGCACATCGTGCTGCCGCGCGATCTGCGCTGGCTTCTCGCGCTGACCGCGCCGCGCGTGCACCGGCTCGACGCCGCCCGCCGGCGGCAGCTCGAGCTCGACGATGCGCTGCTGAAGCGATGCCGGAAGCTGATCATCGGCGAGCTCCGCGACGGCAATGCCCGCACGCGCACGGAGCTCGGCGCGTTGCTCGAGCGCAATCGCATCGCGACGCGCGACAATCGACTCGCGCACATCCTGATGCACAACGAGCTCGACGCGATCATCTGCAGCGGTCCCCGCAGCGGCGCGCACCTGACGTACGTGCTCGTCGACGAGCGCGTTCCTGCGACGCCGACGAGATCGCGCGACGAGGCGCTGGCAACGATCGTCGCCGCATACTTTCGTGGTCACGGCCCTGCGACGGTTCATGATTGCGCGTGGTGGTCCGGCCTCCGAATCGGCGACGTCCGTGAGGGACTTGCGCTCATCGGAAGTGCGCTCTCGAGCGAGTCGGTCGACGGCACCACGTACTGGATGGCGACCGATGCCGGGCCCGCGCGTGCATCGCGGCCGCTGGTGCATCTTCTGCCGAACTTCGACGAGCACATCGTCGCCTATCGCAATCACGCGCCGTCACTCGATCCCGCGATCGTGTGGACCAGGGATGTGATCTCCGATCGACTCGCGCCACACATCGTGGCGATCGACGGTCTGGCGATCGGAGGATGGCGCCGCGTCAACGGCGCGCACGAGACCGTCGTCGAGCTTGCACTCGGGCGCCGCATCGACGCGCGCGAGGAGCGAGCGCTCGCTCGCGCGGGCGAGGAGCTGGCAGAGTTTCTCGGGACGGCGGTGAGGATGGTCGAGGGCGTGAGCGTGGCGCGGGCGCGATCGGTGTGACGGTCAAATGAGGGTCCGACAGTGCGTTGCGAACATCCAAGACCCGAGCGGACTATCGACCCACTCTAATCGGTCGTGGCAGCGCACCGAGTTGCATCCGCGCATCGTACAGGTCGACGGCCTTCTGAGCATTGAGCCAGAATTCCGGAGTCGTTTCGAAGGTCGCTGCGAGCTTCAGGGCCATTGCCGCCGTTACGGCTGCGCGACCCTTGACAATCCGGTTGATAACCTTGATATCGTGGCCGATGTGCTCGGCGAGCTCGCGCTGCGTCATGTGCATCGGGGTGAGAAACTCCTCGGCGAGGATCTCGCCCGGCGTCGTTGGGCGACGTTGATGTGTGCGGGATTGTCTCACGGTTGTTGACTCGTCAAGCATGTGCGGCTCCGCACGCCCGACCCATTCCACGCCGCTAGCGCCCGCGGCGCGTCGCCGCTCGATGAGCTGAGCGGCGTGATGCTGAAGGTGGCGGATGTTGAAGAGGTGAAGCTCGAACCGCTCGAGCGGAATCCACTCGAAGCCCGAGGCGCCGTCGAGCGGTGTTGCCGTGACGACCGTCGGTATCATCGCTTCGACGATTCCGATGTACTCGAGGATCTCGTCGATCGTGTTCGCGCCGACCACGTCGGGAACGTCGAACGGAGGATGCCCGCGACGGCCCGCAACCTCGGCGTCGGCGATCGCGCGCTCCCACGGGACGAAGTCGCGCACCGACGGCGAGAGATAGAGATGCGTGTAGAAGAGCACGTGGTACGCCAGGCGCCACGTGCGGTTCTCGAACGACGGGTCGTTCCAGAGCGATGGCGGCATCGAGGTGACCGCCTCGCGCAGCATCGCAAGCGCGGCGAGGTATTGCGAGACGAGCGCGTTGTGGATCGTTGTTGTATCCATGCGCCGAACTTACCATGCGGCGTCGAGAACGTCGATGACCACGCGCGGACTATCGAAACGCTTCACGATCGAGAGCATCCATGACGACCATCATCGCGCTGCTTCGCGGCATCAACGTCGGCGGAAAGAATCTCGTTCCCATGGCCGCCCTGCGCGCCGCCGCGCTCGAGGTCGGACTCGACGATCCGGCGACGCTGCTGCAGAGCGGCAACCTCGTCGCGCGCGCCGCGTCGGCCAGGCCAGCGGAGATCGAGGCGTCGCTCGAATCGATTGTCGCCGAGCGCATCGGCCCGCGCATCGACGTGATGGTGCGCACGGCGAAGGAGTGGGCGGCGGTGATTGCGAAGAATCCCTTCGACGACCTCGCCGCCAGCGATCCGTCGCACCTCGTCGCGATGATTCTCAAGGAAGCGCCGAAGCCTACAGCAGTCGAGAGCCTGCGCGCCGCGATCGCCGGCAACGAATCGATCGAGGCGGTCGGCAGAACGCTCTACGTCGCCTATCCCGACGGCATCGGAACGTCGAAGCTCACGAACGCGATCATCGAGAGGAAGCTCGCCACCAGCGGGACGGCGCGGAACTGGAATACGGTGCTGAAGATCCGGGATCTCGCCGCGTCGATGGCGTGAGCATCTGCGTAGTAAATACGT
>DATLHO010000006.1:0-8461 GCA_035539855.1 Kapaibacterium sp. (SeqCode) | reverse complement strand
GCCACGCCTCGGCGTTCTCGGCGGCAACCTCTCGGCGATTCTCCACAACACCGCGACGCCAACGATCATCGAGGCCGGCGCGAAGGTCAACGTCATCCCGGGCGAGGCGGCCATCGAGCTGGACGCACGGATCCTGCCGGGTCAGACGGTCGACGATCTGGTGCGCGAGCTGCGGGCGGTGGTACGCGAGGACGTGGAGATCGAGACGGAGCCGGGTCCTCCCTCCCCCGCCCTTCCGGACATGAGTCAGTTCGAGATGCTCGGCGGGATACTGCGCGAGGCCGATCCCGGAGCGATCCCTCTCCCCTTCCTGCTGCCGGCGGTGACCGATGCCCGGCACTTCACCCGCCTCGGGATCCAGACCTACGGCTTCACGCCGATGCGCCTGCCTCCGGAGCTGCCCTTCAGCCGACTGATCCACGCGGCCGACGAGCGCATTCCGCTCGAAGCGCTGGAGTTCGGGACGCGGGCGATGCTCGAGGCGGTGATGCGCTACCGCGGCTGAATGCCGGCGCGACGGCAAAGGTGACCGATCGAGGGTGATTGATTCCTCGACGCCGGGGACGATAGGATGAAGCCCGGGCGTGACCGAATCACGCATCGGCTGTTGCGGGGATCAGGTAAAGCCGGCGCGCGACCGGATCACGCCTCGGCTGCGACCGCGATGCTCGCGGGCTCGAGTTCGTCGGCTCTATCATCGGTCGTGACCGCCTCGGCGCGGATCACGACGATGCTCACGTCGTCGTTCGGCTCGGCGCCGTCGCGGAAGCGGTCGACCGACTCGACGATCGCCGCGCAGAGATCGTCGGGACCGGCGTCGGCGGCGGCGTCGATCGTCGCGATGAGCCGCTCGTCATCGTACAGCTCGCGCTGCTCGTTCATCGCCTCCGACACGCCGTCGCTGTACAGGATGAACGTGTCGCCGGGCGCGAAGCGCAGCGAGCGCTCCTCGAGATGGCCGAGGAACGTGGTGCTGGCGACGACGCCGAGCGCGAGGCCGCGCGGGGCGAGCGTCCGGAGTCCGGCGGCGTTGCGCACGAGGATGGGCGTGTGTCCGGCGCGGGCATAATGGACGATGCCCCGGCCGGTGTCGAAGATCATCACCGTCGCGGTCACGAACGTGCCCCGAGCCATCTCCTCGAACAGGTGTCCGTTGATCGTCGTCAGGATCTCCGCCGGCGTCGTGCACGTCGCGCCGGCGATGCAGACCATGCCGTGGAGCTGCGCCATGTACAGCGCCGCCGGAAGTCCCTTGCCGCTCACGTCCGCGACGATGACTAGCACGCGGGCGTCGTCGAGGCGGATGACGCGGAAGTAGTCGCCGCCGACGGCCTGCGCCGGCTGGGCCGCGACGCTGGCGGTGAGCCCGGGCAGACGCGGGACGTCGGTCGCCAGCAGGCTCTGCTGGATGTGCCGCGCCGCGGCGAGCTGCTCGTCGTAGCGCTGGCGCGCGAGCTCCTCCTCGTACAGCCGTGCGACCTCGAGCGCGGCGGCGCCCTGCGTCGCGACGCCGTTGAGGAATTGAACCTGCCGCCCCTGCAGCGATCCGTCGCCGGCGGGCCGGCTGATGAGCGCCAGGCCGACGAGCCGGCCCTGGGCGAAGAGACCAACGCCGTAGGCGAAGCGCGTGCGCAGCTCGGCGAGGTGATCGCCGCCGACGACCTCGAGCGAGACGATGCCGTGCGAGCGACGCAGCACGCGCGCCAGCTCCGTCAGCGCCTCGCCGTCGAACGGCTCCGGCGTGCTGCCCTCACCACATTCCTCACCATCCTCCCGGCACGACGTCGCCATCGTCTCGAGCGCATCGCTGGCGACCGACGTCACGGCCACGCGCTCGAGGTCGAGGGTCTGGCGAAGGGTGGAGGCGATGAGTGCGGCGATCGCGCGCGTGTTGACGCTGCGCTCGACCAGGCTCGCGAAGCTCGCCAGGTGCGATGAGTAATCGCGGCGCTGCGGGAAGAACCGGTTCTCGATGGCCGTCTGGAGCTGGCGCTTGATCGGATCGAACAGCAGCAGGCAGCCGACGAACACGGCGATCTCGATGCTGTCCTGGAAGCGCCGCGCGATCAGCGCGCCGAAGAGCTGCGAGATGCCGTAGGCGATGCCCAGATAGATCCCGCCGACGAGCATCATCGTCACGACGTAGACGACCGTCGTCTTGACGACCAGGCGGAAATCCATCACCTGGTATTTGAAGATCGCGAAGCCGAAGCTCACCGGCAGCGCGAGGATCAGCGCCATCGGGATCAGCAGGGCGGCGCCGACCTTGATGCCGGCCGCCGGGAAGAAAAGCATCAGCGGCAGCGACAGCAGCGCGATGAGCGTGATCACCGCTCCGGCGAGGATCACCCGGATCGATCGGCGCTCCGCCGTCGGCGCCAGACGCGAGTAGCCCCGGTACAGCAGCACGATGCCGCCGACGAAGTAGAGGAGGTCGATCAGGAGCATCAACCCGACCGAGATCGCGAAGAGCACCACGGCCATCACGTTCTCCTCGCCGGTCGCCTCGACGATCGCGACGAACACGAGCACGATGACCATCATCGACGGCGGGATCGCCAGGACGGTCTTGCCGTAGCCGCTGCGGAAGAGGTTCTGATCGACGGGGAAGAGCGAGCAGAAGTAGATCCAGAACGAGAAGAAGAACGCTCCGGTCATCGTCTGCAGCACGACGAGCACCGCCGTGATGACCGAGTCGCCGCCGAAGGCTCCGGAGGCGACCCCGGGCAGCGAGAACGCGAACGCGCACGACGCCGCGGTCAGGAAGAACGCCCGCTGGATGCGCCCGCGCGGCTGCGCCAGGGCGACGAGGGTGCCGATCGCGAGCCACAGCAGCGTGAAGAGGTAGAACAGCGGCACGAGGAAGATCCCGTCGCTGAGCTCGCGCTCGACGAGCGTCAGCTCCACCGGCAGCACCCGTCCGTTGCGCTCGATGACGTAGACGACCGGCCGGCCCGCCGGCGCCTCGGTGCGCAGGCGGCGTGACTGCTTGCGCGCGAGCAGCTCGTGGGTCACCGCCGTCCCGTTGATCGCCAGGACGCGATCACCGGCGCGGATGCCCGCCTCGTGGCCGGGTCCGCCTTCCTCGACCGAGCGCACGATGAGCACGTATCGGTTGCCGCGCATCTCGCGATCGAGGCTCATGCGGTCGGTGCTCTCGTCCAGGCCGTTGACGAAGACGGTGGTCGCCAGCACGAGCCACGCGAGCGGCAGCAGCGCGACGATCGAGTAGAGGACGCGCAGCTGGGTCTCGTTGAGGCTGTCGAGGCGCTGTCGTATGAGCGGCAGTAGGGTTCTCATGAGTAGCGATCGGAGACGTCGGAGCTGCCGACGGAGCTTCTCTCGGGGGCCGCGGCGATCGACGGGCGCACGCTCGTGTCGCGCTCGATGCGGATGACGACGACCGTGACGTCGTCGTTCGGCTCGGCGCCGCCGCGGAACTCGACGATCCGCTGGATGATCCCGTCGCAGATCTCCTGCGCGCCGCGGTCGGCGGCACCGGAGATCACGTCGATCAGCCTGCCCTCGCCGAACTCCTCGCGTCGCGCATTCATGGCTTCGGAGACGCCGTCACTGTAGAGGATGAACGTCTCGCCCGGCTCGTAGTTGACGGTGTACTCCTGGAGGAACCGCTCGAACGAGTGCTGGTTCATGCCGAGGCCGATGCCGGCCGGCACGAGCGTGTCGATCTGCTTGCCGTTGCGCCGGATGATCGGCGTGTGACCGGCGCGCGCGTAGCTGACGGTGCGCCGCTCGGTGTCGAACAGCAGCAACGTCGCGGTGATGAACGAGCCGCGCTCGATCACGCGATAAAGATGCTCGTTGAGCATCGTGAGAATCTTCTTCGGCGTCGTGTGGATTGCGCTGGCGATGCGGACCATGCCGTGGAGCTCGGCCATGTACAGCGAGGCGGGCAATCCCTTGCCCGAAACGTCGGCGATCATCACGAGGAAGCGCGCCTCGTCGAGCTGGATCATCTCGTAGTAGTCGCCGCCGACGGTCTGTGCCGGATCGGAGACCGCGCTGATCGAGATGCCCGGGATGTCCGGCATCGTCGCCGGCAGCAGGCTCTCCTGGATGCGCCGCGCGGTCGCGAGCTCCTCCTGATAACGCTGCCGCCGCAGCTCGCCCTCGTACAGGCGCGCGACCTCGAGCGCCGATGCGCCCTGGGTCGTGACGCCGACGATGAACGGTGTCTGGCTGCCGCTCAACGGATCGCCGCTCTCGGTGCGGCTCAGAAGGACCGCGCCGATGACGCGGCCCTGCGCGTACAGACCGATGACGTATGCGAAATACTTCTGAAGGTGCTCGCCGACGGCGTCGCCGGCGGTCTCGAGCGGGATGAGCGTGTGCTGTCCGCGCAGCAGCGAGCGTAGCGTGTCGATGTCGGTCTCGTCGAGCGTCACCGCGGGATACTCAGTGTCGCGCGCGACGAGCTGCACGAAGCCGTCGCCGTCCTCGAGCAGCACCCAGCATCCGCGCAGCTCGAGCGTGCTCCGCAGCGTGCTGGCCATCAGCCCCGCGACGCCGCGCGTGCCAACCGTCTCCGCGACCTCCGTGACGTACGTCCCGAGCTGCTTCGAGTAGTCGCGACGCTGCGGGAAGAAGCGGTTCTCGAGTGTCGTCTGCATCTGCCGCTTCATCGGCTCGAAGGCGAGCGCGATTGCGACGAAGATGAGCATCTCGACGGGCGTCTGGAACTCCTTGACCGTAAGCGATCCGAAGAGCTGGCCGACGCCGTAGGCGACCGACAGGTAGAGTCCGCCGAGCAGCAGCATCGACACGCCGTAGACGAGCGTCGCGCGCACGACCGGTCGGAAGTCCATCACCTGGTGCTTGAAGATCGCCCAGCCGAAAGAGACCGGCAGCGCCAGCAGCAGGACGATCGGGATCAGGAACTGCGGATACAGGACGCTCGTCGAGACCGCGCGCGTCGTCTGCAGCACCGTGATGTACACGAGCACCGCGCCCGCGAGAATGCTGCCGATGAGGATCACTGTGATCGGCCGGCGCTCGGGCGTCGCCGAGAGCATCCGGTAGCCCCGGTACAACAGCACGATGCCGCCGATGAAGTACAGCATCAGGATGCCGAACGTCCCGTAGCCGAGCACGAACGACAGCCACCCCGGCGGCTTCACCGCGAGCATCTCCAGCACGACGCTGAGCAGTCCGAGCACGAGCAGGAGGGAGGCCGGGGCGTAGATGAGGCGGCGACGGCTCTGCCGCTCGAAGATCTTCTGATCGACCGGGAAGATGCTGAAGAAGTGGAACCAGATGATGTAGAACGCCACGCCGGCGATCCCCCAGAGCAGCATCACCGCCGGATCCTGCGGCTTCGGCGTCGAGGGCATCAGCGAGAGCGCGAAGATCGACGTGACCGCGAGCGCGAAGAACTCGAACTGCACGTGTCCCCGTGGCCGGCTGAAGACGACCATCAACCCGATCACGATCCAAAGCACCGACAGAGCGGGGATGGCGAAGAGATAGAACCGGACGATGCGCGTCAGCTCGATCGTCGCCTCGATGACCCGGCCATCGCGTTCGACGACGTAGGGGATCGGCGTCTCCACCGGCGACTTGTCGAGCAGCTCCTGCGCGCGGAACGGGGCGCTCGGACCGGTGCCGACGAGCGTTCCGTTGATCGCCAGGACGCGGTCGCCGACCTTCAGGCCGGCCTGGTCGGCGCGTCCGCCGGGGAGGATCTCGACGATGTGCACGGCCCAGGCGCCGGGCATGAACCGGTCATCGCCCCAGACGCATTCATCGGAGTGGGTGACGAGGTGGCGGAACGTGTTGGTCGCCACGACCGTCGCCGCGGCCAGGCCGATCGCCGCCATCAGCGTGAACGCGAAGCGCAATTGCACGACGGTCAGCGCCGAAAGTCGTCGGGATATTGCCTTGGAGATGCGGCTCATGGCCGGGTAGCAGGATGGATGGTCGGATGCGTCGCGCCGCGATGCGCGGCCGACTCCCTACGGCGGGTCCGCTCGAAAGGATGCAGCCGAATGTACGAACCGCGCTCGGCCACGGCGGTCCATTTCCGGACACCCGTAGTCGCGCACCGTCCGTCCCCGGCGGGCGGTACGGCAGAAACACAATCGACGCCGCATTCCGCGGTCAGTCCTGCTTCAGCAGCTCCGAATACTTCTTGCGGAACTTCGAGACTTTCGGTCCGACCACCGCATTGCAGTACGGCTGCGTCGGGTTGCGGCGGAAGTATTCCTGGTGGTAGTCCTCGGCCGGATAGAAGACGTCGGCCTCGGCCACCTCGGTGACGATCGGCGCGTCGTAGACGCCGTCGGCCGCGATCGAGGCGATCATCTCCTCGGCAACGCGCCTCTGCTCGGGCGAGTGATGAAAGACTACCGAGCGATACTGCGTGCCGACGTCGGCGCCCTGGCGATTGAGCGTCGTCGGGTCGTGGATCGAGAAGAAGATCCCGAGAATGTCGCGGTAGCTGATCACCGCGGGATCGAACGTGACCTGCACGACCTCGGCGTGCCCGGTGACGCCGGCGCAGACCTGTTCGTACGTGGGATTCGGCCGGCGCCCGCCGGAGTATCCCGAGACGACGTCGACGACGCCGCGCACGTCGTCATAGACGGCCTCGATGCACCAGAAGCATCCGCCGCCGAGCGTGGCGGTCTCGAGCATGTGATTGGTCTGATCAGACACGATGTTCTTCGAATTCATTGTGACGGTCGATCGGCATCTTGCGCACGCGGCTCAGGCGAATCCGAACGTCTTGCGCTCGGCCGTCTCCGCCTCCTTCTTCGCCTCGATGATCAGCTCGCAGAGCTCGCGGAAAGCGCCATGACCGCCCGGTCGCCGGCAGACGAACGCCGCTGCCTCGCGCGTCTCGTGGAACCCGTCGGCGGGCGAGGCCGCCAGTCCGACCATCTTCATGATCTCGATGTCGTTGACGTCGTCGCCGATGTACGCGATCTGCTCGGCCTCGTACTCGTGCTTTGCGAGGATCTCCTCGAGCGTCGCCTTCTTGTCCTTCGAGTACAGGTGCACCAGCTCGATGCGCAGCTTCTCGGCCCGCTTGACGACCGACTCGGACTGTTCGCCGGTGATGATGCCGACCTCGACGCCGATGTCGCGCAGGCGCTCGACGCCCATACCGTCACGAATGTTGAAGCGCTTCATCACCTCGCCCTCGCTTCCGTAGAAGACGCCTCCATCGGTGAGCACGCCGTCGACATCGGTGAGCACGAGGCGGATCTTTGCCGCCCGCTCGTTGAGCTCGTTCGTCGAAAGCGCCAGTGGATCGTTCGTCGTCGCCATCATCCTCCTCCTCGGACTGTGTCGGCTGTCGTGGTTTCTGATTGCCCTCATCGGGGCGGCAAGATAGAACCTGCGGCGGACTCGAACGACCGGCAATTCGTACGGGCCGGAATGCGAAGAGGGCTCCCCGACGGGGAGCCCTCTCGTGTCATCGACGCGTATGGCGCGAGCCTACTTCGCGGTCTCTCCCTGGGGATTCTCGCGATGGATGCGTGCGGCCTCGATCGTTGCGGCGGCCGGCGTCGCCGAGACGCTCGGCGCCTCGGATGCGGTCGCGGTCGTCGACTCGATGAGCGTGCCGGGCACCTCGGTCGAGGCCTTCGCCTCGGTCGGAGCCGTCACGTTCTGCGCCGGCGCGACTGCCGGCGCGGCCGACACCGTCGCCGACGGGGCGACGTCGACGCGCGCGGGCGCGATCACCGGCGTCGGGGCCGGCGTGGGTGCGGGCGCGTCCGACGGGAGCGAGCCCTGGGCGAAGAGCGGGCCGCCTGCGGCGGCGAGGAAGAGCAGAATCAGATATCGCTTCATTGTTGTTGCATTTCAGTGAACAAGTGAACTCGGTGCGCGTGGCCCGCTTACTGGACCGGGATCCAGTTGGCGCCGCTGACGGTCGACACGAAGATGAGCTCCGCGGCCATGCCCGGCGCGATGTTGAGACCGCCGATGGTCGTGTTCGTGACCGTGATGAGCGCGCCCGCGTTGTTGACGACCCACACATGGGCGCCATCGACGAGGGGCGGTCCGGTCGGAACGGTCACCGCGCCGGCGGCCGTCACGACGAGCGTCGCGTCGTCGACGACGGTGTTCGAGGCGTACGGGTGCTGGTACGACGTCGCGAACGTTCCGTTGGCGAGCGTCAGGGCGTTGCCGCCCTGGCCTGCGGTCGTCGAGATGCGCACGCCGCGCGAGGCCGGCGAGTTGTTCGCGTTCGTGAAGTTGCCGGCCCAGCCGGTGCCGTTGGTCGCGGCCTGCAGAGCGTCGTTGCCGTTGGCGGCGTTGACGTTCTCGAAGCGACCGCCGACGCCGGTGCCGCCGGAGATGCCGGCCTGACCGAGCACGCCGATACCGTCCTTCGTGTTGAAGCCGCGCACGCCGTAGCCGCTCGTATCGTTGCGACCGACGACCGCGCCGACACCGTTGCCGCCGCGGTTGCGGCCGACGACGGCCTCAC
>DATLHO010000005.1:0-2231 GCA_035539855.1 Kapaibacterium sp. (SeqCode) | reverse complement strand
GCGATCCATCACCCGACACGCACGCTGCGCGCCGCGACGCACGGTCGGTCGATGTTCGAGATCGATCTCGGGAATCAGGATGTCTCCGCCGCGGTGGTCTCGCCCGCGGGAGGCGAGCGATGGGTCGGCACGTCGTCGCGCTCGATCGTCTGGAACGCCGTGCCCGAGCCGGTGCGTCTCGAGTACAGTCTCGACGGGATGTCGTGGCGCGAGATCGCCGCGAGCGCCGGCGGCGGCGCGTATCGATGGACGGTGCCCGACAGCGCCTCGACGGTCGCGCGGATTCGCGCGACGAGCATCGCCGATCCGTCGGCATCGGCGACGAGCTCGACGTTCACGATCGAGAAGCTCCGACCGGGACTGGTGATCGCGACGTCGCAGAAGCCGATCGTCTGCATGGGACTCGCCTACGACGGCGACGCGCTGTGGGCCGCGAGCGGCTGGGGCGACACGCTCGCGAAGCTCGACAGCCGGACGCTGGCGACGATCGACTTCGTGCGCGTCAGCGGACTCGCAGCACGGGAGCGGATCACCGACATCGCGTTCCACGCCGGCCGCGGCACGCTCTTCCTGCACACGACGAGCGACTACAGCGCGACCGAGCCGGGAGCCGGCGCGCTCTACGAGGTCGATCGCGCGGGCACGGTGCTCAATCGATACGACTCGCCGTGCATCCTCCCGTTCGGCCTCGCGGTCGTCGACGATCCGGTACGGGGATCGGTCCTGCTCGCGTCGGACGTCTTCGGCGACCAGTCGCTGTACGTGACATCCCCCGAAACGGGCGAGACACTCGAGCGCATCGCACGCGACCGCGTGATCGACCTCGGTCCGGCCGGCATGACGACGGGAGAAACGCCGGGAGTGTTCTGGCAGGTGATCGCGGACTTCTCGTTCGAGCAGGGTCCGCGCGGATCGACAGCTGTGAGGATGTCGCTGGCCTCGCTGAACCCGACCTGCGTCTTCAGCCTCGCGACGTCGGACGACTCGTCGGCGGTGCTCGGCCAGTGGAACTGGGGCAGGCTGTTCGCCCAGGGAATCGAGCGCGATCCGCGCGACGGCAGCATGTGGGTGACGAACGTGGACGGCGCGATCTACAAGTTCACGGGCTGCGATGGCTTCACGTCGTCGGCGCGTGCCGAGCACGCCGCGTCATCCGGGCATGCCGGTCTCACGCTCGTGCGCGCGACGCCGAATCCCGCGCACGACATCACGACGATCGAGCTCGAGCTGACAGGTCGCTCACGACTCGATGCGTCGATCGTCGACGCGCGCGGGCGTGTCATCACGCGCGTCGATCTCGGCGATCATGAGGCGGGATCCCGATCGGTGCCGGTCGATCTCACCGAGCTCGCATCGGGCGTCTACTCGATCGTCGTGAGCGACGGCGTCGAGCGCGTCGCGTGCCGTATCGTCAGGATGCGATAGGCTCGTCGAGCACACCGGGAATCCGCGAACGTCGCGACGCGCGATCCGTCGAGCAGGCATCGCGCACGCGGCGCTACGGCACGAGCACGATCTCGGCGATGGACGAGCATTCCGCCGTCAGCACCGCCACGTACGCACCGCCGGCGACCGCCGGCAGCGCGACCGCGTGAGCTCCGCGCTCGAGCACGCCGTCGACGAGCGTCGCGACGCGCGATCCGTCGAGCGCGTGCAGCGTCAGCGTCGCGCGTGCCGTGTGCGTTGCGTCGACGCGCAGCGACGGCGCGGCGGCATCGACGACGGTGAGCCGGAAGCCGCCGGTCGAGGCAACGCCATGATCGTCCGCGGCTCCGGGACCGCCCGCCGTCGTGAAGCGGAACACCGCCGACCACGAATCCCATGCATCCGCGATCTTCGCGCGCACGCGCCAGTACCACGTGACGCCCGGCGTCAGGTCGGTGACCTCGCGCGACTCCGACGTTAGCGTCGAGTCATCGATCCGAAGCGCGGCGCCCTGCAGGTCGACACCGTGCAGATCGGCTCCGCCGCGGGGACGCGCGCGCGACATCAGAGGGTCCGCCGAGAGCTGCACGTGGTAACCGCTGGCGGCAGCGACCGCCGGCCATCGCAGCGTCACGTATGGCGGCAGTCCCGACGCTCCGTCCGGCGGCTCGATCGGCTCGCGGATCGCGGGCGTCATCGGTCGCAGCGTGCGCGTCGCGTAGTCGCCGCTGCCGAGATGCACGAGGACGTAGAGGTATCCATCGTCGTCATAGGAGATCGACTGCGCCGCGACGACGGGGAAATCG
>DATLHO010000004.1:0-33515 GCA_035539855.1 Kapaibacterium sp. (SeqCode) | reverse complement strand
GTCGGTGGTGAGGAGGGAGGTTTTTCTGGTGAAGAATAGGCCGTGAGTGGCGCTTGGTTATTGGTTTTTTGTTTTTTGTTTTTGGGATTCAGTCCCCTTTCTTTCGCGGCGACTTCGTCATCCTCGCGAGCGGAGCGAGTCATATTCACGTATGCGTCCGGGGATCTGTCTTCGGCGGTAGCCGTGCCGAAGGGTACCGCTACCGCGGAAGAACGATCTCCCCTCCGCTGCGCTTCGGGAAGATGACGGGGGCGCGGTGTTCAGTGGGTAAGGAGTCTCAATGCCTACGCGCATCAATCTCGACATCGACCCGCATTCCCCCCGCCCCGGCATCACCTCCATCCACAACCTCATCAACCTCAACACCGCGGCGACGAAGCATCGCTCGAACGCGATCGGCGTGCGCGGCGCCCTGCACGCCGCTGCCGACATGCACCGTGACTCGCGCGCCCGGCATCAGCGCCCGCTCGAGCTCCGCGAGCATCATCCGATCCGCGTCGTCGTGGAGCACGATCGTGATCAGCTCGCGATCGTAGCCGCCTCCTTCCGTCTCTCCCGGAACCTCCAGTGCAAGCTCGGCCGATGCGCGTGTCGTTGCGCCCGACGAATCGACGACCTCGAGCTCCGCGACGATCGGCGCCGAGGCGCCTCCTTCGAGCGCGTCGCTGAGATCGACCGCGAGCTCGCCGAGCGCGGCGGTGTCGGCTACCGTGCCTTCGGCGAGGGTGCGCCCGGAACGCATGAGCCGTAGGTTCGTCGCGGCGATTCCGCGCGGCGCGTCGATCACCGGGTCGATGCCGAGCTGCGGCAGCGTCAGGCGCTCGTCGACCCATTCGACCACGATCGGCATCGTGAGCTCGGTGCTCGCTCCGGCAACCGTTATGCGAGATGATGGTGTCATCGCCGTCGTCGAGCCGCCCGCACTCCGCGTCACCGCAATGCGCGCGCGATCGACATCCCAGCGTCGTACGAGATACTCCCGAACGGTCCGTGCGCGATCCCGACCGGCCGCGATGGACTCACCACGACCAGCCTCGAGCACCAATCGCAGTCGCGCTCTCGGATTCTCGCGCATCCGCTGTCCGAGAACATCGATCGCACGCGCCGCGATCTCATCGGGCGTGGCGCCGATCAGCGATGCGGGCTCGCGTCTCGTGCTCATCGTATCGGCAAGCGCATCCGCGGGAAGCTCGAGCGTGCGTGGCATCGGCGTGACGATGCGACGATAGGTGCGCTCGCGCCGTGCCCTCGCAATGCGCAGGTGTCGACCACCATCGATCGCGAAGAGGCTGACCGTCGCGCTGCTGGCTGCGAGCGGCGTCGGACGCGACACCGAGCTCGTTGAAGGCAGATCGACGATCGGCTGCGAACGAGCTCCGCCGATCCCACGCGTGTCGAAGACGACGGCGGTGCCGAACGCGAGCATTAGAGCGCCCGGCCTCGCCTGGCCGAGTCCCTGCAGGTCGCTCTCGATGACTACGCTCGGCACGAGGCTCACCGTCGCACTCAACGGGACCGCCAGCGAGACACCGAGCGACATTCCCCAGCGCAGGCCGTCGTTCGGCACCTCCGGCGCGCCGACGAGATCGCGCTCGTCGCGCCCATCCAGGAACGTCGCGCCGCCCGGCGAGACGATCTGCTCGCGTCGCTCGAGCGTCGAGGCGAGAGCGTACTCGAACCACGGACCAATCATCAGCGACGCGTCGCCTCCGGTGCGAACCCGTCCCTCGAGATCGACACGCAGTGTCGTCGATCGCAGGCTCTCGCGGTACTGCAGGAGGGCGTCCGCGGGCAGATCGGGACGCAGCGCGGGATAGTCCGGTGAGACGAAGCTGCTCAGGCCGGTGCCGAATCCCACGCGGGCGCCAGCGGCGACGGGGAGACTGTCCTCGGCGAAAAGGAACGCGGCGGTGAACAGCGTCTGCTGCGCCAGTGCGCTGCCGGACTCGTCGCACGCGCACCACGAGCGCCAGTTGTCGGTCAGCCGCTCCGCCTCCAGAAGCCCGATCCGGTAGCTGCCCGCGACGCCCACGTACTGCCCGGGCGCGGCCGTCGCCGCGACAAGGCAGAGGAAGAGCGTCGACGCGAGCGTGCGGATCATGAGGGTATCGTTGGGTCGATCAGGTCGCGCGTGGCGGGATTCGCCGATCGTGGAATCCGGCTCCAATTCATCTGTTCAGGCCTCTCGGCGCGCGACAAGATCGGGAAATCAAACCGCGCCCGTTATGCCTGCCGGCGGTCGGCTGTCATCCATGGTGTCGGCCGGGATGTGACCGGTCGGCGAGAGCACAACCGTGCCGGAGCGCGACGATGGATGGATTCGCGATCGATGTATCTTCGATACCGATGCTGACCCGACGAACGAGCACTGCCCAGGCCGAGTCCGACCGCGACGGTGACGCGACGCTTCTGCGCCGCTACATCGACGGCGACGACGCGTCCTTTGCGGAGCTCTTCGATCGGCATCACCATCGACTCTACCTCTACTGCCTGAAGATCGTCGGCGACGATCAGCAGGCCGAGGATCTGATGCAGGAGGTGTGGGAGCGCGTGATCAAGCTCCGGCTGAAGCCTCAACGAATCGACAATCCTGCCGGGTACCTCGTAACGGTGACGCGCAATCTCTGCTTCAACCACGTCAAGCAGCACCGACGGCGGACGTTCCTCAACACGTTCCTCGACCGCTCCGAAACGGCGGACGCCGTGCACGATCGATCGGACCTCTCGGAGCACATGCGACATGCGCTGTCCCAGCTCTCGATCGAGTACCGAGAGGTGCTCGTGCTGCAGATGTACTGCGACTACGATTACGATGAGATCGCGTCGATGCTCGGCATGAACGTCACCGCGATCCGGATGCGCGCCTCGAGGGCGCGGGCGCAGCTGCGGACCATCCTCGAATCGATGGGCCGCTCTGCCGATGCCCTGATCGCACGCTCCCTCCCACACTTCGACGGCGAATCGCTATGAACCGGGTCGACGACATCACGATCGAGCGCTATCTCGACGGGCGGATGGATCCCGCGGAGCAGGCGGCCTTCAAGGCGCAGCTCGCGACCGATGCCTCGCTGCGACGACGGGTCGCCTCGGAGGAATCGATGATCCGCGCGCTGCGGGCCGATCGAAGCGCCGCGCGTCGCGATCACGCCGAGCTGCGCTCACGCGTGCTGGCATCGATCCCCGTGATCGCACCGGCCGGCGCCGTGAAGACGCGACCTGCCGTGCGCAGAGGATTGTACTGGCCCTTCATCGCGACCGTCGCGATCGTTGCCGGATGGATCGCGATCGACATCGCGGTGCCCGATCTGCCCCGCTCGAGCTCGTCGTCGAGCACGACGCAAACCGCCCAGCGAGACGCAGTGACGCCGCAGGCCGCAGCTTCGGTGCAGGGGATCTCGGCGGGACAGGGAAGCGCTTCGGCGCAGCGAGCGGATTCGGGACAGCGAGAGACGTCAGCGCAACATGTGGCTTCGGGAGAGCGAGAGACCTCGGCACAGCGTGTGGCTTCGGGGGAGCGTGAGACTTCGGCGCAGAGGGCGACGTCCGCACGGCGCGAAACGTCGGCGCGTAGCGGTGCTTCCTCGATTCGCGCGACGTCGACGCATGGTGTGAACGTTGCGCCGCGTGCGGCGTCGACTGCCTCCAGCATCGACGCCGAGCCGTCGCCACCGCTGCGTCGCGAGATCCCGAAGCGCACCGACAGCGTCGCGCGGACGAACGTCAGCATCACGCCGAAGTAGCGCACTTACTGCACGGGCGCCTGTACCGCATAGGAGCCTCTACTGCACGGGCGTCTCCACGACGATCGTCACCGTACGGCTGTAGAAGCGGCCTTCCGGCAATTCGTTGTCGAACAGCAGGCTGCGCTCGCCCAGGCCGCTGACGCGCTCGGGCGCAACGTCGAGAATCTTCGCGACGTTGCGGGCGCGCTCGAGTGAGAGCTTCTCGTTGTACGCCTCGTCGCCGATTCGATCGGTCGATCCTGTGACCGACACGTTCGCGCCCGGGCCGATGCGCGAGCGCACGTCCTGCGCGATCGCCAGGTTGACGCCCTCGAGCGCCGCGCGGTCGAAGTCGAAGAGAATCAGACTGTAGCGGTCGATCACCCGATCGCCGATCCGCTCCTCGCGCTTGCGACGGAGCGTCACTACGTTCACCGCAAGTGCTTCCGCCGCCACCGCCTCACGAGCATCCCGACCCGTTACGCGCAGCGCGTACTGCAACGAATCGCCCGCCGATGGAACGGCGTGCTGATCGGCGTTGGTGTTCCAGTCGATGTACGCCGGCGGCGGGCCGGAGCCCTCGAACGCGCGGATGACCGCTCCGTGCTGGCGCACGTCGACGCGCCACGCCGCGTCGGCTCCGGCGCTGGCCGTCGTGCGGAAGCGCACGATCGGCGGCGTGACGCTTCGCAGCGTGTCGAGCGTGACGACGGGCGCGAGGATCTCCGCGTCGTCGGTGACGATCTCGACGCGGCGATTCTCCTGGCGGCCGTCGAGCGTCGTCGAGTCCGACGGCTTCGACGGCAGCGACCGCGCTTCGACCCGTAGACGATCGTCGGAGATGCCCCAGACCGAGCGCAGGTAGTCGCGCACCGCGACGGCACGCGCGCGCGAGAGCGCCATCGAAGTGTCAGCTCCACTCGCGGCACTGCAGCCGATGAGCGTTACGCGCGACGACGGCCGCTCGCGCAGACGCTGGCCGACGATGTCGAGCAGGTGATGGTACGTGCCGATCGCGTCGAGGCTGTGCAGGCGGCGAACGTCGAAGCGCGCAGCGTCGGCGCGCTGGTACCGCGGCGGGATCGTCGCGCCCCCCTCCTCGAAGAACACGTAGTTCAGCAGCGGCCGCATGTTCGTCGAGATGAACTCTTCGACGCTGAACGTGACGTCGGTGCGCTCGGAGCCGTCGGGCCCGACGGCGAGCGCACGGATCGACGCTTGCAGGGGCGCGCGGTCGGGTCGGACCGCGGTCGTGTCGACGGCGATCGTCGGTGCGACCGTGGAGCCCGCACTCTTGAACTGATAGCGCAACGCGACGCCGAGGCGCAGCGCGTGCGCGTGCCATTCGAGGTCTTCCGTCACGTTCGTGAGTCCCGTCAGGAACATCAGCTCGGGCGAGGCCAGCAGATTGCGCTCGCGATCGAGCGGAAGATCATACGAGACGCCCGCGACGATACCCGCGGCCAGCGCGCTCAGGTTCGGGATCGTCCCGCTCGCCTCGTTGCGCACGCGCCGGAGGTTCTCGAACGTCCCGATCTCCTCGGGCTTGATGAGCTCCTCGCGCTGCTCGAACGTCCCTCCCGTCACCACGCCGATGTGCGGTCCCAGCATCAGCCGCAGGCCGCCGAGCCGAACGCCAAGCATCGGCTCGATGGCGATCACCGGCAGCGAGGTCTCGAGCGTGTGTAGGATCTCCGCGTCGAAGCGTTGTCCGTCAACGATCACCGCGAACGGCTGGGTGGTCTCGAGCGTCGCGCCGCGTCCCTCGAAGCCCGCGCGCAGAGCGAGCTCGAACGGTCCGCCGATCAGGTGCTCGTACATAAGCCCGACGGCGCCGCCGATGCCGGTGCCCGAGGTGTACTCCGGACAGCAGCTCGGCGTGCCGGGCAGTTGCTGGAACGATGCGGAGTGGATGTTGACGGTGGTTCCGCCGAAGACGCCGACGCGCGCGACGACCTCGTCCGCGACGGGCTGGGCCGTCGCGACGCGCGGTAGCAGGCAGGCCGACAGGAGCGCGGCGGCGAGAAGGAGGATTCTCTTCATGGAATAGCGCGGCGGCAGGACGTGCCGCCCGAAGTGACGTGCCGAAGATAGTGTAGCCGTGCCGGACGGTACCGCTACCGCGGAAGAACGATCTCCGCTTCGCGAAGATGACGGAGGCGCGGTCGTTCGGTGGGGGGCGGCCCGTATCTTCCCATCGACGCACGCACCGCGCGCCGCATGAACACACGCCTCGACTTCAACGATGCCCGATCTCTGGCACACGCTGTACTCCGATACGATCTCGAGCGAGCAGACCGCGCGCGAGTGCGACTTCGTCATGGAGTTCATGCCGCTCGACATCCACCCGACGATTCTCGACCTCGCGTGCGGCGCCGGCCGGCACTCACTCGAGCTCGCGCGTCGCGGCTACATCACGACCGGAGCCGACATCAACGCGCGCGCGCTCGAGGTCGCGACCGACGAGGCGCGCACCAGGGGGCTCGACGCGTGGTTCATGACGCTCGACCTGAAGGATCTCTGGAGCCTCGATGGAACGTTCGACGGCATCGTGCTCTTCTGGCAGACGTTCGGGTTCTTCTCCGGACCGGCACGCGTCGGCCTCTTCCGCGAGCTTGCACGGCTGCTGCGCCCGCGCGGGCGGCTCGTCCTCGATCTGTACAACCGCCTGTACTTCACGCACGATCGCCACGAGGAGTACCAGCCGGTCGGTCTCAGCGTCTACGCTCCGTTCTTCGAGAGCGAGCACCTGGCGACGATGCTGAGCTACGAGGACGACAGGCGCTTCGACGACCGTCGGCTCGCCTACCTCTCCGATCCCAACCTCACCGCTCCCGGCGAGATCGCCGGGCTCACCGCGAACTACAACCTGCGGATGATCGCCGCGTGCAGCGATTACGATCCTCGCATCGTAGCGACATCCCAGCGCCCCCGGATGCAACTCGTGTTCGAAAAGGGCTAGCGCTCGGCCACGCCCGCGATGAACCGCAGCACGGCGTGAGCGGCGAGCTTCGCGGTGATGCCGTCGCGATCGAACAGGGGATTGACCTCGACGACGTCGAGTCCCACGGTCGCGGTGCGCCGGCCGAGCTGTCGTGCGGCGGCGAAGAGCTCCTCGGCGCTGAATCCGTCGGGCATCGCCGCCGAGACTCCCGGCGCGTCGGCGGCGCGGACGCCGTCGATGTCGAGCGAGCCGTAGATCCGCTCCGCGTTGGAGGTCGCGATCTGCCACGCGGTCGCGAGCATCTTTGCGAAGCCGCGCGCGCGGATCTCCTCGAGCGTGATGATCCTTCCGCCCTTCTCCACCAGCCACGCCGCATGCGACGCCGCGTTGGCGAAGCTCTGGATGCCGTACTCGATGAACGCGCCGGCGACGAGCGAGCCCTCGTCGATGAGCATCCTGAACGGCGTGCCGGAGTTCCGTGCGGGCTCCGGCGGGCGCACGTCGAGGTGCGCGTCGAGGTTGATCGCTCCGAGCGGACCGTGCGCGCGGGCGGCGCCGGTGATCGTCGCGTAGGTGATGTCGTGGCCGCCGCCGAGCACGATCGGCACGAGTCCGCTCGCGCAGACGTCAGCGACGACCGCGCTCAGGCGCTCGTGGATCTGCTCGAGCTCGCCGACGCAGTCGATGTTCCCGATGTCGACGACGAATCCGTCGGGGATCATCCGCGACGTCTCGATGTCGTAGGGCGTCAGCCGGTAGAGCCACCGCCGGATCTGCTCCGGCGCGCCCGCGGCGCCGACGCGGCCGCCGTTACGCTCGACGCCGATGTCCTGCGGCACCCCGATGATCGCAACGCGCGCGGCGGGGGGAATCGAGGTCGCGTCGCGCGTCACGAGATCGCCCATGCGGGGATCTCCGGGATCGTTCTTCGAGAAGAACAGCGCGGGGTCGGGTGGCGTCAGGTGACTGGCGATGCCGTGGTCGGCCATTGCAGGTTGCGGGTTGGGGAGGCTGCGGACCTCGGTTACGGACGCCAGGTAAACGAGAACACCGGGGCGATGAACGGCGCAGTGAACAGCGCCAGGCCGAAGTCCGCCGAGAGCGTCTCGTTCATCACGCGGATGCCGAGCATCGAGACCGTGTTCTGGGGCTTCGACACGTCGTTGTTCCAGATCTCTCCGACCCACATCATGTCGTCGCGCCCGAACGCCGGCGCGTCGAAGCCGAACGCCGCGCCGACGGCCGCCTCGTAGAACATCGTGATGTCGGTCGTGTCGCTCGACGCGAACGGAGCGATCCGGATGCGCGCCACGTCGTCACCGGTCGCGCGGTAGAGGATCATTGCCGAGTAGCGCGCGGTGCCCGTCGGGAACGTCGCGACGCCGTAGATGTGGCCGTAGGGGTAGTCGGTCGTGAAGAACGTGTACGCCGCGCCGAGCGCGAGCTCGTAGTCGGCGTTGCGCTCGAGCGTGAACTTCGCGCCGGCGTGGAAGAGCTGGTGCTTCAACGGGATCCCCGGCACGAGCGTCGCTCCCGCGGTGATCGTCGCGCCGTAGCCGAGCCCGAATCCCCCGTAGTAGAAGCCGAGCTCGTAGTTGCTGATGAACCCGCCGGGACCCGACGGCGAGGCGGTCGGCATCAGGAAGTGGTGCGCCCGGCGGCGGTACGGTCCGTCGAGCGGGATGAACTGCTCGACGAGGCGCTTGTCGAGCGTGACCCGGCCGAACTCCGTCGACACCGTCACGGTCGTGTCGCTGTGAGCGACGAGGTTGCCGCGAAACGAGTCGCCGCTGCGCATCTGCACGATGTACCGGAGGCTGTCGCGCTCCTGCGCCGAGGCCGTGGCGGTAAGGAATAGTAAAACGGCCCCGGCAAGGGCGAATCTCATCGTCATTCGGTGGGTCCTGGCGATTCGGCGTTTGCGCCGACAGTGCTCGAAGAGCTATATTTGGTGCTCTTACGCCCAGATGGCGGAACTGGCAGACGCGCTACATTCAGGATGTAGTGTCCTTACGGACGTGCAGGTTCGATTCCTGTTCTGGGCACGAGAAGATAAGGCGACGAAGAGCTCTCTTCGTCGCCTTTCGCTTTTTCGGCCGGTTTCGAAGGATGTGCGTTCCGGCAGAGTTGTTGCGTCGTCACCCCTCGCGCACGAGCGGGCCGGCGGTCCGGTGCGCGGAGGTTCAACGCCATCATGCGGAATCGACGGCTGACACTGATCATCGGCGTCATCATGACGCTCGGCGTCGCGCTGTGGCTCATCTGGCTTGCCGGAGGCGCCGCGCGAGAGAACGACACCCAGGCACGGCGCGACGCCGCCGCCGAGGGTGAGCCCGCCGTGCGCTCGGACTCGATGCCGTCCGCGGCAGCGAGCCCCGTCGATTCATCGCTCGGCACCGCCCCCTACTCCGGAACGCTCCCCGACGTCGCGCCGCTCGACACGACCGCCGTGGTCCCACCCGAGTCCGCGCCGGCGAAGGACGCTGATCCGGATCGCGCCATCCTTCCGCGCCCGATCACCGATACCGCGCTCGCGCAGGTCGAGCGCGCGCTCGAGGATCGCCGTCTCGTGATCCCGGTCAAGGGCGTGCGGCGCGATCAGCTCGTCGACACGTACACCGCCTCGCGCTCCGAAGGCCGCACCCACAACGCGATCGACATCATGGCTCCCGGCGGCACGCCCGTCGTCGCCTCGGCGACCGGCACCGTCATCAAGCTCTTCGACAGCGAGCGCGGCGGCGTCACGCTCTACCAGCTCGATCCCGACGGACGCACCGTCTACTACTACGCGCATCTCGCCGGATACGCCGCGGGCATCACCGAGGGCAAGCTCGTGCGCCAGGGAGAGCTCATCGGCTACGTCGGCGACACCGGCAACGCCGGACCCGGCAACACGCACCTGCACTTCGAGATCACCATCGTCGCCAGTCCCGATCGCTTCTGGTCCGGCACGCCCGTCAACCCCTATCCCCTGCTGCGCCGCCCGAGCTAGGCACGGAGGTTGAATGGAGTGAGTGCGGAGGAGCGATGCGCCGTCCGGCCAGCGCTCGAGCCGTTACGCACGCGGCGTAACGAAAAAAGATCGACAAACCACCCGAGCACGAGCGATCATTATGAAACCGACGACGTTCACACGCCTCGCGGCGCTGCTGTGGCTGTTTCTCGCCGCCTGCGACGGCGACGTGCGCACCGACCAGCCGGTCGTCGAGCGCGACACCGTGCGCGACACCGTCTACGTCGCGCAGACATCGGCCGCCGACTCGACGGCGTTTCTCGACGCGATGCAGACACCGGTGACGCTGCCGGTGCTCGACGGGTTCTTTGCGGACTCGACGTTTGCCGCGACGCTGCGCGACAGCCTGCGGATCACCGACGAGCAGATCACCGAGCTCCGCAAGCTCGCGCGTGAGGAGGCCAGCCGTCTCGGCAGCGACAGCGCGAGCGCCGATTCGACCATGCTCGCCGGCACGATGGGCGCACGCCAGCGCGCCCTCGAGCGGATCAGCGGCATCATCGGTCCGGAGAAGACCTACCACCTCGCGCGCATCGTGCGCACGCGATGGAGCGGTGACGCTCCCGAGGGCATCACGACCGCCGCGACGCCGAACAGCGTGCCGACCGACACGCGCATCGTGATCAACGCGCCGTCGTTCCGGATGGATCTCTTCGAGAACGGTCAGCTCGTCAAGAGCTATCAGGTCGCGACGGGCTATCCGGAGTTCCCGCTACCGACGGGCATGCGTTCGGCACGCGAGATCATCTTCAATCCGACGTGGACGCCGCCCGACGAGCCATGGGTCGAGGCCCCCGGCAGCGACGTCAAGGTCGGCAAGCGGGTCGAGTCCGGCAGCAAGGACAATCCGCTCGGCATCATGAAGATCCCCATCGGACTTCCGTCGCTCATTCACGGCGGCAAGTCGAAAGCGCAGATCGGGGGATTCGGCTCGCACGGTTGCGCGGGACTGACCGATGACCAGGCGCGCGAGTTCGCTCGACTTCTCGCCGAAGTCAGCGGCGCCGAGGTGACCGAGAAGCAGATCGCGGAGTATGGGAAGAACCGCAGCCAGATGCAGACCGTCAAACTGCCGACGCCGATCCCGGTTGAGCTGCGCTACGAGACGATCGTCGTGCAGGATGGCGCCGTGCACTTCTACCCGGATGTCTACGATCGCGGCGTCAACAGCGAGGCGACGCTGCGCGCCGCGCTCCAGGCGCAGGGCGTCACCTTCGAGCAACTGACCGAGGCGGAGCGCACGAAGCTGCTGAGCTCGCTCGAGCAGATGGGTGGCTACGTCAACGAGGGAGGCAACAGAATGGCCGGCGACACGGCCGCGGTCGACACGGCGACGAAGCCGAAGACCGATGCCGGGGGCAGGCCGAAGGTCACGCGCTCGGTGAAGGGACCGAAGGAGCTCGTCGTGCGGATCCCCTCACTCAAGGGGAAGGGATATCCGACGATGATGAAGACGGCGAAGCGCCCGACGACCGGAGCGAAGAAGGACACGACGGTCTGATGCGGCTCGACGCGCCACCGACTGAATAAACCATCCGCCGGATCGTCATAGATTCGCCGGAGCTTGCGGCCGGATCCCGTGCGGGGTTCGGCCGCGTCGTTGAGCGCCGGCAGAATCCAATACCAGAGCATCGCCAGACGTGTCCGACGCCACGACCATATCCACCCTTCACCTGCCCGGCATGACGCTCGGCCAGATGGAGAAGCTCATGAAGGAGCTCGGCGAGCCGGGCTACCGAGCGCGCCAGCTCTACTCGTGGGTCTACCGCCGGCGCGTCGCCGACGTCGACGCGATGACGACGTTCAGCCGCGAGCTGCGCGAGCGCCTCGCCGCGCGCGCATCACTGCGATCGCTGACGCTGCTCGACTCGCAGCACAGCGAGGACGGGACGATCAAGTATCTCTTCCGCACGCACGACCGCTACAACATCGAGGCGGTGCTAATCCCGAGCGAGGCGCGCGACGATCAGGACGAGCCGAAGCGCCGGACGCTCTGCCTCTCGACGCAGGTCGGCTGTCCGCTCGACTGCAAGTTCTGCGCGACGGCGTCGATGAAGCTCAAGCGCAATCTCACCGCCGGCGAGATCGTCGAGCAGTTCCTGCAGGTCGCCGAGCGCTCCGGCCAGGAGATCACCAACGTCGTGTACATGGGCATGGGCGAGCCGATGCTCAACTACGACAACGTCTTCGGCTCGATCGACCTGCTGACCGATCCCGACAACGAGCTCGTGGGTCCGCGCCGGATCACGGTCTCGACCTCCGGACTGCCCGACGCAATCAGGCGCATGGCCGACGAGGGGCGCAGGGTCAAGCTCGCGCTCTCGCTGCACGCGCTGACGAACGATCTGCGCAGCGAGCTGATGCCGATCAACCGTCGCTACGATCTCAAGACCGTGCTCGCGGCGATCGACTACTACTACCAGAAGACGCGCCGGCCGGTGACCTACGAATACATCCTGTTCGCGGGCATCAACGACACCGACGAGGACGTCAAGCGCCTCGCGCGCATCACGCGACGAGTGCCGAGCAAGGTCAACGTCATCCCCTTCCACGAGATCGAGTTCACGAACCCGACCGGCATCGCCGCGACGCTGCGGTCGACGCCGCCAGAGGCGTTCGACGCGTTCGTCGCGAAGCTGAAGAAGGCGGGCGTGCAGGTGATGGTGCGCTCGAGCTCCGGCGAAGACATCGATGCGGCGTGCGGGCAACTCGCGATCAAGCACTCGGCGGAAGCGCTCGGGTAGCACGGATACGTCGTCGCGGTCTTTCGGTTCGGCAATCCTGACCATCGTCATACTCCGCAACGTGCGAGTGCGGTATGTTCAGGTCATGTTCGGCGTAGTGTCGCCGTCGCCCCAGTCCCACCCCCCAGACTGATCTTCAAAATCGTGCGTCCTGTCGCGAAGGCCGAGCGCGGCGCTCATGTTCAGGCCGGAGGTGATGATGACGGAAACCCTACACATAGTCCTCGGTTCAACCCGCGAACAGCGCCGTGCCCGGCTTGGTTACTTCCTTTCGTGCGTGCTGCTTGTCGCATCGATGGCGCCGCCGACGGTCGCGCAGATCGATCCGCGCGCGCCCGGCGCGATCGCGCTACCGGAGATCGGGCGGCTGACCGGATCACTCAAGTGCGTCACGGGAGTCGACGAGCGTTTTGGCCGTCAGATTTATCCGTTGGGTGACGTTGGTGGCGACGGGCTCAATGATTGGATCCTGACCCATCGTCGCTGCGATACGAGCTTCAGCGGCAAGGCCGTCATCGAGCTGTTGATCTACCACGGCGTGCGCGGCGGCCTGCCACCGGCGAGCGCGGGCATCCGCCTCGGGCCATCCGAGATCGACGCCGACTGCAGTTTCATCGGCGCCGGCGATTACGATGGCGACGGGCATCGTGATATCGCGATATCGCAGAGGATTCTGAGTGATCCGCATACGCTTGGTGCGTACGTCAGCTCAATCGTCGTGTTCTGGAACCTCGGCAATGGTTCGTTCTCTGTCGAGGACACAACACATTTGACTGGTCCAACGGAACGCATTGTCATTATGGAAGGAACGGACCTCGAGCTATCTCCAACGTTGCCCCTGACGTTTGACGCCGATTCCGACGGTTTCGATGACCTCCTCGTGGCCGCATATCCCTACCGCATTGTCAATGGCGTCGTTCTAGGAACACCCCGGCTCACACTGTACCAAGGCCGCCGCGACCGCTGGAGTCGATCGAACCAGACGGCGACGCCAGACTGGGTGTTTTGGAAAGCCCCGTATACCCGTCGCGTCTCGGTGCTCGATCACGACGGCGACGGCGTTCTCGACATCGCGATGTACATCGACGAGAACACCATCGGCAGGCGTGGCGGCGTCTCAGTGCTTTACGGCAATTGGGGAGCCCTGCCCGATACCGTCCCGCAGTCGATCGACTTCGTGCGCGTCGACGGACACGACGGCAAGCAGGGACAGCTCGTCGACGTCACCGGCGATGGCGTGCCCGAGCTCATCGTCAGCACCGGCGATACCGTCAACGGGTTTAGCCAGGCCTGGCTCATCTATGTCGGCCGTCGCGGACAGCGGCTGAACGAACAGTATGGCAGTGGCAACGACGCGCCACGGCCGGGCGACAGTCTCTGGTGGGGCAGGCCGTGGACGGAAGTTTGGACGCCCAATCGCCTGAGCCCAGGCTGGAGCAACCCCACGTATTCAATTCTCGATCCCGGTGATATCGGCCTCGACGGGGTCGGCGACGTCTGCGCGGCAAGCTATCCCGACATCATCTGCTACAACGGCGGCGCCATGCTCGATTCGTACATCGATGCCTGGATGTCGATCTGGCCGGCCGATGGTGCAACCAGTCGAAACCGGATCGTGCGCCTCGGTGATGTCGACGGCAGCGGGCGCCCGGCAATTGGCGTCGGCCTCTCCGGCGGCGGTGTCGCGTTCGCACGAAGCGACCCGCGCGTACCGCGCGGAGGCACGCCGATCCGGCTGCCCGAGGGAACCGATCGACCGGCGTCGGCGCCGCTGTGGCTGGTCGATCCGGCAACTCTGAAGCTGGCTGTCAGCCCAAACCCGGCATCGACGCACGCGCATGTGCGCTTCTCCGGGAGCGCTGGCGGCGTCGCGATCGCCCTGCTCGACCTGCGCGGTCGCGAGCTGCGGCGCTGGCTGCTGCCAGCGGGTCAGCAGGAGCTCACGATCGCCCTGGCCGGCATGCCCGCTGGACTCTACATCGTCAGCATGGCCAGCGGAGGCCGCATGGTCAGCATCCCGCTGATGCACATCGAGTAAGGTCTTCAAAGAATTGTCGGGGAGCCCGCGGCAACGAGCTCCCCGACCAGGTTCCGGTTGCCATTTGGCGGCCGGGCGGATCCCACCCCAGATTGGTTTGGGGAATCGCGATGCGTGGACGTTCTGCTCCGTTGCGAATTGCTCTTGCGGCAATCGCAGCCATGATCACCGTGGTCGCGCCAACACATGCGCAACCCTACCATCGATACTTCTCGACGGGACTCGACTCACTCTTCCGCGTCGGTGCTCATACGGTGCCGGGGCAGCCGAGCTTCGCGCGCGATACGTTGCGACTCGACTTCACCTACCACTACCAGCCGACGTGGGACAACCTCGGCGTCGGCGTGCTCGCCTCGCGCATTGCCGCACCGGCGACCGTTGAAGATCGACTCGACAGCATGCTCTACGTCCAGGACAACCTGCCGCGCGGCGAAGGTCTGCAGACGATCTTCATTCCGTCGGTGCTCAAGGTGTTGGCGCCATTTCTCTCGGTGGCCGACAACTACGCCTTTCACAACACCGACCTGCAGATGTTCACCTTTGACTACCCTCCGGACTCGGTTCCCAAGTCCACGAACCCCGTTCTGGCCGGCAACGACGCGACACTCTTCAGGACGATCTCGCTTCCGGCCGACTCGGCGGGCCTGCTCGTCGGCGCGCCGAGGTATGTTTCGACGTGGGGCTTCCTGCTCTCGGATGCCGCGCGCTACGTCGACTGGACGAAGTATCCGTTTTACGACATCGGCCGTGGCGATACCGTCGCCGGTCTCGACAGCAGCTTCATGGTGAGGCTCGGCTTTCACTTCAAGCTGGACTCGCTGCTCGGTCCCCCCGTCAATAGCACCATCATCGCCAACGTGAAGATTTGGCGCAGGATCTACGCCGGACAGGGACCGGGCGCCAACGATTGCCGCTGCGGGATTTACGCCCTGCACGACAGTGTGGATGTGACCTACGGGCGATACGACTCGTCCAACTTCGTGCGCGAGCCGCTCGAAGAGTTCAAGGACGTCGGGATCTGGCTGCGCATGCGCGAGTCCGATGCGATCACCGACTCCATGAAGACCGGATGGCGCGACGGCGGCACTTCCTTCATCGCGCGTCCCGGCGGCGTCTTCGGCGCCCCCAACGAGGCGGCCTGCACGACGTCGTGCGAGCAGCTCCGGCAGGCGCTCGTCGCCAGCGGGCGGATCTCGCATCGCTCGGTCGTTCGGACCCCCGTCGAGGGCTCCGACATCTACTATGACTTCCACACGACTGGCACCGTAAAGATCGACTTCCTTCGCGGCCGTGTCGCCCCGCACCAGTTCGAGGCGCTGCTCAGCCATCGCTTCGACAGCGTCATCACACACGAAATACGCTCGCTGCTGACCGACACGGCGACGAAGGTCGTCCGCGACCGGCTCTTCCGGCTCGGCCTCTTCGACGAGCCGGGCACGCCGACCTACGAAGCCCTCGCCTATCTGACGGACACCGTCGGCGCGCTCGTCGCACGATACTCGCCGTACGGCGCCGACTCGCCATTCGTCAAGGGTCCGCTGCTGTACCAGAACCCGGTCGCCAGCTACGACGGGTTCCGCCGCCTGCAGTTCGATCTCGATCCGGCGCGGCCGAAGCGCGCGCACATGATGGTCCGCCAGAAGCTCGCGGTCATGCGCCCGCCGATCCCGGTCTTCTACGTGCGACCCGACAAGATGGGACGTTCGGGACTCGATAGCACCAGGTGGAAGCTGTACTACCCACCGCTGCCGACGGACTCCGGCATGGTCGCCTTCAGCAGCGACGCGGGCTACCGGCGCTACACCGACTCTCAACAGGTGTCGCTCGGGAAGTTCCGCGACCACGAGTCGATCCAGACCGACGGCGCGATGATTCCGACGCTCGCGCGCATGATCGACGTCGCGAAGTTCAAGTACGCCGCACAGATGCCCGACAGCATGCCGGTCTACAACCTCGTGACGAGCTACGGCTGGCCGAATGCCAAAGACGCCGACGGCTTCACCGGCGGGTGGAACGGCGTGCGTCCGAAGACGCCGGAAGAGATCGCCGTCCAGAGTTTCCTCAGTTTCAACGGCGCCCAGGGCATCGAGTTCGACGAGCTCTCATGGAACGGGGAGAATCTCGGCATCGCCGACCGTCTCCTCGGCGTGCATCGAGCGAACTGGGCGGACTCCTGCTCGGGCTGGTCGAGCCAGAGCCTCGAGGCCGAGCGCTGGAGCGACTGCGACCGGGGCGAGTGGGATACGCTGCCGTCGAACCACCGCGAGCACTTTCGGTCCGACGGGACGGTCGATCCGAAGTGGCGGCTGCCGCAGATGTGGCTTGGTCTGCGCTCGCGCTACCTGGCGGTCAAACGGGTGGTCGAGGAAGTCCGGCTGATTGCGCCGGTGTACCAGCGACTGTACTTCAGGATGGAGCAGATGTCGGTGCACGACACGACCCAGAGCTTCGAGGAGATCCCGATGGTCGCCGGTCTTCACATGCAACGCGCGGACACGGGTCGACGCGACTTGATCGTTCCCGACATCAGCGTCGACGGCATCGACGAGCGCCACGAGACCTACGCTGAGCTGGCACATCTGTATCCGGGCGTACGCGACGGCGCCGCGGCGGCCAAGAGTGCCAGATATGTGAACATCGTCAACCGCAGAACCTGGCCCATCGATCATGCATATTATGGCGCGGCGACGACGGATCTCGACAGCACGAACACCGCCCGCGGTTTCGGCTTCATCGACGTGCGTCGCCCGCTGATCACGCTGAAGAACTCGACGCCGGTCATGGCCGACTCGTTCCTCGTCGAGAAGGTCGGTCACGAAGATTCGCTGCACTGGCGTGCGAAGGCCGGCGAGGAGCTCGCGCTCGACTGGCTCGAGCCGGGATGGGGCGGGCTCTATCGGATCACGCCGATCCCCATGCCCGTCTCGATCTACGCGACGGCCTATCCAAACGCCGTGCGCAGCGTCGACGTCGAGGGCCCGGAGCCGCTCGGGCCCGGCCACCAGTCGGCGTTGAGCAAGGTCATCGTCTACGAGCGCGATGCGGTCGTCTACCTGCGCGCCCGCCTGCGATCCGGCCAGTGGACCAACGAGCTCATGGTCTCCGATCCGGCCGACCTCGACACGCTCGGCGCCAGCCTCGCCCGGAACATCCACCCGGCGGTCGGCGTCGTCGTCCAGCCGATTATCGCCGATGAGGGCATGCGCGTCGTTGCCATGGTCGTCTGGGAGCGCCACGAATACGACCCGGATAGCAGCGCGCGCGTCGACGGCAGGATCGTCGATCTGACCGATGTCGACGCGGTGCTCGCGAACTCCGACAGCGTTGCGACGATCTCGCTGACATACACGACCGGCGCGCTGGATTCCCTCGGCATCCGCATGACTCCGGCGATCACCGGCGTCAGCTCGTATCACCTCGAGAAGCCGGACGAGAGCGATTCGCTCCGCGACGGCGGCTTTGTGATCGCCTGGGCGACCCCGTCGAAGCAGATCGACGTGCGCTTCGTCAACGCGATCTCCGGCGCGCGCTCGGCGATCGTGCGGCCGGTTCGCGACGCCACGATCCTCGCGCTGACGAGCGACCCGACATGCAGCTTTCCCACGCTGGCGTACGGCCGAAGCCGGCACTTCAAGTTCCCCGGCCACACCGCCGTACACCTGGCGTTCCAGCAGGGCACCCAGGGCGCGCGCAATCACATCGTCTACAGCCAGTTGCGGCTCGTGCCGCTCAACGGCAACTTCGACTCGTCGACCGCCGCGCGCGGGTTCGACACGAGCAACTGCGAGCATGTCTCGGTCGGCATCGCCGGATGCAACTTCATGCATCCCAGCGTTGCCGCCGACCGCGCGCGTGTCGGGGTCGCCTTCGAGACGCACGGCATGAGCACGGCGATCGCGCTTCGCTTTCGCGCCGGCGATACCACCACGGCGCACTGGCTCACCGACCTCTATCGCTGGGGGGCGAAGGACACGGTTACCAGCGCCGGCTTCCCGCGCTTCGCGCCGGTGTACCGCCCGTTCACGTGGCCGTCATTGACGCACTTCCCGGCCGTGCCGACGGCCGAGCTGCTGGGCACACCGCTTGGCGCGATCGCCTGGCAGTGGGTCGATGGCGCGCCGCCGATCCGCAACCGGCAGTTCGTCTACTGGTACGGCCGCACGAGCGAGCAGGAGATCGAGCGCGGGCAGTTCGCGAACCTGACCCTCGCGCCGAACATCGACACGTTCGCGCAGGCGCCGGCGCACACCGGCGTGCTTTATCGCGGCATCGCCGCCGAGAGCGTCGACGGCATCAGCATCCGCGGCGACTCATCGACATACTTCCCGTTATACCTGCGCCCGATCGCCGCTCAGGCGGCGCTGCAGGGCGCGTATGGGGGCAAGGTGAGCCAGACCTTCAGTCTTAATGAACGGCTCGTGCCCCTGCCATGCGAGCCCGCGATGCTCAGCGGCGGACTGATCGTGCCGACGCCGATGCTCTCGCCGCGGTACTTCCTGCCGCCGCCTGTCGACACGCTGGCGCCCGACCTCGACACGCTGCTGCCTGCCGAGATCCGGCTGGCGTCGAGCGTGGCGCGCACGGCGGTCTTCGAGGCCGCTGAGGAGCCGGTGAAAATCACGCGGATCGTCAGCGGAAGCGCCGATCTCGTGTCGTGGCTCCAGAAGCCGGCGTTCAATCCGTACGGCGAGCCGCCGGCCGACGTCGCGATCGTCCTCGAGCTCGTCGACGACAGCACCCGGGAAGTGCTCTGGCGCTCGGACACTGTAAGCGCTCTGGAACTAGGAGATGCGGAGATATTCGACGAGGTCACGGTGCCAGTGCCGGCGTACACCGACCCGGGCGATCAAGTGTTCGTGCGGATGGTAGCCACACCGGGCGACTGGGTCGAGTACTACGTGACGAGGGAATTCATGATCGTCGGCGAGCTACTCGGTACGGGAGAGTCGATGTCGGGCCTGCTGTGGTCGGAGGACTCGAGCGAGACGGAGCTGCTGAAGTCGACGCCGCGACTGGAGCGACGCGATGCGGCGCTGCCGGGCGGTGCTGCGACGATGACGGTGCGGGTATTCCCGAATCCGGCGCGAGAGACGGTGCGCCTGAGCCTGACGAGCACCGTCGCGGGCACAGGTCTGCTGCGCCTGGTCGACGAGCTCGGCCGGACGGTGCGCTCCGAGGCGATCGAGCTGTCGGAACCCGGGACGTACTCGATGACCGGGCGGGTCGACAGGCTGCCGCCGGGGATCTACTCGTTCGTCGCGAGTGTCGACGGCGTTATCGCCACGGGTCGGTTCGCAGTCGTGCGGTGACTCTTCGATCGTCGCCCACGACTTCGATTTGGTGGGAGTGCCGCCGGGGCACTCCCACCATCGTCATCGTTGTTCGCTACACGCCGACCCGGAAGAATCCCCTCCTCTCCCCCTTTCTCCGCCGTATCTTTGCGCTCCCCGGCCTCCCCGCCTGACGCACACCCCCTCGACTCCTCGACCACGCTCGGCGAGCATCTCCGTTGATGCCCCGCGGCTCCACACCGTTACAGGTGGCCCCTGGCGGCTGACGTAGCTTTGTTGTTCTCCCCGGCGCTCCCCCGTCGTAACAGGTCATTAGCGGACGCAACCTTGCGCTCCGCGTGTCGAAACGGCCTCTTTCCGTTCGACTCCCTCGTAAGCATGATATCGTTCGCTGCGACATATCCGAGACGCATCAACGCCCGGGCGAAGAGCTTCTTCCTGACGATGCAGGAGTTCTTCGGCTTCTCGCTGCGTTCGTTCACGACGATGCGGATGTTGAAGCGCTACTTCCGCGACATCCTCGACCAGATGTACGTCAGCGGCACCGAGTCGCTGCCGATCGTCCTGGTCAGCTCGCTGTCGATCGGCTGCCTGCTCGTCATCGAGGTCGGCAACCAGCTCGAGGAGTTCGGGGCGGTGCTGCTGACCGGCCGCGCGACCGCGCTGTCGATCATCCGCGAGATGGCGCCGCTCGTGACCGGACTGATGCTCGCCGCCCGTGTCGGCGCGCGCAACGGATCGGAGCTCGGCGCGATGCGGATCTCCGAGCAGATCGATGCCCTGCGCGCCTTCGGCACCGACCCGGTCGCCAAGCTCGTCATGCCGCGCCTGGTCGCGGCGCTCGTGATGTTCCTGCCGCTGACCGCGCTGAGCTGCTTCGTCGGTCTGGCCGGCGGCGCGGTGGTGGCCGAGAGCTACCATCATATCGACACCGGCATCTACTGGAACTCGGTGCTCAACCCCCTGCTCGTCAAGGACTTCCTCGTCGGGTTCCTCAAGCCCCCCGTCTTCGCCGTGATCATCACGCTCGTGAGCTGCTACAACGGCTTCGAGGCGCAGGGCGGCACCGTCGGCGTCGGCAACGCGACGATCAAGGGCATCGTCGTCTCGTCGGGCCTCGTGCTCGTCGCCAATTTCTACATCTCGAAATTCGTTCTCGAGAACTTCTAGATGATTCAGCTCCAGAATGTCTCGCTCCGCTACGGCGATCGCACCATCCTGCGCCGCGTCAATCTGACCGCGCGCGATGGCGAGATCACCGCGGTGCTCGGTCCCAGCGGATCAGGCAAGAGCACGATCCTGAAGCTCATGCTCGGGCTGATCAAGCCGGCCGGCGGTCGGGTCTTCGTCAAGGGGACGGAGATCACGCACATGCGCGAGGACCAGCTCTTCCCGATCCGCAAGGCGATGGGCATGGTCTTCCAGGGCAACGCTCTGTTCGACTCGCTCAACGTCGTCGACAACCTCTCGTTCTTCCTGCGCGAGAACCTGCGCCTCGACGAGCGCGAGATCGCCGCCCGCGTGCGCGAGCAGGTCCGCTTCGCCGGACTCGAGGGCTACGAGCATCAGCTCCCCGACAAGCTCTCCGGCGGCATGCGCAAGCGCCTGGCGATCGGCCGCGCGCTGATCTTCGACCCGAGCATGATCCTGCTCGACGAGCCGACGGTCGGACTCGATCCGATCTCGACGCGCCGGGTCATCGACGTCATCCGTAATCTCCGCGAGGAGAAGGGCCTCGGCGCCGTTCTGGTGACGCACATCATCAGCGACGTCTTCGCGCTCGCCGACCGCGTCGTCGTCCTGTACCAGGGCGAGGTGGTGTTCGACGGAACGCCGAACCAGATGTACGAGAGCCGGCATCCGTTCGTGGAGTCCTTCCTGACCGAGCCCGAAGAGGCGATGGCCTGAAGCTCCGCGACCGGCGCCGCGAGCCGCGCGATGTTCTGCACTGCGATCGATTGATTATCTGTTGAGCCGGTTACTGCCATGACTTCGTCTGCGAACGGACAGGGAACACGCTGGAGGAATCTTCGAACGGGAATGCTGTTCCTGTTCGGACTGGTGCTGATTGCCACGCTTGGGCTGGTCATCAACCGCAACACCGGCGTGCTGTCGAGCCACCGCACGCTGCGCTTCGTCGTCGACGACATCAAGGGCCTGGCCGAGGGCAACCCCGTGCAGATCGCGGGCATGAAGGTGGGATCGGTGACGGGGATGGAGTTCACGCGCGAGGGAGCCAGACGAGGCGTGGAGGTGCGGCTGAGCATCCAGTCGGAGCACTTCGACATGATCTCGGCGGACTCGCGGGCGGTGATCAAGCAGGTCGGCATGCTCGGCGACAAGATCGTCGAGATCCAGATCGGCTCGCTGGCCGCGTCGGTCGCCGACGGCGCCACGCTGCCCGTGCTCGCGGCATCCGGGCTGTCGGAGGCGATGGACTCGGGGATGGAGACGCTCTCTTCGGTTGGCAGCATCAGCCGGCGTCTCGACGGGCTGCTGACGAAGGTCGATCGCGGCGAGGGATCGCTCGGACGACTGATGACGACGACCGAGCTCGTCGACGAGCTCACCGGCACCGTCGCCGATCTGCGCAAGGTCACCGGGCGCCTCTCCGAGGGCGACGGAGCGCTCTGGCGCGCGCTCGAGGATCGCCGCATGGCCGAGGACTTCTCGCGCACGATCGCCTCGCTCGATCAGATGAGTGGCGAGCTGCGCCAGGTTTCGCAGTCGATCAACGCGGGACGTGGGACGATCGGCAAGCTCGTACGCAACGACTCGCTCTACGACGACCTGCGCGGCACCGCGCGGCACGCCGACTCGATGATCGTCGGCCTCGCCGAGCCGATCAACAGCTTCGCGCCGGGCTCGCAGCTCTACTCCAATCTCAATCGCAGCATCGAAGCGCTCGACTCGCTGCTGAGCGACATGAAGAAGCGGCCGTCGCGCTACGTGCAGTTCTCCGTGTTCAAGTAGCGCTCACCACGCCAGGCCGATCTCGCCGGTCATCACGACTTCCGCGCTGCCCTCGAGCGATACGTCGGTGGCGTGATCGCCCTCGAGCCGGAAGTCGACGCGCAGGACCTCGCCACTGGTCGTCGTGACGTCGATCGGCGGCGTCAGCCCGCGCAGCATCGCCGCGACGAGCGCCGAGGAGATCGCGCCCGTACCGCAGGCTCCCGTCTCCGCCTCCACCCCGCGCTCGAACGTCCGCAGCAGCACATCATTGCCACGCACCTCGACGAAGTTCGCATTGGCACCATCGGGCGCGAAGCGCGCCTGATGGCGCAGCGACGCTCCCCAGCGCGGCAGGTCGACGTCGCCGACGTGCTCGATTCGATCGTCGCCCGCCTCGTCGACGAACATGATCGCGTGGGGCGTGCCGACGTCGGCGAAGTGGCAGCGGCGCATCGATCCCTCGAGCTCGACCTCGAGTCCGAGCGCGAACGCGCGCGGGTCGGGGAACCAGACCTTCGCGCCGCGGTCGGTGATCGCGCCCCGATAGCCCACCCCCGCATTGGTGAACGTCACGCTCGAGGGGTCCCGCACGTAGCCGTGCTCGGCCGCGAACCCGACCGCGCAGCGTCCGCCGTTGCCGCACATCATCCCGGTCGATCCATCGCGGTTGTAGTAACGCATCGCGAAGTCGGCGCCGTCGGTCGCATCGATCACGATCAGTCCGTCGGCGCCCCCGTGCTCGTGTCCCGCGTCGCAGAGTGACGGCGCGAGCGGACCGGGATCGGTTCCCTCCGGCAGGCACCGCCCCTCGATGACGATGAACATGTTACCGGCGCCGGACATCTTGGTGTAGGGCAGAATCATGGGGGGAAGGTACGGGGATTGCCGATTGTGGCCTGTCGGGCGCCTCCCACCCGGGGATGTGGATTCGTTCATTTGGTGGTCATCCTGGGGCGAGTATCTTTTCGTTTCCCATCACGACCATTGGAAAGTCGATGCCCGGCGGTTGGAGTACGGTCATAACGTCTGTCGTCGCACTCGTTGCGCTGGCCGCGTGCGCGCTGGCGCAGGAGCCCGTGCGTCCCGACGAGATGCTGCTCGACGCGACGTGGGTGCCGTGCGACGACACGACCGAGTCGCTGTTCATCTTCCGAGACGGGCGGACGATCTTCGCGCGGCACGACCAGGGGATCATCTTCTCGATCGGCACCGGCCTGCTCTCGGACCTGACCGGCGTCGTCGGCCGCTCGAAGTCCTTCACCGACACCGGCCTGCTCGACAGTTGCACGACGCTCGGCGTCATCGCCGACGGTCCTCTGTTCCTGCTGATCAACTCGCGGCGTCCGTCGCTGCAGGTCCAGGAGATCCACGAGCGGCTCGAGCAGCTCCGCCGCTACGCCCGTCGCAAGCTCGACCGCATGGAGGGACTCGCCGAGCGCGCCGCGGCATTGCCCGACACAGCGATCGAGTCGCACCCGACGCTCGAGAGCGAGCGTCTCGCCGGACTCATCTACTCCTCACCGGTCGCCGCCGAGTGGCGCTGTCGCGGCACCGTGCTCGTGACGGCGATGGTCGGCGTCGACGGCCGTGTGCGTCGCGCCTTCGTCGACGACGCGCGCGTGCGCGGCAAGTGCGCCTCGCTGCTGACGATGACCGCGCTGCGCGCTGTGCTGCTGGCGCCGTTCCAGCCCGCGCAGAAGAGCGACGGCAAGGAGGCGGTGGCGTGGAAGCGTGTGGAGGTGGTCTTCGGCCGGAACAACTAGCGCCACACGGTTCGCAGCGCGCCGGCCGGCGCGCGGAGCGACGCACACTTCGCGATTCGCACATCCACCGTCCCTCGGTATCTTCACCGCCTATGATCGATCGCCCGGCACCGAAGAAGTCGCTTGGACAGAACTTCCTCGTCGACAGGAACATCGCCCAGAAGATCGTGCGCGAGTTCGATCCGAAGCCGGGGGAGCTCGTCGTCGAGATCGGGCCGGGCCAGGGAGCGCTCACCGGGCTGCTCGTCGAGAGCGGCTGCCGGCTCGTCGCGATCGAGCTGGACGAACGGATGGTGGAGCTGCTTGCGGCCGAGCACGGCGCGGCGCTCGAGATCATCCGGCGCGACGTGCTGACGGTCGACTTTACCGCGCTCGCGCGCGAGCACGGCGTCGAGCGTCTGCGGGTGATCGGCAACATCCCCTACTACATCACCAGCGCGATTCTCTTCCACCTGATCGAGCATCGCGAAGTCATCGTCGACGCGTCGTTGATGATGCAGCGCGAGGTCGCCGAGCGTCTTGTGGCGAAGCCGAGGACGAAGGACTATGCGATCCTCGCGGTGATGATCCAGACCTTCGCCGAGCCGCGGCTGGTCGTCAACGTCGGTCCGAAGTGCTTCTTCCCGCCGCCGCGGGTGAACTCGGCGGTGATCAACCTGCGGTTCCGTCCTGCCGAGGGAATCGAGGGCATCGAGCGCCAGCACGGGACGCTCGTGCGCGCGGCCTTCGGCCAGCGACGCAAGACATTGCGCAACGCCCTAGCATCAGTCATCGCCGATGGGGAGCAACGTGAACGAGTTTTCGCCGGAGCCGGGATCGGAGCAACGCAGAGAGCGGAAGAGCTCGCTCCGGCAGACTTCATCCGGCTCGCCCGCATCTGGTCCGAAGAGACCGCGCACGCGCGTCCGCCGGCAGATCGGTAGCGGCGATCTTTTCCGCGCCTCGCTCTGGAGCACCGAGTACCTCTCGCTCGGGATGATCGCGCTGTACACGCTGCTCGATCTGATCTTCATCCAGCACGTCAAGGGCGCGTTCGCCATCCTGCAGATCAACCTCAGCGTCGCGCTCGCGATCATCGCCTCGGCGATGTGGTACCAGCAGACGCGCGCCCGCGTCGCGTTGATCTTCCGGTCGTTCTACATCCTGCCGGTCGCGTACATGCTGTACTCGCAGGTGAGCAACTACATCATGCTGGTCAACCCGGGCAACTACGACCCGACGCTCGCCGCATGGGACCGCGCGATCTTCGGCGTCAACCCGACCGAGTGGATCCACCGCTTCGCGACACCGGCGCTGACGGAGTACTTCCAGATCTGGTACAACTTCTTCCAGCTCATGCTGGTGCCGCCGGCGATCGAGTTCTTCACGCGCCGCCGCATGCGGACGTTCCGGATCTATGCGATGACGCTGGTCTTCGGATTCTACGTCAGCTACCTGCTCTACTTCGTCATGCCCGCGATCGGGCCGCGCTTCGAGATCCACGACTTCGCGTCGATCGATCGCGAGCTGCCCGGACTGCTGCTGACCGAGCCGTTCCGCGACCTCATCAACGCGGGCAACAACATCACGCCCGACATGACCGACCCGTACCTGGTCGTCAACCGCGACTGCATGCCGAGCGGCCACACGATGATGTCCGTCCTCGGCATGCTCATGGCCTGGCGCTACCGATCGCGCTGGCGCTGGCTGCTGACCGTCGGAGGCATCAGCGTCGTGATCTCGACGGTGTACCTGCGGTACCACTACGTCGTCGACGTCATGGCCGGCACCGCGCTCGCGCTGATCGTGTTCTTCTCGCACGAGGCGATCGTGGCGTGGTGGAAGAGGCGGGGGATCAAGGTGTAGGGGTGTTGTCCTCTACGAAACGACGTCTCCTCCCTCCCCCCACGGAGCCGACCACGTCATCCTCGCGAGCGGAGCGAAGAGGGGATCTGTCTTCCGCGGTAGCGGTACCGTCCGGCACGGCTACCGCCGAAGACGGATCCCCGGCTCCGCTTCGCTGCGCCGAGGATGACGTGGACGGCGCGGACACGGGAAAAGAATCAGGACAATGAACTCGCACTACCTCCCGTCCCTCCTCCTCCTCCTCACCACCGCCGCCCACGCGCAGCTCCCGCTGCCCGATCCATCCCCCACGCCCCTGTACGACCTCCTCCTCCCGAAGTACCTCCAGGTCGGCTACGCCACGCGTGCGTGGGTGCGCGACTCTCTTCCGAGCGACCGCGACCCGATCGAGCTCGTCGACATCATCTACGCGCGCGCCGTCGCGGAGGCGAGTGGCGACATCGACCTCGCGCTCGTCGGGGCGCTGTTCGCCGTCTTCGAGCACCAGGACATCCCGCTCAGCATCGGCATCAGCCTGCCGCTGACGCTCGAGCCGCGCGCGCTGTTCGAGGCGCGCATCGCGCGGCTGCCCAGACACCTCTTCGCCGATCGGCCCGACGCGGACGACCGCGACAAGCTGCAGCACTTCTTCGCCTCGGCGTTGATCGCGCGGCTGCTCGACAACGCCGAGCTCGCCGACGTCGTCGGGATCATGATCGAGGAGGGCGAGGACGCGTTCGTCCGTGGCGGTGTCAACGACGATCGCGACGTGCGCGCCAATCGTCTCGGGCATCTATTCGTCGAGCTGCTGCGCGAGGAGCCGCACCTGCTGCCGGGCGTCGTGCTGCGCGCGTGGAACCGCGAGTACCGCCGCCGCACTCAGCCCTGATCGGGCGCCGGCTACGCCGACAACAGCCGGTTGACGATCTCGGTCGCGGAGACGTTCTCGGCCTCGGCGTTGAAGTTGGTCACGATGCGATGCCGCAGCACCGGCAACGCCACCGCCCGCACGTCGTCGATCGTCGGCGAGAATCTCCCGTTGAGAATCGATCGCGTCTTGGCGCCGAGGATCAGGTACTGCGACGCGCGCGGACCGGCGCCGTAGGAGAGGAAATCCCCGATGAACTTCGGCGCGCCGTTCTGTCCCGGTCGCGTGTTCGACGCCAGGCGCACAGCGTGCTCGATCACGTTGTCGGGCACCGGCACGCGCCGCACGAGATCCTGCGCGGTCATGATCTCGGTCGCGTGCATCACCTTGTCGAGCTTCGGGAACGCGCCGGCGGTCGTGCGCTTGACGATCTCGACCTCTTCGTCGAACGCCGGGTAGTCGAGCCAGAGATTGAACATGAAGCGATCGAGCTGCGCCTCGGGCAGCGGATAGGTTCCCTCCTGCTCGATCGGGTTCTGCGTCGCGAGGACGAAGAAGGGCTCCGGCAGTCGGAAGGTCTGCCCCGCGGTGGTGACGCTGTGCTCCTGCATCGACTCGAGCAGCGCGGCCTGGGTCTTCGGCGGCGTGCGGTTGATCTCGTCGGCCAGGACGATGTTGGCGAAGACGGGACCCTTGACGAAGCGGAACATCTTCTCGCCCGTCGTCCTGTTGTCCTCGATCACCTCGGTGCCGGTGATGTCCGACGGCATCAGATCGGGCGTGAACTGTATGCGGCTGAACGAAAGGTCGAGCACCTCGGCGAGCGTTCGGATCAGCAGCGTCTTGGCAAGTCCCGGCACGCCGACGAGCAGGCAGTGCCCGCGCGACAGCAGCGAGATCAACAACTGCTCGACGATCGCATCCTGTCCGACGATCACCTTCGCGATCTCGCTGCGGATCGCGTTGTACGACTCCTGCAGCCGCTTGACGGCCTCGACATCGTTGGCCACGCCTGGTTCCCTCGTCACTGGTGTTGGTAAAACGATCAATATATGCGCCGCATCAGGATGTGAAAGTCCCTCGTCGCTGCATGCCGCACGATCGCCGCCGCCCTCACGGCTCCTGGTAGTACCGCTGGTAGTCCGACGCCAGGCCACCCTTCTCCGGCATCTCCGTCGGCGCGCCCGAGCGGACCTCCGCGATGAGCGCAAGCATCTCGGCGATGACGACCTCCGGCTCGATCGTCGCGACCGGCACGTACGGCTCGCGCGTGCACACCGCGCGATGCAGCACGCCGTAGGGACGCCACTCCGCCGGCGAGTGCGGCGACGCAACGTAGAGCGCGAGCGTCGGCCGGCGCGTCGCCGAGGCCATGTGCACGACGCCGGTGTCGAGCGAGAAGACGGCCTCGGACGCCTCGACCGTCGCGATGACCTCGTGCACGTCGCGCGTCTTCGGGTAGATCTCAATGCGCGAGCGCTGCTCTTGCGGCACGGCCTCGACGATGCGCGAGGCGAGCTCGCGGTCGAACGGCATGCACGCGATCACGATGCGGTTGCGCGCGTCGGCGGCGAGGATCGATCGAGCGAGGGCGACGAATCCCTCCTCGGTCCAGCGGTTGCGCGCTCGGGCGGAGGTGATGTTCATGAGGATGAATCCCCGCTGCGGCATCGCGAGCTCCTCGAGCCGCTCGGCCGCGCGGGCTCTCGAGCGCTCGGGGATCGCGATGTACGGCGACTCGTCGCCCGGCCGCACGTCGGCCTCGAAGATGTCCGAAACGAGCCGCAGCATCTTGTCCCACATCGAGGCCTGCGACGCGGCCTCGCGCGACTGGACGTTGAAGAAGCGGTGGTACTTCGCGCCGCGCCAGATCGTCGCCTTGACCGCGCGCGCGCCGCCGATCCAGTTGGCGATGATGCCGACCTTCGTCGCCTTGGCGAAGATGCAGCAGATGACGACGTCGTAGCCGACGCTCCGCGCCCGCTCGATGTCGGCGACGAAGAGGTCGGGACGCTCGCGCAGGGTGAGCACGCGCGTGACGTTCGGATCGTGCGCGACGATCGCGCGGTTCGCCTCGGAGGCGAGCACGTCGACCTCGATCGCGGGGTTGAGCCGCTTGACCAGGCGGATCGCCGGCAGCGTCGTGATCATGTCGCCGATGTTGTCGTAGCGCAGGAACAGCACGCGACGCACCGATCGCGGATCGAGGCGGCGCTCGAGCGGACGGTTCGGCCAGAGCCGCGCGAGCAGCGCGTGCCAGAGCGCCTTGTTGGCGCGCTCGACCGGCTTGAGCAGCCCTTGAAGGGTGATGGGTTTGCGAACGGGGGACGAGTCTCTCATGCTGGGGTTACGGGCGTGATCGCGCCAGACGCCGCTCGAGCAGGTCGATCGCCTCGAGCACGCGCGCGGTGGGGATGACGTTGATCGTCCGCTCGTCGTGCGAAAGCACGAGCACGAACTCGGTGCCGATCGGATGCCACTCGGCGACCTTCACCTTCTCGCCATACAGTCCCACGACCGGCCGGCCGTGCGCCGCGGCGATGTGCACGGTCGCGGTGTCGGGACTGACCACCAGCGCCGCGCTGGCGAGAACACAGAAGAACTGCTGCAGCGGCAGCGAGAGCCGGCGGCAGCGCGCGTCGCCGACCGCGGTGACCGCCGCGTCGACCTGCGCCATCTCCGCCGGAACCCCCGTGATGTAGAGGATCTCCTCCGGCCTGCGCTCGACGATCGAGCGTGCGACCTCGGCAGCGCGCTCGGGAGCCCACTGCCGCTCGACGCCGAAGGCCGAGATGTTGAGCACCGAGTAGCGCGCGCCGTCGAACGGTTCCGGCGCCGGACCGCTCCATCCCCTGCCCAGCAGGGCCCGCTCGCCGAAGCCGATGAAGCCGAGTCCCTCCGAGCGCATGAACTGCTCGGTTGCGCTCCATGCCTCTTCGCCGAGGACGATGTACGGCGCGATCGGAAGCGGCGGCGTCGGACCCAGCGGCGCGATGGTCTCCGAAGCGGTGCGCGTGAACGAGTTCGCCCAGTGGTCGACCCAGCCAATGCGCTCGACCTGCCAGGTGAAGACCTCGCCGTAGATGTGCGCCCGCTCGCGGTGCAGCAGCGCGACCTTCTCCGCGAGTGGCGCGACGTAGGCGGAGAGGCTGGCGAGCTTCGACATGCGCGTCATCGCGAGGCCGAGCACGACGTCGTAGTCCTTCTCGCGCGCGCGGCGCAGCGGCTCGAGCGTCGAGGCGCGCACCTGGCGGAACTGGTAGTCGACCGCGAAGGTCTCGGTGAGATTCGGATCGATGCGCGCGACGCTGTCGTTGCGCGGGGAGGTGATCATGTCGATCTCCGCGTCGGGAACCGCCGCTCGCAGCCACGTGATCAGTCCGGTGCTGCAGATGTAGTCGCCGAGCGCATCGTAGCGCACGAGCAGGATGCGGCGGATCGTCGCGCCGTCGATGCGGCCGTCGGGGCCCGTGCGCGTGCCGGCGACGAACGTGCGGGCCAGGCGCCGGAAGTAGCGGTGGCGCAGTCGGTTGCGAAGCCGTTCGACGAGCGACGGCGCCCGCTCGCTGCGGCCGCGGTCGTACGCCTGCTTCCACGCGAGGGCGAGATCGGGGATCTGCTCGGGCGTGATGATGATGGAGTCGTCGGGCATGGGGAGGCAAAGGTACGGCAAACGACCGACCGCGCGGGCTCGGCCGAGCATGCGGGCTCGGCCGAGGGCGCGTGTTCAGCCGGCCGCGTCCGCGAGCGCGAGCGTCGCCCGGCGCGCGTGCGCGGTGATCGCCTCGTCGTCGAGTCCCTCGAGCGCGGAGAACGGAATCGGCTCGCCCGCGGTCACGAGCAGGTCGCTGTCCTGCCTTGCGATGAACTCGGCGAGCATGAGCGCCAGCCCCGCGTCGCGACTGACGGCGTTGGCGATCGTGAAGCGGAGCCGGTTGCGGCCGTGGAAGTACAACGGCACGATCGTCGCGCCCGAGAGTCGCGCCAGTCCGCCGAGGCTCCGGCTCCACGGCGGGTCGACGACCCTGCGCTCGCGGGGCATCCACCGCATCATCGCGCCGGCCGGGAACATCGCGATCGCGCCGCCGCCGGCCAGGTGTCGCACGGTCTGCCGCAGCGGTGGCGCATTCTCGCGACGTCGCACGGGGTCGTCGATCGGGTCGACGAAGATGAGCTCGTCGGCCGCCTCCGGCACGTAGCGCAGCGCGTAATTCGCGATCGTCAGCGCGTCGCCCCGGTGCGCACGGGCGATCGAGTGAAGCATCAGCCCGTCGGCGACACCGAAGGCGTGATTGGCGACGACGATGGTCGGGCCGCTCCCGGGGATCCGCACGTCGTCGTGATTGGTCCACCGCCACCGCACGCGCGACTCGGCGAGCACGGCCTCGGCGATCGACTCGCCCGCGCCGCGCCGCCGCGCGCGCTCGACGATCCGCTCGAACTCGCCGAGTCCGGAGACGCGCATGAGCATCCGTCCGAGCGGACGCAGCGCGCCGCGATGCAGCGCCGGCGGCAGCAGGTTCTCGAACGATGTGGAGCCGGGATCCTCCGGCACTTCGACCTTCATCGACTGAGCCTCTTTTACCGCAGCGCGCCTATCGCGACATGCGGTGATGCGAATCCGAGGAAAGATCCCCGAGGGGAAGACAGGTGCGCGCTGTTCAGGGGGTCGGAAGACTATCGCACGACGACGCGCTCCGTCCAGACGACCCCCTCGACCCCGGAGGACACGATCGTGTATCCGCCGGAGGGGATCCCGCTGACGTCGACGGCGTGCACGTCGCCACGCAGCGTCTCGCGGAGCACGACGCGCCCGAGGTCGTCGACGAGGCTGATCGTGTTCGAGCCGACGGCGTTGCGAATCACGATCGTGCCGGAGGCGGGATTGGGGGAGACCCGCGGCGCGTCGTCGCGAACGGTCGCATCGACGCCGGCCGGAGGCGGTGGCAGCGAGATGACCGCGCGGCGCAACGGGCCGTTGCCCGCCTCGTCGTCGAGCAGGAATGCGATGGGATAACGTCGCACGCCGGTGAGGATCGCGGTGTAGCGATGGCCCGCGAGCAGCGTGTCGTGCGCCGAGAAGACCGGCTCGCCCGCGGGCGTCAGCACGTCGATGCGAATCGGTCCGCCACGCGCCGGCAACGACGCGGTCCAGTCGTCACGGATGATACGCTGCTCGATGCCCGCGCGCGGCCCCGGCTGCGCGACGACGTCGATCGCGGGAAGATCGTCGATGGCGCCGACGATGCGCAGGCGGGGAGCCGTGTCGCCCTCACTGCGCGTGATCGGCGTGTTGAGCGCCAGCAGACGCCACGGACTCGACGGCTCGAATCCCACCGTCACGAGGATCGACGTCGTGTCGCGCGCGACGGCCACGTTCGACGAGAGGACGCGCTGAACCGTGTCGCCGGGACGAGCGACGGCGATCGAGCCGTTGTTCGGTCCGGGTGGATAGCCGTAGTCGCGTCTTCCGGTTTCGCCTGGTTTGACGCGCGTCGGGACGTAGTAGCGAGTGTGCACGAGCTCGTCGTCGCCACGCGCGGCATTGACGAGAAGGATGTGACCTGTCGAATCGATCGGCGGATGGACGGGCGGCGTCACCGTCGGCACGACGCGCAGTGACGGCATCGGGATCTGCGCGCGGGGATCGGTGTCGACCAGGAGATGGGCCGCGACGGAATCGCCGCGCTCGGTCACGAAGACCGTGACCGCGGCGCCACCTTGAAGCGGCACGGCGAACGATACCCTCGGCGTGTCGAGCCCGTCGGGTCGCATTACCGTGATCCGTGTGCTGCCCGCGCGCAATCGAAGCGCAGCCGGCAAGGGGCCCGCGTCGAACGAGAGCGTCCGATCGGCTGCCTCGATCCAGATGCGGCGCGGGTCGTTCGATGCGTAGTACACGCGCAGGACCGTGCTGTCGGGACTGACGTCTTCCGATCGCAGCGGCAGGTGCTCCGTGCTCCACCGGCGCGGCAAGCCGTGAAACGCTACATACGTCAGGATGCGCCCGGCGTGGATGTGCATCGGCAGCGAGTCGAGGCGCGATCCGTCCCATCGTCGGACCGTGATACCTCCCGCCTCGTCGAAGTCGTCGTCGATCGCGGTGGCGCTCATCGGGGCGAGTCGCTGCTCGGGGACGGTCTGCATCGAGACGCTCACCTCCTCGTCGTCGAGGCTGACGTAGCGCCCGGCGATGTGCGATGGCGACGGCAGCGCGCGCTGAAGCGAGCTCGGCTCGCGGGCACGATCGTCGAAGCGCCACGCCTCGAGATCGCCGCCCTCGAGGCTCCCGATGATGAAATGTGTTGCCACCGATCCCGCGCGAACCCGGCCGATGCGGAAGCCTGCGAACG
>DATLHO010000003.1:0-7258 GCA_035539855.1 Kapaibacterium sp. (SeqCode) | reverse complement strand
GCACGTAGTCGCGCGGTTCTCGCTCGCGGCCGAGGAGCTCGTCACGCTCGAGGTAATCGGCATGCGAGGAGAGCGGCTCGTGCGAACCGCGCCGGAGACGCTCGGCGCCGGCACGCACGAGCGCGCGCTCGACGTCGGCGGCCTGGCTGCCGGCATCTACACGCTGACAGCACGTGCCGGCGACGCCGTCCGCGTGCGCAGGTTCGTGATCACGAGGTAGGGCATCCGGCGGCGCGGTCCATCGCAACGCACCCGATCGCGGCGCGCCCGATCGCGACGCGCCTGATCGCAATGCGCCCCATCGCAATGCGCCCGATCGCGACGCGCGCCCGCGGCAATTGCCCGCCGGGCGAATGACGAGTACCTTGCGCGGTCATTCGTTATGTGCGTCAGGTCATCGATCGCACCCGCCGTTTGCGCGGCCGACGAGCTCGGTCCGGCGAACGGCGGGTGCGGCGTTCACGGAGGAGCGATGAAGACGAGGGAGAAGCGGATCATCATTACGGGAGCCTCCGCCGGCATCGGCCGCGCGATCGCCCTCGAGTACGCGCGTCGCGGCGCGCGGCTCGTTCTCGCGGCGCGGAGAGAGGCCGAGCTCGAGGCGACCGCACAGGCGGCGCGGGCGATCGGCGCGGATGCCCGCATCATCGCCGTCGACGTCACCGACGAGGATGCGGCGTCGCGCATCGTGGCGCTCGCGGATTCGGCCTTCGGAGGCTTCGACACGGTGATCATGAACGCCGGCATCGGCTTCCCGACGTTCGCCGCGACATTCCGTGCTCTCGACGCCGAGCGCGTGATGGCGGTCAACTACACGAGCGCGGTGCGCATGATCGAGGTGGCGCTGCCGCGCATGCTCGACGCGCGCAGCGGACAGCTCGTCGCGATCACCTCGCTCGCGTCGTTCCGCGGCATGCCCGGCTCCGGCGCCTACAACGCGAGCAAGGCCGCACTGACGGTGATGATGGAGAGTCTTCGTACGGAGCTGCGGTCGAGCGGCGTGACGATCACGACGGTCTTCCCAGGGTTCGTCCGCACCGCGATGACCGACAAGAACGAGTTCCACATGCCGCTGATGATCGAGGCCGACGACGCCGCGCGCCGCACCGTCGCGGCGATCGAGCGGGGCTCGGTCGACATCCGCTACCCTCGCCTGCTCTCGCTGCTCACACGGCTCGGCACCTACGCTCCGAATCGGTTGTACGACTGGGTCGTTGCCAGGGGCCGGGCGGGACTTAAGAAGCGGGAGTGATCTAACGAGCAGATGCAGACTGCATCCTGTCGGCCGCTCCGCCACCTCCTTCCAGCATCCGCATGATTTCCCTGAGACAGGCTTCGAGATCGCGCTCGACGTCCGCGGCGGAGAACCGCACGATGCTCCACTCGCCTGCCGCCGCGATCGGTCCGTAGGGCTCGTCGTCGCCGCAGAGCACGCCGACGGTCCGCGGTCCGCGCACGATCGCGAAGTCGACCTCCATCACCTCGTCGCTGACGTGCATGAAGCAGCGGCGCTCCGCGCCGAGCTCGCGCAGCGAGCTCCAGAGCGCCTCCTCGGCCGGGGAGCCGACGAAGAGCTCGTTGATGTCGCGGGCGCCGATGAGGCGCTCACGAGTCGTGCGCACGAACGTGATGCGTCGCGGGCGATGACTGACGAGCGGCCGCTCCAGCCGCTCGAGCGCGGCGATGCGGATGACGTGATAGGGCTCGTCGGCGGCCGGGTGCGCGGGCTCCGACGGAATGACCGCGCGCCGGGGCTCTACCGTGATCGATGCGATCGCGCCGTGGACTTCAACGGTCCCGGGAAGCCCCGCGGTAATGGTTCCGGTCTGGTAGAGGGCGATGTGTCGAAGCTCGTCGAGCGCGTCGGCGGAGATCGCGCGGCCGAGCGCTCGCGCGGGAATCCGGTACCAGAGCTCATCGGTGAACCGTGCGAGATCGGCATCGGAGCTGACGACCGCGACAAGGCAGTCGCGATGAATGGTGGTGCGCTTCATCGGCGTGCAGTTGAATTGTGGAGGTGGTGAACGCAACGCGCCCGGCGGAGAATCCCGCCGGGCGCGCAACCAACGATTCCGTTGTGACTAATGCAAGAGCCTCCGCGGCTCCCGTCGAGCGGTCGATCAGTACGTCATCCGCATGACGACGCGCACCCAGACCGGAGGCGACTGCGACGAATAGAAGAACCCGCTGTTGAACTCGACGCGGAACGTGCGCTCGCGCTCGTTGACGTCGCGCACCTGGAAGTCGGCGTAGTTGCGGGAGCTCGGGAAGTCCGAACCGGTACGCAGCACGCGGTCCTTGTAGATGAGCTTCGCGCCCATGCCGAAGTCGGGATTGTCCTTGAGCTTCAGCGAGCCCGGCCGGAACGGCGCGTCGGGAATGTGAATCGTCAGCGACGAGAACCCGTGCGAGCCGAACTGCTCCTCGCTCAGCAGTCGCGAGAGCGGAAGCGTCACCTCGAACTTCAGACGCCACTCCGGCGAGGCCGGCGAGACTTCGAAGAACGTCGGTTGGAACACGACGTCGACCGAATCCAGCTTGTTCGTGAGCGAGTTCCAGACGATGATGGTCGCCTCGCGCACCTGGCGTCGGGCGCGGGTGTCGCGCACGACGACGGTGTCGAAGACGCGGACCGTGTCGCGTACGATGATCTCGCGAATCACGGTGTCGACGATAACTATCCGATCGGACTCGATGATGGTGTCACGACTCAGCCGCTGGAGGTCGATGACCGTCGTGTCCTCCTCGTAGACGCGCAGCGTCGTGTCGGCGGTCCTGCCGTCGACCGGTGTCTCGGTACAACCGCCCACGGCGCTCATCAGCGTGATGGCGAGCGCGAACGCCGCGACGAGCAATGCCAGTCCGCGCGGCATCGCCGGGCTGCTCTTCATCGATGTCGGGGCGGGTTCGTTGAGCATGAGTACGCGGAAGTGTGGCGTGCCGATCGGAACTACATTCCGAGCTGCACGCCGAGCGAGAGGCCGTACTTGCCGCTGACGAGCGGCTGACCGTTGAAGAAGTAGACGAGCGACGTCGTCTCGAGCGCGCCGGTGAGCGAGATCGTGCGGCTGAGATTGAAGTCGACGCCGGCGCGACCGTTGAGCATCGGCCCCTGGTCGAAACCGTAGCCGAGCGTCAACTGTGTCCAGAACGGAAGCTTGCGCGAGATCGCGCCGAGCTCCCATCGGCCCGCCAGTCCGAGCCACGCGACCGTGGGCTCCTGCTCGATCCGTTCGATGCGGCGTCCGACGGGCGCTCCGTTGTCGGTATACGTCTCGGGGTAGACGAGCACCTGCGGATAGCGTCCCTGGCCGACCTCGAGTCCGGCCGTGAAATTCTCACCCATCCTGACGAACATTCCCGCGACCATCTCCTCGTCGAGGCCGCCGTCGAGATGTCGTGCGTTGTTGTCGACGAACGGCTGCATCCACGCGTTGCTTCGAAGCTCGCCGTAGCCAACGCCGGCGTCGCGCATCGACATAAGGGAGGCGAACGTTTCGGCGTTCTGATCGAGGCCCCGCACATCGGCGCTCGATGCGCCGCTGTCGAGAGCGATCGGCGTTGCAGCGGCACGCTCGGCAAGCCGCGCCGCGACCGGCGCGATGACGCCGCCGAACGCCGGCGCGTCGACCTGTTCGATGGCCGACGGCGACTCGTCCGGAGCGGCAACCTCGGCGGCGAGCGCTCGATCGACGCGCGCCGGAGCGTTGCGCCTCGTGCGCTCGATTGCCGCGGAGGGCGCGCGATCGATGATCGGAGCGGCCGCTCGCGCGCGTGGCAATTCGGCTGTCGGCGCGGCGGCCAGCGTCGTGCCTGCGGCACGCGGCGCCTCGCGGACGAAGATTGTGTCGCGCACGGACGTGACCGGGGCCACGTCGATTGCGCTGAAGGCGGCGAAGAACCCGCCCGTCGCGATCAGCACGCCTGCGACGAACGAGCCCACGTGCGGAGCGAGACCCCTGAAGCTGGCGAACCGTCCAAAGAACCCTGCGCCGGACGTGCCTGCCGACGAACCGGATCCGGCGACGCCGGCGCCACCGACCGACGCGATCGGCGCGAGCCCGAGGCCGGCCATCAGCGCGTGCTCGACCTCCGACGGAGGCGCGTAGGCCTCACGGTCGGCGCGCACCGCTTCGCCGATGGCGATGTAGTGCCGGAGCTCGGATCGCATCTCGGGGTGTCGGGCAAGGTCGTCGAACAGCTCCTGCTCACGGATGTGGTCGAGGGAGCCGTCGATGAAATCGAAGATTGTGCTACTGCCGTTCATTGCTCGGTCGATCGTAGTTCGTCAGCAAGCCTCAAAGCTCCTCCGCCTCCTCGAGGTACGGAGAGAGGATCCTGCGGAGCTTCTCCTTGGCTCGGAAGATGTGAATCTTCACGGTCGCCAGGGTGTTACCGGTGAGCTCTGCGATCTCCTGATAGCTGAGCCCATCGTATTCGCGAAGCACGAAGGCCTCACGGTGGTGCTGCGGTAGCAGCTCGAGCGCTGTCTTGACGAGCTCGGCGAGCTCGACGTTCTCGTGGTTCGGCTGGTAGGCGATCTGATGGAAGTCCTCGATGTCGGTCCGGGGCTTCGCATCGCGAATCGCATTGAGGCAGATGTTCCGCGCGGTCGTGAAGATGTACGCCGAAACGTTGTTGATCTGCCTTGAGGGCTCCTGTCGCTGATAGATCCTCGTGAATGTCTCCTGAAAGACATCGTTGGCGCGCTCGCGATCACCGATCATCCGAAGCGCGTACGCATAGATCCGCGACCGATACCGCCCATACAGCTCGACGAACGCGTCCTTCTCCCCTCGATTCATGAGGTTGAAGAGCTCTTCATCGGTATGTCGGGTGTAGGACGGTTTCATACGGGGGGCCAGCGACGGGGACTGAACACCTCGTTGTGGGAGAAGTTACAGGCAGGACGGGGTCGGGGGGATGCGTCCGGGAGCTACTCGAACGCCTCTTCTTCGCTGTCGATCCGGCCGTCCGCGAGGTGCAGGCGCCGTCGCGCCCGCAATGCGAGCGCCTGATCGCCTGTCGCGTAGACGATCGTGAGACCGTTTCTGTGGAGCGAGCCGAGGAAATCGTGCAGGCGCCCTGCGCCATCCGGATCGAGATGCCTGCCCGGCTCGTCCGCGAGCAGCAACAGAGGGTCGTTGGCGAGCGCGCGGACGACGGCAATGTACTGCTGCTGCTCGAGAGTCAACGCTGCCGGCGCGCTTGCGGCGATCGCGGCCAGGTCGTGACGCTCGAGGAGCTCGCGCGCGCGTTCGCGCGCGGCGCGACGGCCTGCGCCCGCCAGCCGCATCGGCAGCATAACGTTCTCGAGAACGCTCAGGCCATCAAGCAGAAAAGACTCGGAGTGGACGATGCCGATCGCACGGCAGCGGAGCGCGTCGAGTCGAGCGTCCGGGAGCGTACCCAGATCGGTGCCGTCGAATGCGACCCTGCCGGAGGTCGGGCGCTCGAGGCCGGCCATCAGATGCAGGAGCGTGCTGCGACCCGATCGCTGCGGACCAACGACCGCAACGAGCTCGCCGCGCGCGACCGCGATTGAGAGATCGGCGATCGCAACCGTCGGAACGCCTTCATCGGCGGGATACTCGACACGCGCATGCTCGAGCTCCACGAGCGGCTCGAGATGCCGCGCGCGCGCTTCGGGTCGGAGAAAGACGGTTCCGCGCGTGTTCGTGGTCACGGAGTTGAGACGGGTTGTGGAATGTCCGGGCGCGCGGGGCGATCAACGCACCGCTGCGGAGCGATCGCACGCCGCTGCGGGGCGATCAGGCACCGCTGCGGAGCACCACCGCGGCCCGGCGGCGCGCGGCCGAGCGTGCCGGCACGAGCGCGCCCGCGATCCCCGCAACGAGCATTCCGGCGCACGCGATCGCGAACCAGCGAGCGCTCCACTCGATCGGAAGCGTCGCCCCTTCGAGCGGCAGAATGCCGCCGCCGGGAAGTGTCGTCAGCAGTGCCATCGACAGGGCGGCGACGATCGACCCCGCGGCGCAGGCGACGAGTGCGATGACCGCTCCCTGCAGAAGATACGCGAGCAGCACCGCGCGGGCCGTCATGCCGATCGACCGCAGTGTCGCGGCCTCGCCGCGCCCCTCGTGCGTCGCGGCGATCATCGTGCTCGAGATCGCGAAGCCCGCCACCGTCAGCGCGATCGCCGCGATTGCGAAGAGGACGATCCGGAGCGCGCCGAATGGAGAGTCCGCGCCCGGGTACGTCTCTTCCCAGGTCTCGACCTCGCGACGGCTCGCCCGCTCGATGCGCCGTGCGGCCGCAGCAGCCCTCGACGGATGCCGGAGCTGCAGCGCGATCGCGCTGGCCTCGCTCGGGAGCGCTCGCTCGATCGTCTGGGCCAGTCTCAGGTTGACGAGCCCGTCGCGGTTGGCGGCGTCGACGCCGAGATCGTAGACGCCGACCACTTCCACGTTGAAGATGTCACCGGTCATCGAGACGATTCGGATGCGGTCACCGGTTCCGGCGCCGAGCGCGACGGCGGCTCCGCGACCGAGCAGGATGCCGAAGCGGGTCGCCCCCAGGCGCTTGACCGAACCGCTCTCCATCGCACGATCGAGACCGACCAGGCGGGATTCGCGCTCGGGCATGATGCCCTTGAGCGTGAGCACTCCCTCGTTCGTTCCGTAGGTGGCCAGCACCTGTGTGGACAGATACGGCGACGCCGCCTCGAGCTCGTCGCCGAGGGTCCTCTCGACCGATCGCAGCACGGTCATGACGTTGCGCAGGCGCAGACGATCGGCGCGCTCGGCGGTGCGGCCGAGCTCGACCGCGCCGGTGGCGGGACCGACGTCGAGCAGCAGATCGGTGCGACGCCCGCGAACATCGACGGCCTTGACCGTCAGGTGCGCCCCGACCTCGAGCAATCGTCCGGTGTAGGCCGAGCGTGCGCCCGCAATCATCGACAACGCGGTGACCGCAACCGCGACGCAGAGCGCCGCCGCCGTCACGGTGACGACGAAGCGGCGCGGATGCGACCGGAGCTGTCGCAGGGCGATCTGAGCGATGAGTGCGAAGCGGGCCACGTGAATTGCTGGCTACGGTGTTTGACGTCCGCCCTGACCGGGCATCGGAGCTACCGGACTGGCGATCGGTCTCGCGGCGCGGCGCGCCGGCGCGATCGCCGCCGCGAGCGCTACGAGCGCCGAGAGTGCGACGGTCGTGAGCACGACCGATGCGTCGAGCAGCATCGGATAGCGATCGAAGCGGACGAAGTCGTCGACGAGGCTCAGGCCCTCGATAC
>DATLHO010000002.1:0-9330 GCA_035539855.1 Kapaibacterium sp. (SeqCode) | reverse complement strand
GCGCTCGCTCGACCAGGGGCCGGCGATGCGCGCCGCTGCGGCACGGCTCGACGTTCCGCTGCACGGCTCGACGCCGGGAATCCGGCACGAAGGGCTCGTCGACCGGGACGATCGACGCGGGATGTCGCCGCGGAGGGACGTCGAGCGGATTCTCGAGATCGTCGGCAGGATGGGCTCCGGCACGACCGTCATCGACTGCCACCCGGATCTCTCCCCGGCGGGCGCCTCCCCGTGCTGCATGGAGCATCCGACCTCGGTCGAGGTGCTCTGCGATCCCTCGCTGCGCGCCGCGATTACCGACGCCGGCGTGATCGTCTGCAGCTACCGCGACATCGCGGAGCGTCGAACGCGATACGAAGAGCGTATGGCCGAAGGCCGTGCCGCGCTCGCCGAACGGCGCTTCGCCGAGGCGATCGAGTGCATCCGCGAGGCGCTCGCCTTCGAACCCGCCGACGCTCCGGGCTGGCTCGCGCTGGCCCAGGCCCACGCGGCCGCAGGCAGCCCGCTCGATGCCGTTGCGGCGGCTCGCACGGCGCTCGAGCAGCGCCCGTCCTGGGTCCCCGCCCTTTGGAATCTCGCCGGCTTCCAGTGGCAGGCGGGTCTTCGTGGCGACGTGCTCGCGAGCGTCAACGAGCTCTGCGTCGTGACGCGCCTGGACTCCCGCGCCGGCACGCACTCGCGCATCGTGCTGCGGGCCCTGCGCACGGGATGCTCGCGCGACGTCGTCGAGGCGCTCCTCGAAGCGCAGATGGCCTTCACCGATGACGAGCTCGGGGAGCCACTGTCCCCGATGGAGATGGGTCGCCGCGCATTCCAGCGCGGAGAGTACGAGCTTGCCGAGGAGATCTTCAGAGGGGTCGAGGCGGCCGAGGGCGTGCGACCGTGGTCGTCGCTCTGGCTGTCGCGAACGTTCAGGGCAGCCGGTCGCATCGACGAGGCGTTCGCCGCGCTCGCGCGGGGCATCGCCGTGACGGACGACCGGCGCACGCTCGGCGTCGAGCTAGCCGACCTTCACGCATCACGCGGTGATCGCGACGAGGCGATCGCCGCGCTCGAAGGGCTGCATCTGAGCAGCACCGACGACGCCGAGCTCGCCGCCGCCGTCGCCGCCCGACTGCTCACGCTCGACGCGCCCGCGAACGCAGTGCGGGTCGCCGAGAGCGCGCTCGAGGTCCGGTGGTCGGCCGCGTGCGCGATCGCCCGGGCGACGGCGAAGTGGCATCTCGGCGAGACCGAGGAGGCGGAGCGACTTGTGAACGGCGAGGACTCTCCCCTGTCGCGCGACGAGCGCGCCGACCTCGCGCTGCAGATCGGAAGTCCGCTCGCGGCCTGGCAGCGCGTACGCGAAGGCGTCGACGGGACGACGGGCGGATCGCTGCTCTGGCGCACCGCGCACGCCCTGCGCCGCAACGGCCACCTGCGCGCGGCGCTCGAGGCCTTCCGTGCAAGCGCCGACGGCGAGATGCGGGAGGCCGCCGAGTGGGCCAGCAGAACCGAGGGCGAGATCGGCCTGCTCTCGGGTGCGTGGCGGGCGCCGCGCCTGCACCATCGGCTCTTCACGCCGGTCGACGGTCGCGTGCTCAACATCGTCGGCAAGAGCCTGCCGCATGCGCAGACGGGCTACACGATCCGCACGCACTCCGAGGCGCGCGCACAACGCGACATCGGCCTCGATGCCCACGTCGTGACCCAGCTCGGCTTCCCCTGGACGGTGGGCGTCGACGACGCCTCGACGAGCGACGTCATCGACGCGATCACGTATCATCGCCTGCTGACCCCGGACGCGATTCCCGTGCGGCTCGACGAGCTGACGACCGCCAACGCGCGGGCGCTCGCCGATCTCATCGCCGAGCTGCGACCAGCCGTCCTGCACGCGGCGTCCGACTTTCGCAACCCGCTGATGGCGATCGATGCGGCCCGGCACTTCGGGCTCCCGCTGGTCTACACCGTCCGCGGCTTCTGGCAGGAGACGTGGCTGTCGAAGCACAGCGCCGACGCGCTCGAGAGCGACGCATACCGCTGGCGCGGCGAGCGCGAGCTCGAGTGCATGCACGCAGCCACGCACGTCATCACCATCGCCGAGACGATGAAGGAGCTCATCGTCGCCTCGGGCGTGCCCGAGGAGAAGATCACCGTCGTGCCGAACGCTGTCGACATCGAGGACTTCCCTCCCGTCGAGCCCAACCTCGCGCTCGCCGCCGAGCTCGGGATACTGGCGGATGAAACCGTCCTCGGGTATATTTCCTCGTTCACGGGATACGAAGGGATCATCCACCTCATCGACGCCGCGGCGCTGCTGTACGAGCGCGGCCACCCGGTCAGAGTGCTGCTCGTCGGCGACGGCGAGGAGCGCGCGCGGCTTCAGGCGCGGGCGCGCGAGCGCGGCATCGCCGATCGCGTGATCTTCACCGGACGCGTGCCGCACGGCGACGTGCTCGAGTACTACAGTCTGATCGACGTCTTCGTCGTACCGCGCACGGCCGATCGCGTCTCGCAGCTCGTCACGCCGCTCAAGCCGTACGAGGCGATGGCCACCGAGCGCGCCGTCGTCGTCTCCGGCGTCGCGGCGCTGCGCGAGATGATCGTCGAGGGCGTGACCGGCCTGTCGTTCGAGCCGGAGAGCGCCGAGGATCTCGCGCGCGTCGTCGAGCCGCTGATCGGTGATCGCGAGCGGCGCGTCGCGCTGGGCCGCGCCGCGAGACAATGGGTGATCGCCAACCGCACGTGGCGTGCGAACGCCGATCGCATCGGCAGCGTCTTCGAGCTCGCCGCGGCGGCGCCACCGACCGCCTGATCTACACCGACACCATGGAGCGCTGATGAACTCGTCGTCCGCGGCACCGGCAGTCATCGCGCTCAACGACGTCATCGCGGACGTGCGACGGCGCCCTCCGACAGCGTATCGATCGATCGCCGGACCGGAGCGCGGTGAATCGAGCATCCAGGCGCTCGCCGACGCGACGATGACCGAGGGCTGGCGCTTCCAGTCGCAGCCGCCGGTGCGCCTGGTGCCGGGACTCGACTGGGACGAGGTCTGCGCCTCGAACCGATCGTGGGCGTTCCAGCTTCACGCCTGGGACGCGCTCGAGGCCGTGCTCGGCACGTTCGACCTCACCGGCGAGGGGCGATACCTCGACTACGCGGTCGGTGTCGCGCTCGACTGGGCGCGGCACTATGGCGAGGCCACGATCGGCGGCGAGTCGTTCGCGTGGTACGACATGGCGATCGGCCTGCGCGCTGCGCGCCTCGCCTACCTCGTCGACCGGGCCTGCCGGTCCGAGCGCTACGATCTTCCCTACCTGGCCACGCTCGTCGCGTCGGTCAACACCCACCGCGCCGTCCTTGCCGACGACCGCCGATTCGCCGCCCACTCCAACCACGGACTCTACTTCGCGGCCGGCCAGCTCATCCTCGCCGATACGTTCGAGTGGCTCCCGGGCATGGCCGCCTCGGCCGCGCAGGCCCGCGAGAGGCTGCTCCGGATGGTTCGCACGCAGTTCACCGCCGATGGCGTGCACGCCGAGCACTCTCCGGATTATCATCGCATGGTGCACGGCACGCTGGTACGGCTCATGACGACCGGAGCCCTCCACGACGACGAGCTCGAGGAGCTCATCGTCCGCGCCGACCGCGTGCTCGCGTGGTTCGTGCTGCCGAACGGACGGATCGCGATGCTCGGCGACTCTCCCGGACGGATCATCGATCGTGCCTACGCCGAGCGCGCGCTGTCCGACGAGGCGCGTTTCATTTACTCCCGCGGCGCGATCGGCACGCCCCCGGCGTCGACCGTCGCGGTGTTCGAGCGCGGCGGCTACGCGATCGTCCGCGGTCCGTGGCGCCGAGCCGATGAGTGGGAACGGTGCTGCTGCCTCGTCGTCAGCGCCGCCTTTCATTCCCGCGTGCACAAGCACGCCGACGACCAGTCCGTGCTGTGGTTCGACCGGGGCTCGGAGATTCTGATCGATCCCGGGCGCTTCGGCTATCTCGGCAAGTCGATCGTGGGCTCGGCGGAATGGCTCGCCGGCTTCTGGTACACCGACCCTCGCCGCGTCTACGTCGAGTCGACGCGCGCGCACAATTGCCTGCAGATCGACGGCCGTGATTACGCACGACGCGGAGTGACGCCGTACGGCTCCGCGATTCGTCGTCGGGCCGGCTCCGGACGCGTGACCGCGATCGAGTCGTCGGTGCGACACTGGGAGAGCATACTTCACACGCGGCTCGTCGTGGTGCATCCCGGAGAGTGGCTGCTGGTGATCGATCGCTTCGAGGACGAGGCCGGCGCGCCGCACGATCTGGACCAGCGTTTCCATTTCGCGCCCGAGCTCGAGCCTCTGGTCGACGGTGACGGACTGCGAGTCGGCATCGGCCCGGACACGGTGTACGTCGTCGAATTCGGCGGCAGCGAGGTTCTCGCGCCCGTCCGAGGCGTTGTGGAACCACAATTGCTGGGATGGATCGCGCGAGAGGACGGCACGATGGAGCCATGCACGGCGACGGGATTCCACCGGGCGGCCGTGAGCCACCATCGGTTCGTGACCCTCTTCCGCTTCGCCGGCTCGAGGCCGGACGAGCTCCGCGTCGACGAGACGGGCGACGACCTCGCGATCCGATGGCACGACGACGTGCGCCATCGGCTCGCGCTGCACGGCGCGCTCAGCGGAGATGCGCTTTCCATCGAGTACACGATCGACGATGCGTCAACACCGAAGGAATCCTGACGGTACCGGACTCGACACGATTCGGGCATGTGCGCGACGCGGACGGGCGACGCCCGTAGCGCTCGCGCTTACGATCGCGCTCGCGCTCGCGCTTGCCTACGCGTCGGACGCCCGGGCTCAGTCGGGCGCGACGAAGCAGGTCGAGGCCGTCGAGCTCGTCCAGGGGATCACGCTCGACGGACAGTTGAACGAGACCGCGTGGATGCGCCGGCCGATCAACGACTTCCGTCGCTACCGACCGCGCACCGGAGCTCCCTCGCAGCGCACCGACGTCTGGGTCGCCTTCGACGACGAAGCGCTCTACGTCGCCGCGCGCCTGCTCGAGGCCGATTCGACGCTCGTCTCCAGCGCCCTCGGCCGGCGCGATGACGAGCTCGCCTCCGACTGGTTCTCGGTCGCGCTCGATCCCAACGGCGACGGGCGCACCGGGTACCTGTTCTCGGTCAATCCCTCCGGCTCGTTCCGCGACGCCGCGCTCTACGACGACGGGCGCATCGACTACACGTTCGAGGCCGCGTGGCAGCGCTCGAGCCTGGTCGACAGCCTCGGCTGGACGCTCGAGATGCGGATCCCCTTCTCGCAACTGCGCTTCAGCGCGCGCGAGGAGTACGCGTGGGGCATCAACTTCGGGCGGACGATCCTGCACACGGGCGAGGAGCTCGTCTACGCCGGAACGCTTACGCGCTCATCTCGCTTTGCGACGCTCAGCGGCCTGCACGACATCACCGGCGGCAGCCGTGTGCAGCTCGTGCCGTACGTCGTCGGCTCGCTACACTCGTACCAGCCGACTGAAGGCGACCCGTTCAACAAGGGGCGCGAATACGCGTGGTCGACCGGCGGCGATCTTCGCTACGGCTTCCCGTCGGGCCTGACACTCGACGCGACGATCAACCCCGACTTCGGACAGGTCGAGGTCGATCCCGCGGTCATCAACCTGAGCGCATACGAGACCTTCTTTCAGGAGAAGCGACCCTTCTTCGCCAACAGCGGCTCGTTCTTCCGCTCCTCGTTCGTCAAGGGCGCGGAGTTCTTCTACAGCCGACGGATCGGCCGCGCGCCGCAGGGGCGCGCCAAGGAGGATATCGAGCTTTCGCACGACGGCTTCAGCGACATCCCCGATCAGTCCACGATCCTGGGCGCCGCTCGTCTGTCGGGCCGCCTCGGTTCGAGCACGCCGTTCGGCGCGCTCGTCGCGGTGACGCAGCGCGAGCACGCCACGATCGACTCGGCGGGGACGATCTTCGAGGATGTCGTCGAACCGGCGACGGTGTTCTCGGCCGTGCGCGGGCGATACGAGCCGCGCGGCGGCGACTGGGGCGTCGGCCTGCTGGCGACCTCGGTGCTGCGCGACCTCCACGAGGACCGCGTGGCCAACGTGATGAACCGCTCGGCCATCGCCGGCGCGGTCGACTTCTGGGCGCCGATCGACGCCGACGAGGGCTTCATGCTCCGAGGCTGGGCCGGCGCCAGTGCGGTGTCCGGCAATCAACGCCAGATCTTCCGGCTGCAGCGCTCGTCGCAGCGCTACTACCAGCGTCCGGACGCGACGCACCTGACGCTCGACACGTTCGCGACGTCGCTGGCCGGCGTGGCCGGCGGCGCACGGCTTGCCGACGAGAGCGGTCCGTTCACCGGATCGATCGGCCTCACCGCGTTCAGTCCAGGCTTCGAGATCAACGACCTCGGCTACAGCCGGCACGCCGATCTCGTCAGCGCCGAGGCATCGGTGGGCTACTCGCTCTATGAACTGAGCGCGCTCGTCAGCGAGCTCTCGATCGACCTGCTGGCCGACGTCGAGCTCGACTTCGCCGGCGAGCGCACCGGCACGTCGCTGACCGCGAGCGCCTCGACACTTCTCGGTAACCAGTGGACCGCTTCATCGAGCGTCACCTATCGCCTCTCGGCGCTCGACGTGCGCGCGACGCGCGGCGGTCCCGCGATGACCGCGCCGTCGGGCTTCGACGCCTCGCTGACCGTCGGCAGCGATCCGCGACGCGATCTCATGGCGAGCGTCACGGGCAACCTCGGCGGCGACAGCTACGGCAGCGTCGTGCGCTCGCTCGGCGGCGAGGTCGTCTGGCGGCCGTTCGAGTCGATGCTCGTGTCGGTGGCTCCGTGGATCGACCGCAGCCGCTGGGAGGCAGCCTACTTCGGCGTCGTGCAGGACGAGCTCGCGACCGGGACCTTCGGCAGCCGCTACGTCTTCGCGACCCTCGATCAGAAGAACACGTCGGTCGACGTTCGCGTCGATCTCGTCGTCACACCGACGCTGAGCCTGCAGCTCTACGCGCAGCCATTCTTCGGCGACGTGCGCTACTCGGGCTATCGCGAGCTCGCCCGCGCGCGCTCCGGCGAGTTCATCCGCTACGGCGACGGCAGCTCGAGCTTCGAGGACGTCGACGGGGAGTTCAGAATCGATCCCGACGGCGAGGGTCCGGCCGAGCTCTTCTCGCTGTTCGATTCGAACTTCGAGTACCAGTCGCTGCGTGGCACCGCCGTGCTGCGCTGGGAGTATCTGCCGGGCTCGACCGTCTTCCTCGCGTGGACGCAGAGCCGCTATACCTATGATGACCGCTGGCAGCAGTTCTACAACCCCGACGGAACCAGCATCCTGAAGGTCTATCCCGACAACGTGTTCCACCTGAAGTTCACCTACCTGATCGGATCGTGACCCGAGAGCAGCAATGAGCAGAGCCCGCAAGATCACCATCGCCGGCGCCGTCGCACAGCGCCCGGGGCAGGGCGGGCACACCTGGGTGTTCCTGCAGTACCTGCTCGGATTGCGGCGCCTCGGATGGGACGTCGTCCTCGTCGACCGGCTCGAGCCGGAGATGTGCGTCGACGCCACGGGCGCGCCGAGCACGCTCGAGGATTCGACGAACCTCGCCTATGTGCGCGAGGTGCTCGAGCGGTTCGGATGCACCGAGAGCTACGCGCTGTTGTACGACGGTGGCAGCTCGGTCTTCGGCCGCTCGCGCGAGGAGCTGCTCGACCACGTGCGCGAGTCCGAGACGCTCATCAACGTCATGGGCTACGTCGACGATCCGGAGCTGCTGGCCGCCGCGCGCCATCGCGTGTTCTTCGACATCGATCCCGGCTTCAGTCACATGTGGCAGGATCTGGGCTGGGCGACGCTCTTCGACGGCTACGACGCGCACGTCACCGTCGCGATGAACATCGGCCGCGACGACTGCCTGATCCCGACGTGCGGCCTCGAGTGGATCACGACCCTGCAGCCGATCGTGCTCGAGCACTGGCCGGCACAGCCTCCTCCGGACCTCCTGTGCTTCTCGAGCGTCGGCGCGTGGCGCGGACCCTACGCTCCGGTCGAGTACCACGGCCACCTCTACGGGCTTCGCGTGCACGAATTCCGACGGTTCTTCGAGCTGCCGGCACGCACCGGGGAGGCGTTCGAGATCGCCCTGGACATTCACACGACCGAGGAGCGCGACCGTGCGAGCCTCGAGGCCAACGGCTGGCGCCTCGTCGATCCCGCCGTCGCGGCCGGCGATCCGTGGCGCTACCGCAACTTCGTGCGCGACTCCGCCGCCGAGCTCATGATCGCCAAGAACATGTACGTCGACACGCGCAGCGGGTGGTTCAGCGACCGCAGCGTCTGCTATCTCGCGACGGGCCGTCCGGTCGTCGCGCAGGACACCGGGCTCGACGGCGTGCTGCCGACCGGCCTGGGACTGCTCACGTTCTCGAGTCTCGAGGAAGCCGAAGCCGCCGTCGCCAGCGTCGCAGCGAAGTATCTCGAGCACGCGCGCGCGGCTCGCGCGATCGCCGAGGAGCACTTCGATTCCGACCGCGTGCTGAGCGCGCTGATCGACAGGCTCGGACTGCCCGGCGCGACTGCCAGGACGTCAGTGATTGCGGGGCGGGCATGAGCAGACGAATCATCGTGGCCGGCGCGATCGCCAACAAGCGCGGCAGCGGCGGCGAGGCGTGGGTGCGCATGAGCTGGGTGAGGGGATTCCAGCGACTCGGCTTCGACGTGGAGCTCGTCGAGGAGATCGCGTCGAGCGCCTGCGTCGACGACACGGGCGCACCGGTTGCCGCCGAGGAGTCGGCGAACCGGCGCTACTTCGATCGCGTCGGCGAGCTCTTCGACCTCAACGGGCGCGCGACGCTCGTCATCGACGGCGAGAGGACGATCGGGCATCCATTCGACGACCTCGCCGATCGAATGCGCGAGGCCGATCTGCTGGTGAACATCTCCGGGCACCTGCGCAACGCGACGCTCTTCGGCGCGGCGCAGCAGACCGCGCTGGTCGACATCGATCCCGGGTTCACGCAGATCTGGGATCACGACGGCACAGCTCCCATCGAGGCGCATGACCGCTACTTCACGATCGGCGAGAACATCGGGCGTCCGGACTGCCCGATCCCGACCGGCGGACTGCGCTGGCTGACGACGCGACAGCCCGTCGTGCTCGACGACTGGTCGCCGCGCGACGACGACGCGTTCGAGCGCTTCACGACGATCGCGAACTGGCGCGGACCCTACGGAGCGCTCACGCTTGACGGACGAACGCTCGGGTTGAAGGTCCACGAGTTCCGCAAGGTCATCGAACTCCCGCTGTCGGTCCCCGCGTCGTTCGAGCTC
>DATLHO010000001.1:0-23691 GCA_035539855.1 Kapaibacterium sp. (SeqCode) | reverse complement strand
TGGCGCTCGTCGCCGCCGGAGCGGTCGCGGGCGTTGCGACGCTGCTCAAGTTCCCGTTCGCGGTGCTGATCGGCGTCGTGGTACTTGCCGAGGCCATCGTGATCGCGCCGGGCGCGCGCACGCTGCTGCGTCACGCGCTGCTCGCCGTCGCGGGCTTCGTCGCGGTCATGGCGATCGTCGCGATCGTGCTCGTCGCGACCGATGCGTGGAGAGGCTTCGCCGAGGTGAGCGCGTTCATCGCCGGCTACGCGCGCACGAAGACACGGGGTCCCGGGGCGCTCGCCGTCGAGGTTCTGCGCGATCTTCCCGCGAAGGTCTCGGCCGTCCTCGGCACGACGGTGCTCCTCGCGGCGATCGGAGCCAGTGTGCTGTCGATCGGCGGGATCATGCGCATCGGTGGTCGCGCCCTGGAGCTGTTGCAGGTCATGATCATCACGGTCGGGCTGCTGGCGGTGAGTCTCGTGATCGAGGGGAAGTTCTATCCGTACCAGCTCAGCCGTCTCGCGGCGCCGGTGGCGGTCGCCGCGGCATTCGGACTCGTCGTGCTCGCACGTCGGCTGCGGCGTGCACGCGGCGCCCACGGCCGCGTCGGCGCGCTCGTCGTCGCGACGCTCGTCGCGCTCTTCAGTCCAATCGGATCGTGGCTGTGGTTCTCGGTGACTCCGGCCGCGGCGCTCGTGGCGCGCGACGAGGCGGCGTACGATGCGTACTTCGATCGAATGGCGGTGTATTACCCGCGCACGGAGCTGCGGCTGCTCGGCGAGCGCGTGCGCGCGACGGCCCGGCCCGGCGACGAGCTGCTGACGCTCTCCTCGATCGGCGCGCTCGTGCACCACTTCACGGGCATCGTGCCGCGCCATCGAATCTACCACTCGGCGTTTCTGCTGGCGGAGTTCGCGCCGCGTGCCTGGCGTGACGAGGTCCGTCGCTATGCCATCGAGCGCACGCCGGCCTTCATCGTGGTGCAGCGTGGCGACGTGCTGCTCGAGCTCACCGGCAACGAGCGCTCGTCCGACGCGCTCATCGGCGTGCTCAAGCTCGACGGCCTGCTCTCGAGCGCGTACACGACGATCCTCGTGACCGAGCGATTCACGGTCTACCAGCGGCTGCGGTAACGCCCGCTGCGTCGATCGTCGCCGGCTGCGGATCGGACGCCTCCATCGCGCCGCGCATCACCTCCATGAGCTCCCTCGGCGGACGCACCGGTCGCATTCCATCGGCGGTCGTGAACGCGTGCACGGTCGAGCCGGTGACGAGCAGCTCGCCGTCGCGCATGACCTCGTAGTCGATGGACATCCGGGCGGTGGGGAGCTCGCGCAGCATCGAGACGACCGTCAGCAGGTCGTCGTAGCGAGCGGGCCTGCGCATCACGACGTGGGCTTCGAGCACCGGCAGGAGTACTCCCCGCGCCTCGATCGACGCGTACGGCAGGCCCAGATCGCGAAGCAGCTCGGTGCGGCCGGTCTCGAAGTACTCGAGGTAGCGCGCGTGGTAGACGACACCCATCTGATCGGTGTCGGGGTAGCGCACGCGCACACGGGTCTCATGACGGATCATGCCGCCTGCAGCTCCTTGAGCTTCTGTTCGAGAGCGGTGAAGGCGATCGACAGATCGAAGCGGTAGGGGTGGGCGAACTTCTCGCGCACGAGAAGGAACGGCGAGAAGTTGACGGCGTCCTCCTCGCGCCCGGGCAGCAGCAGGAGCACCGATGCGGGATCGTCGTCGCTGAAGCCGGTCACCCAGCGTCCGCGGGTGCGGCGCACGAGCACCTCGCCAAGGTACGCGCCGAAGGCGAGCTGGATGTCGAAGTCGACGTCCGGAGCCTCGTCGCCCCAGCCGCTGACGATGGCGCGATCGACGGACGCGACGCTTTCGATCGTGAAGTCGAAGGGCTCCGACCACGTCCGCGCCGCGATGGCGGCGAAGATGCCGGCGAGCTTGCGCATGCGGTCCGGCGTGGGCTCCTCGAGCTGCGGCGGGCGCTCGGCGATGTGAACGATCGGATGACCGTCGTGCGGCGCGCTCGCCTCGGCGAGGCGCTGCCGGCGGCGCTGGGGCCAGGTCACGAGCGCGATGACGAGATAGAGCGCCGCCGCCGCGATCGCGACCCAGGCGATGATCGTGAAGACGTCCATGGTGAGCGCGGGGTGCGCGTCGACGCGTTAGCGGTTGTGCTCCTCGATGAGCGCGAACAGCTCGATGAGCCGCTCGAGATCATCGCTCGAATAGTAGTCGATGACGATGGTGCCGCCGCCGCTGGACTGCGAGCGGAGCTTGACGCCGGTGCCGAGCACCTGCTGCAGGCGCGCCTCGGCCTCGATCGCCGCCGGATCGTTCGCGGCGGCCGTGCGCTCGACGCGACCGTTCTTCGCTCCCTCGGCCGGTCGCCGCGCCGTCGTCGCGCGCGCGGTCTGTCCGTGCTCGCGGGCGAGCGCCTCGGTCCTGCGCACCGACAATCCCTCGTCGACGACCGTGCGCCAGAGCGCCAGACGGGCGTCGTCGTCGGTGACCCCCAGCAGCGCGCGCGCGTGGCCCATCGAGATCTCGTTGGCTCGCAGCGACTCCTGGATCGACTGCGGAAGCTTCAGCAGGCGGATGAAGTTCGTCACCGTCGAGCGATCCTTGCCGACGCTCTCGGCGAGCTCCTCCTGCGTCATCTCGCAGAGCGTCAGAAGCTGCTGATAGCTGTGGGCGATCTCGAGCGGATTGAGATCCTCGCGCTGGATGTTCTCGACGAGCGAGAGCTCCATCATCTCGCGGTCGGACTTGATGTCGAGGATCAGCGCCGGGATCTCGGTCAGCCCCGCTTCGATCGACGCGCGCACGCGGCGCTCGCCGCTGATCAACTGGAACGCGTCGCCGAAGCGCCGCACCGTGATCGCGGTCATCACGCCGCTGCGGCGGATCGAGTTGGCGAGCTCCTGCAGCTTGTCCGGATCGAAGTCGCGGCGCGGCTGGAACGGGTTGGCCTGGATCTTCGCGATCGCCACGAGCGAGGTCACGCCGACCGACGCACCGTCGTCGGCGACCAGCGCCGTCTGGTCGACCGGCTGGTCGATCACCGTCGTACCGAGAATCGCCCCGAGTCCCCGCCCGAGTGCGGACTTGTTCTTCGCCATTATCACTGCCTGCGCTGACGTTGCGTTCGTGTCACTGATACCGGTCTACTGGGCGACGCCTGCGCCGCCGTCCTCGACGAGAATCTCGCTCGCGAGCTCCATGTAGTTCTTCGTGCCGATCGACAGCGCGTCGTACAGCAGCACGGGCTTGCCGTGGCTGGGCGCCTCGCTCAGTCGGACGTTGCGCGCGATGACGGTCTCGAAGACGTTGTCTCCGAAGAAGCGCCGCACTTCGCTGGCGACCTGGTTGCTCAGGCGCAGCCGGCTGTCGAACATCGTCAGCAGCACGCCCTCGATGTCGAGTCGCTGGTTGAAGTGCTTCTTGACGATCGAGATCGTGTTGAGCAGCTTGCCGAGTCCCTCGAGCGCGTAGTATTCGCACTGCACCGGGATGAGCACCGCGTCGGCGGCCGTCAGCGCGTTGAGCGTCAGCAGGCCGAGCGACGGCGGACAGTCGATGATGATGTAGGCGTACTTCGACTTGATCTGTTCGAGTGCCCTCGAGAGCACGCGCTCGCGATTGTCGAGGTCGATCATCTCGATCTCGGCGCCGACCAGGTTGATGTGCGACGGGATCAGGTCGAGAAACGCCAGCTCGGTCTTGAGCGTCGCCTCCGCCGGCGCCATTCCGTCGACGAGCACCTCGTAGATCGTCCGCGAGAGGTCCTGCGTGCCGATGCCCAGGCCGCTCGATGCGTTGGCCTGCGGGTCGATGTCGATGATGAGCGTCGGCTGCTCGGCCGCGGCGAGCGACGCGGCGAGATTCACCGCGGTCGTCGTCTTGCCGACCCCTCCCTTCTGATTCGCGATCGCGATGATTTTGGCCATGAAGCTGCTGCGAACGGTTGAATGGCTGACTGGCTGCGCGAGCGCGTCAACCATTCCTCCAGCGTTGATACATCAGGAGCGCGAGCACCGAATACGAGTGCGTGATCGCGCCGCTCGTGATCAGTCGATCGATCGCCTCGACGGGCTCGAGCACGAGCTCGAGATCCTCGGAGTCGTCGAAGCTCGTCGAGCCCAGTGGCTCGGCGCCGAGCACCGCGACGATGTCGAGCGAGTTGTCGAGAAAGGCGGGGTTGGCGCGCACGCGGCCGAGCATCTCGGCACGCGCGCCATGGTAGCCGGTCTCCTCCTCGAGCTCGCGCAGCGCGGTCGCCTCGGGATCCTCTCCCTCGTCGACGATGCCGCCGGGAACCTCCAGCGAGATCTCGTCGGTCCCCTGGCGGTACTGCCGCACGAGCACGACGCGATCGTCAGGCGTCACCGCGACGATGTTGACCCAGTCGCGCGACTCGAGCGCGTAGAAATCCCGGTCCTTTTCGCCATCCGGCGAGCGGCGGCGGACCCGATGGACCGAGAAGATAACACAGTCGAGCATCTTCTCCCGTGAGAGAGTGATCCACGGTTCGATGCCCCGCGGAGCGGTCGGTGAATCCATTCCGAAATCGGCTCAGAGGGTGGAAATCAACAGGAGAATCGCGAACGCCAGGTAGATGTTCACCCGCCGCAGCATCACGATTCTCCACGAGACGATCTCCCCCGGCGCAAGCTCCTCGCCGGCCTCGCGCGACGCGCGCGCGGCAGCGAGCTCTCGGTAGGAGACCGACAGAAGATAGTTCACCAGCACGATCGGCACGAGCATCGCGATCTTCAGATGCAGCACCCAGTCGTAGAAGCTCGCCAGGCGCGCGAGCTCGAACGACGGCGCGAAGATCGACAGGACGATGCCACTGACGACGACCGCGCCGAGGCCGAGCCAGCTGAAGCCCACCAGACGCCGCTCCAACCACCCGACGACCTCCGCCACGCGCTCGTCGCGGTGCGCGGGATCGGCGTAGTACTTCAGGATCGGCGTCGCCACTCCCGCCATGAACAGCACGCCGCCCAGCCAGATGATCGCGCCGAAGACGTGCGCGAGCTTCGCGCTGTATCCGCCGATGCCGTAGAGAAACGTTGGGTCGGACATTTGGTTGGTCGTCGGTTGCGGAATCTAGCGCAGGAAGTGCAGGTCGCCGGGTGCGAGGATGGCAACCCCGAAGCCCTTCGCCTCGAGCCGGTCGCGCAGGTCGGCGGGATCGGCCGCGATCGGCGGGAACGTGTCGTAGTGCATTGGGATCGTGAGCACCGGCTTGAGCATCTCGACGGCCATGACCGCATCGCAGACACCCATCGTGTAGTTGTCGCCGATCGGCAACAGCGCGACGTCGAGCGCGAAGCGGCGGCCGATGAGCTCCATGTCGAGGAAGAGTGCCGTGTCGCCGGCATGGTAGATCGTGCGTCCGTCGAGCTGGAGGACGAAGCCGACGGGACTGCCCGCGTAGCTGCCGTCGTCGAACGACGACGAGTGATGCGCGAGCGTCGTCGTGACGCGACCGAAGTCGAAGGTGTGCCCGCCGCCGGCGCCCATGCCCCACGCGTCGATCCCCTTTGCCGTGAGCCACTCGGCGATCTCGTGCACGGTGATCACCTGGCAGCCGGTGCGCTTCGCGATCGCGACCGTGTCGCCGAGATGATCGCCATGGCCGTGCGTCACGAGAATGTGCGTCGGCTCCAGCTCGGCAGCCTTCACCGCCGCACACGGATTGTCGGTCAGGAACGGATCGATGAGCAGGTCGAAGCTGCCGTGACGAATCTGAAAGGCGGAGTGCCCGAGGTAGCGGAGGGTGATGTCGTGTGCCATTGAACTCGTGCAGATCGTTAAAGCCGAAGTTACCACCCGCCCAGAGATCTCGGTGACGATTGCGGATTCTCATCCCACGGACCTTTAAGCGTCCTTTAATCGCCTCCCTCAGACTGTTGTGAGTGCTGCTCCCCGATTCACTTCAACAACGTTCAGAGGGTCATCATGCACGCTCATCGTCATCTCCTCTGGCTGCTCATCGCAGCCGCCGCGCCCGCGATCGCGCAGCCCGGCGTCGACTCGTCGATGGTTCACATCACGCAGGGTCGCTACAAGTCGCAGCGCGTTCCCGCCGAGCGCCACGTCGCCGACGGGTCCGACAAGTCGGCGTTCAAGCCGTACCCGGACGGACTCGTCCACATCACGACCGGAAAGTGGAAGTCACTGCGTGTCGTCCCCGAGCGCCACGTCAGCGACGGCCCCGAGAAGACGTCCTTCAAGCCGTACGACGACGGCCTCGTGCACATCACGGTCGGCCGCTGGAAGTCGCAGCGCGTGCCGCAGGATCGCCACGTCGCCGACGGGAAGCTCAAGACGTCGCTCAAGCCGTGGGACACTGTGCTGCCCGGCACCGTGCACATCACACAGGGACAGTACAAGTCGAAGTACGTGCGCCCTGACCGCCACGTCGCCGAGGGCGAGAAGAAGAGCTCCTACAAACCCGTCGACGACGGCCTCGTGCACATCACCCAGGGTCGCTACAAGTCGCAGCGCGTCGAGCCGGAACGGCACATCGCTGACGGACCGGAGAAGACCTCGATGCGCCCCGTCGATGACGGCCTCGTGCACATCACGCAGGGGCGCTACAAGACGCAGCGGGTTCCGCCGGACAGGCACGTCGCCGAAGGACCGGCGAAGACCTCGCTGAAGGAGATCCCGACGAACCTCGTTCACATCACCCAGGGCCGCTACACGTCGCAGTACGTCACCCCGGATCGCCACGTCAGTGAAGGTCCGGAGAAGACCTCGCTGAAGCCGATCGATGACGGACTCGTGCACATCACACAGGGTCGCTGGACCTCGCAGCGCGTGCCGCCGGAGCGTCATCAGGCCGACGGACCGAGCCGTACGTCGCTGAAGCTGCTCGATGCGGCTCGCCCGAGCATCGAGTCGCCGACGATGCGATAGTCGCCACCGCCGGACGGGATCCGCGCGAGCGGATCCCGTCCCGGCACCATACTCCATCTCCATCAGGCACGACCATGAATGCCCTGAGAATCCTCACACTCCTTGCCACGATCGCGCTACTGATCGCGATCTCCGCCTCCCTCTCATCGGCGCAGCCACCGCGGCGCCTCGCGGGCTTCTTCACCAACGAGGACATCATCGCCGGCCTGGCCGATCGTTCGGTCGATCTCTCGGATTCGCTGGCCGTGTTCCACCGCGTGCTCGAGAGTCTCCCCGACACCGTCGAGATGATGCCGAGCGAGAACTACTACTACTTCGGATTCTACACCGCGGGACGACTCGTGACCGGGAGCATGAGCCTGTTCCCCCACGAGCGCGACTCCGGCGTGATCGGCTTCGGCTACACCGAGAAGCGCGGCGAGCGCCAGCCCGCGTCGGACGATCTGCTCGGCGGCTGGGGGACGTTCGGGGCGGCGGAGGGAGTCACGGTGCAGCACGTCGGTGGGCGTGTGTGGCGGGTGGCGAACGAGCGCAGGAGCGTGCTGTTCAAGGTCGCACGAGCGACGTCGAGCGGCGGCGGAAGTCCCCGCGTGCGCGCCTCCGAGAGCGTCGTGCTGCGAAGCGTCGATGAGTCGGGGCTCGCCTTCGCGCTGGTGCTCGATCGACGCGAGCGCAAGCTCTTCTGGGCGCTCGACGAATCCGCGGTCGTGCCCGAGACGTTCGAGCCGATCGGCGAGTCGCTCGTCGTCGGAGCGCGCACGCGCTTCGCCTTTCACGTCGACAGCGCAATCGGCCGCCGGGTCCTGGTCGGCGTCGACGGCTACAACGTGCTCGGCAACACGTGGTTCGACGGCCCCTTCGATCAGATCCCGGACAACGACATCGAGCGCGGAGCCGTCGATCTGCTCGGCGCGGTCTCGATCGCCTATCCCCAACTCGCCGACAGGATCGACCGCTTCGGCAAGTACCGCGACAATCCGTCGACGCGCATCGCGATCGCGCCCTATCTCGTCTACTTCTCGATCGACGAGCTGCGCGAGGCCGCGCGCGCGTGCCGGTCGGAGAGCGTCACGACGTCGCGTCGACTGTCGTGTCTGACGCAGCAGATCTTCATCGTGCCCGACGAGGCGTACGCCGATGCGCGATGACCCCGCAACGCAACGGGCAGTGCCGGCTCTCGCCCGCACTGCCCGCTGCTTCGTTGCGTACTGTCGCCCTTATCCCACGACCCAGGTGTCGCCTTCGGTCAGCATCTTCTCGAGATCGCCGGGACCGATCTTCGCGGTGACCGTCTCCATCTGGCCGTGCGCGAGATCCTCGTAGGTCGCGCGCTCGATCTTCAGGAAGACGCCGATCGCGGTCGGGAACGTCGGGTCGTCGCTCATGCGTGCGACGATGTAGGCGAGGTCGGAGTTGGTCTCGTCGTAGACGACGAGGTCATCGACCGTGTGCGTGCCGTCGGTGAGCGAGACCACGCGCGGCTTGAAGCCGTCAAGGATGATCCCCTTGTCGCTGTTGGCGCCGAAGACGAGCGGCTTGCCGTGCTCGATCGCCACGACGTTGTCGGCCTTCACCTTCTTGTCGGTCAGGTGCTCGAAGGCGCCGTCGTTGAAGATGTTGCAGTTCTGGTAGATCTCGACGAACGACGAGCCGTGATGGTCGTACGCGCGCTTGTAGATCTCCTGCTGGTGCTTCGGCTCGCGGTCGATCGTGCGGGCGACGAACGTCGTCTCGGCGCCCAGCGCGAGCAGAACCGGATTGACCGGATGGTCAATCGACCCGAACGGCGTCGACTTCGTCTTCTTGCCCGCCTCGGAGGTCGGCGAGTACTGTCCCTTCGTCAGGCCGTAGATCCTGTTATTGAACAGGAGCACGACGCAGTCGAGGTTGCGGCGCATCGTGTGCATGAAGTGATTGCCGCCGATCGACAGGCCGTCGCCGTCGCCGGTGGCGATCCAGAGCGAGAGCTTCGGGTTGGCCATCTTCACACCCGTGGCGATCGCGAGGGCGCGGCCGTGGATGCTGTGGATGCCGTAGCCGCTCATGTAGTACGGGAAGCGGCTCGAGCAGCCGATGCCCGAGACGAAGCAGTAGTCCTCGAGCTTGCGGTCGATGTCCGGCAGCGTGCGCTGCACCTGTGCGAGGATCGAGTAGTCTCCGCAACCGGGGCACCAGCGCACGTCGCAGCTCGACGCGAAGTCCTTGGCGGTGAGCTTCTCGGCCACCGCCAGAGTTCCCGCGCCGTTGGTCACCGTGCCTTCTGCCACCGTGCCATTCATGTTATCCATGTGTTGATTCCTTCTTATGCGTGCGCGGGATCAGTTGTTGTGGCCAAGCACCGACTCGATGCGCTCCTCGATGTCCTGTCCGGTGAAGGGCAGGCCCTGGACCTTGTTCCAGCCGACGGCGTCGACGAGGAATTCGGAGCGCAGGATCTTGATGAGCTGTCCGAGGTTCATCTCGGCGACGATGACGCGCTTGAAGCGCTTGAGCACGTCGCCGGTGTTCTTCGGCATCGGGTTGAGGTGACGGAAGTGTGCGTGCGAGACGTTGTAGCCCTGCGCGCGCTTGCGCTCGACGGCCGCACGGATCGCGCCATAGGTCGAGCCCCAGCCGATGATGAGCACGTCGCCGGAGTCCTCACCGAACACCTCGAGGTCGGGGATGTCGTTGGCGATGCCGGCGACCTTCGCCGCGCGCAGCTTGACCATCGCCTCGTGATTCTCCGGCGAGTAGTTGATGCCGCCGGAGATGTTCGAGTGCTCGAGTCCGCCGATGCGGTGCTCCAGACCGGGCGTGCCGGGGACCGCCCACGGGCGCGCCAGGCGCTCGTCGCGGTCGTACGACTGGTACGTCGCCGGGTCGGTCGCGAACTTCACCGTGAGATCGGGCAGATCGGCGACGCTCGGGACGCGCCACGGCTCCGATCCGTTGGCGAGGTAGCCGTCGGTCAGCAGCATCACCGGCGTCATGTAGCGCGTCGCGATGCGGGCCGCCTCGAGGACGGCGTTGAAGCAGTCGCCGGGAGTCGACGCGGCGACGACCGGAACCGGACACTCACCATTGCGGCCGTAGATGGCCTGCAGCAGATCGGCCTGCTCGGTCTTCGTCGGCAGACCGGTCGAGGGTCCGCCACGCTGCACGTTGATAATCACCAGCGGCAGCTCGGTCATCACCGCCAGGCCGATCGCCTCGGTCTTCAGGGCGACGCCCGGACCGGAGGTCGTCGTGAAGGAGAGCGCGCCGGCATACGAGGCGCCGATCGACGCGCAGATCGCGGCGATCTCGTCCTCCGCCTGGAAGGTCAGGAACCCGAAGTTCTTGTAGCGCGAGACCTCGTGCAGGATGTCCGACGCCGGCGTGATCGGGTAGCTGCCGAGATAGCCCTGCAGTCCCGTGCGCTGCGTCGCCGCGAGCATGCCGAGCGCCGTCGCGTGGTTGCCGACGATGTTGCGGTAGGTGCCGGGCGGAAGCTGCGCCGGACGCACCTCGTAGCGGTGCGTGAAGAGCTCGAGCGTGTCGCCGAGGTTGAACCCGGCCTGCAGCGCGCGACGGTTGGCCTCGGCGAAGGCCGGCTTCGTGCCGAACTTCTCCTCGATCCAGCGCATCGTCGCGTCGAGCGAGCGGTTGTACAGCCAGTAGAGCAGCCCGAGCGTGTAGAAGTTCTTGCAGCGGCCGGCATCCTTGGTCGAGAGGCCGAGTCCTTCGACCGACTTCAGCGTTCCCTTGGTGATCGGCAGGCTGAACAGGCGGTAGCCCGCGAGCGAGCCATCCTCCAGAGGGTTGATGTCGTAATGGGCGAGTCCGAGGTTCTTCGCGTCGAAGGCATCCGAGTTCGCGATGATGATGCCGCCGCGCTTGAGCTGCGGAAGCTGCGTCTGCAGCGCCGCGGGGTTCATCGCGACGAGCACGTCGGGAGCGTCACCGGGAGTATGGACGTCGAAGGAAGAGAAGTGGAGCTGGAAGGCGGAGACACCGTAGAGGGTGCCGGCTGGGGCGCGGATCTCGGCGGGGTAGTCGGGAAGGGTCGCGAGATCGTTGCCGAGAATCGCCGCGGTCTGGGTGAACTGGCCTCCCGTCAGCTGCATTCCGTCACCGGAGTCTCCGGCGAAGCGGATCACAACATGATCGAGGACCTCTGTGGTTTTTTCCATCAAAACCCTCTGGTATTTATCGGGCGATACCGGGAAGACGTGCCCGGAACGCGTACACGATGCTGTCCGGTGCGGACATGAGCCGGCGGAAGGGGACCGGACCGGTTGAAAACATAGGGACGTGTGTCAGCATTAACAAAGGTCAAACGCCGGCAAGGGTCCCGTGAGCCACAAGATCGCTCCGGCGGGGGCGATTCCGTATGACCGATGTCATGATTGCTTTGCCGGGTCCGCCGGGGACGTTCGGTTTTACAGACTGCAGCGTTCGTAACGACCGGCGGATCTGACCGCGATCGGTTATCTTCGGCCGCCGGCCGGTCGCGTGACGACCGTCGCGGCAGTCGACGGAATCCACCACGAACGACACTCGGAGAGCCCGATGAACGACATGATGCAGGCGATGCAGCAGCTCCAGCAGATGCAGCAGAAGATGGCCGAGGCGCAGGAGGCGCTCGAGAACAAGAGCGTCACCGAGGAGACCGGCGGAGGCGTCGTGCGCGCGACCGTCAGCGGCACCCAGCGCCTGACGAAGCTCGAAATCAAGCCCGAGGCGATCGACCCGGCCGACCCGGCGATGCTCGAGGACCTCGTGATCACCGCCGTCAACAAGGCGCTGGAGTCGTCCAGGAAGATGGCCGCGGAGGACATCGAGAACGCAACCAAGGGGATGATGCCTCCGGGATTGGGGCTTTAGCCCCAAGGGACAGCCTCGCAAGGGACAGCTTCGCAGGGGACAGCTTCGCAGGGGACAGCTTCGCAGGGGACAGGCCGGAGGCCAGGGGTCAGATTTGTTGGGAGCCGGCTTCGGTCGGGATCTTTATGCTATTTCGGGATTGGACGGTTATCGGGATGGTTCACCTTCAGGCGCTTCCGGGGAGCGCTTTGTGGGGTGGGTCGATGCAGCGTGTTGTCGACGAGGCCGTGGCTGACGCGCTTGCGCTGGCCGAGGGGGGCGTCGATGCCATCATGGTCGAGAACTACGGCGATGTCCCGTTTCGCAAGGACGAGGTCGAGCCGGCGACCGTCGCGTCCATGACGCTCGCGATCGGTGAGATCCGCCGCGCCGTCTCGTTGCCGCTCGGCGTCAATGTCCTGCGCAACGATGCGCGGAGTGCGCTCGCGATCGCGGCCGTCGTCGAGGCGTCGATGATCCGCGTCAATGTCCACGTCGGCGCGATGCTCACCGATCAAGGCATCGTCGAGGGTCGCGCCGCCGAGACGCTCGCCCTGCGCCGCCGTCTTGGCGCCGACGTGAAGATCCTGGCCGACGTCGCCGTGAAGCACGCCCGACCGCTCGCGGAATTCCCTATCGAGGAGTCCGCCGCCGATGCGGTCGAGCGCGGTCTGGCCGATGCGCTCATCGTCACCGGCAGCCGCACCGGCGCGAGCGTTGACCTCGATCGCCTGCGCCGCGTCCGCGCCTCGGTGGCCGTGCCGGTGCTCGCCGGCAGCGGCGTCACAGACGAGACGATCACCGCGATCCGCGACGCATGCGACGGCGCAATCGTCGGCTCATGGCTCAAGACCGACGGCGTCGTCTCAGCCCCCGTCGACGTCGAGCGCGTGCACCGACTGATGGGGCTCGTGCGGGACGTGTAGGAGTCGTCGCGTTGCGGCGTTGGCTCGACGAGGGTCTGGGCCCTTGCCATTTGAATCAGGAACGCCGGCTATCGAACATCCAGGGATTCGACCGCCCTTCGGTAGGCTTCATCCTACCGCGAGGGCGAGGGCAAGGTCATGTTAAAGTATGGCTTCTTTGGAGGTACTGTGGAGATGCGAGCGTACGCCGCTTCGTCAATGATTCGGATGAAGAACGATTGAAACGAGCGCCTCGAGTCCACAACCATTAAGGAATGCGCTCCACGTAGCTGACGGAAAGCCACGGTCCTCCCCAACGGGGAATTCTCCGACTCCCGGAAGTCGGCGTCCTTCCGAAATGGAGGCCTGATTTCATAACCCGCTTGTCGGAGATTCACCTGGAGAACGTTGTGGCGCGCCACTGCAAGCCCCCTCGCGTCGTCCAACGATAGTGACGCTTCGTTGGCGCTCGAATCAATGACCTCACACGCGATCCGTATGACCTTGCCGAGCCAAACGGTCACCGAGTACGAGGCGACTCTGATCTCGCCAAACGAGAACTGGCTGTCCTGCGGAAACAGAAGCCGAGGCACGCGATGAGTGACTAACAGATTGACCTCACCCGCGTCAGCGGTGTCGAGAACGTCGATGCGAACGCTCGAATCAGACGACCGAAGGAGGGACTCCGCGACCTGCCACGATTGCCCAACCTCGACTCCATCGAGCGTCACGCCACTTCGCGAGAGTACCAGTTGTGCGCTGGCGTGCGCGGTGCACAGGAAACCGAGACCGATGGCGATGACTGCGATCACCATCGCCCGCGAGCCGGCACGCGTTGTTGGGTGCATCATCAGGCTATATCCACGCTGGTTCGTTGTATGCCGCATCGTGAGTCCTCACTCTAGACGTTGGCCAACCGCACTCGGAAGGCCATCGGTCGTTACGACGGACACGGAGTCTCATCCGACGTTCGAACGTGCGTACGACCGCGGCCTACCTGAATCGAGTAGCCCGCAAACACCACGTGCGCCGGCACTATCGCACGACAAGCCTCACCGAGCCGCTCTTCGCGTCCGCAGTGACCCTGACGATGTAGACGCCGGCCGGCAGCGGCTCGCTCGCGAGCACTCCCCCGTCGAGCTCGCCGGTCGCGGCGACGCGGCCGAGCGCGTCGACGACCTCGGCGCGGGCGCCGGACGCAAGGTCGCCGTCGATGCCGACGAGAATCCCACCGTCGATCGCGCGCGCGTCGACGAGACTCCATCGCCTTGCGTCGATCGGGATGCACTCGCCGTCGTCACCGACTCCCGTCGTTGCCTCCTCCGTCAGCCCGCCATCATACGTCAGCTCGTACATCGCATTGATGCGGACCGCCGCGCCGGCGATCGTCGTGCTCGTGCCGTTGCCCCATCCGACGACGATCGAGTCGATCGTCGCGACGTCGCCGAGTCCGAAGTGCAGCAGGCTGCTGTTCTGCGACGCGGTCGTGCCGCCGCCGCCGCCCATGAGCTCGCGATAGAACGTGCGCCCACCGGCGTGCACCGTCATGCGCGTGCCGATGCCGTCGGCGGGCACGCCGGCGGCGGGTGATCCGACGATGCGCAGCGCGAGGAAGCGTCCGTTCGCCTTCATCTCGTTGTGGAAGAGCCGCACGCCGTCGTGGGGACTTGCGACCACGAGGTCCATCCTCCCGTCGCGATCGAAGTCGCCGCGCGCTGCCGTCCACGCGCCGTGGATGAGCGACCCGAGATTCCACGTCGCGTCGCGGAACCGGAAGCTCTCGGACGCGCCGCCGTTGAGGTACATCCGCGAGCGCCGCGTGGGCTCGCCCGTGCTGGCTCCGGGAGGGTTGTAGGCGTAGTGGCAGTGCCAGAGATCGAGCCATCCGTCGAGATCGAGATCGAGCCAGACGACGCCGGCGTTCATCTCGAAGAACTTGATCCCGAGATCGCGCGTGACCTCGGTGAACGTCGCGCCGTCGTTGCGGAAGACGAGCGTGGGATTGGAGACCTGTCCGCGCCAGTCGGGGTGCCCGAGGTTGCCGACGACGAGATCGGGACGCGTGTCGTTGTTGTAGTCGCCGAACTCGGTGCCGATGCCGTGGCCGAAGTACTGGTCCGATGCCGTCGCCACGCCGTGCACGCCGACGTCGAATGCGACCTCGCCGAACGTGCCGTTGCCGTTGTTGTGGAACAGCAGGTCGGGCGCGAGCCGATAGGTCGCCACGTGAATGTCGACGAAGCCATCCTTGTCGTAGTCGCTCGCGCTGGCGCCCCACGCATCGTACGGCGTCGGAGGCTCGCCGGCGGCGATGCCGCTGGCGTCACTCGCGTCGCTGAACGTTCCGTCGTGGTTGTTCCTCCAGAGCGCGTCGCGGAAGTACTCCTCGCCGCCGGCGCCCTCGGTGCGTCCGTTGGCGATGAACAGGTCGAGCCAGCCGTCGCGGTCGTAGTCGAGCCAGATCGGCGTGACGGTCGGCCGCGGGTTGTCGATGCCCGCGGTCGCCTTGACGCTCGTGAAGCTGCCGTCGCCGTCGTTGCGCCACAGCGCGTCGCCGCTGCCGCCGTTGACGGCGTAGCAGTCGAGGTCGCCGTCGTTGTCGTAGTCACCCCAGACCGAGGCGCCCGCGCCGGTGATCGCGATGCGCGTGCTGACATCCGCGAAGGTGCCATCTCCCTTGTTCTCGAAGAACGTGGAGCCGATCGCGACGTCGTCCCAGCCGTCGCCGTTCCAGTCTGCGACGCTGACGCGCGACGACTTCACCGGCGCGCCCGCGCCGTCGGTCAGTCCGACGGCGACCGTGCGGTCGACGAGCGAGGGCGGCGGCGGCGGAGCCGAGCGGTTGCCCTCGGGATAGTCGTACTCCACGACCGCGCGCACCATCAGGTCCCCGTTCGCGAGGTAGTACTTGCCGGGAAAGCCGAGCTCGTTGGTGCTGACCGGGTCGTACAGGAACGACGCGTACGGCGTCGACAGACTGCCGTCGTGGCCGAAGTATGGACCGACCGCGGTCGCGCCCTGCGATCCGATGCGATGCTGGATGACGATGCCGTCAAGTCCGTCGGTGCGCAGGTTGCGATCGCGCAGATCGATCGTGTCCCAGCCGGGCGTGCCGTCGTACTCGACGATGATCGGCTCGGTCAGGTCGTTGTAGCTCCAGACGTGCGACGTCGGTGGGATCGCTCCGGCCGCCGCGTCGCCGACGATGTGGATCGTATCACGTCGCGCGACCGATCCACGATGGTACACGCGCAGCTCGACGATGCGCGCCGGTCCGTTCGGCGAGAGAATCACCGTCTCCTCCCAGCCCGCGCGCGCGTGCTGCCCGGCGCTGGAGCCCGCATCGCGCTTGAGCTCGACCGGAGTCTGCGCCGCGGCGCTCTGACAGAGGAGAAGTGCGACCAGGGCAGGAAGTAGGAGATGGTTCATGGGAGGCCGGAGGGATTGATTAGGTTCGGGCGACATTAAGAAAGAAAGCGTCGGCGAACAACCTGACGGTCCGTGTGTCCCCTTCACGGCGAATCCAACTCTGCGTGAAGCCAACCGCCTCCATCCCGACATCCCGCTCCGAGCTTCGATCACTGCTTGCGCTGGCGATCCCCGTGGTCATCGACCACATCGGGACGATGAGCATGGGGATGGTCGACACGATCCTCGTCGGTCGACTCGGCGCACGCGAGCTCGCCGCGGTGGGGATCGGCTCGGCGGTGTACTTCGCGTTCATGACGTTCTGCTTCGGCGTGCTCTCGGCGGTCTCGGCGACGGTCGCTCACGCCGCGGGCGCGCGCGACGACGACGAGGTCGGCAGGACGCTCACGCAGGGAGCGTGGATGGCGATCGCGCTGGCGGCCGCGGCAATGCTGTACGTGTCGTTCGCCGGTCCGATCCTCACGCTGCTCGACCAGCCTGCGGAGATCATCCCGTTGACCGAGCGGTATCTCGGCATGCTCTCGATCGGCATCCCCGCGACACTTCTCAACGCAATGCTTCGATCGTATGCCGTCGGTCTGGGGCAGGCGCGCGTGCCGATGATGATCTCGATCGGCGGAGCCCTGACGAATCTCGGCCTCGCGACGCTGCTCGTCTTCGGCGCCGGGCCGATCGCCCCGATGGGCGTCGCCGGCGCGGGACTTGCGACCGCGACGACCTACTGGCTGATGTGCGCCGCGTCCCTCGTCTTCGTGCGCCGTGCCCGGCACTTCGCGAACTATCGCGCGAAGCGGTCGATCGCTCCGGACCGACTGCGTCTTGTGCGGCTGATCCGGCTGGGCGTGCCGATCGGCATCGGAACGAGTCTCGAGACGGCCGTGTTCGCGTTCACGACGATCATGATGGGGCGCCTCGGCACGCATGTCGTCGCCGCGCACCAGGTGGCGATCAACATCGCGGCGACGACGTTCATGGTGCCGATGGGCATCTCGATCGCGACGTCGACTCGCGTGGGTCATGCCGCCGGGGCGGGCGACATGCCGGCGGCGGCGCGCGCCGGCTGGACGGGCATCGGCACGGGCGTCGGCTTCATGGCGTGCACGGCGGTGGCGTTCCTGCTGTTCCGCCACCAGATCGTCGCGCTGTACACGCGCGACGCACAGGTCGCCGCCCTCGCCGCGGTGCTGCTGATGATCGGCGGCGCCTTCCAGATCGTCGACGGTCTCCAGGTCACCGCCCAGGGCGCGCTCAGGGGATTGAAGGACACGACCCGCCCGATGCTCGTCAACCTGCTCGCCTACTGGCTCGTGGGATTTCCCGCGGGACTGTGGCTCGGCTTCGAGGCCGGTCTGCGCGGACCGGGACTGTGGTGGGGACTGACGTTCGGCCTCTCGGTCGCGGGCGTCCTGCACGTGCTGCGGTTTCGCAGGCTCGTCGCGGGTCCGCGGCGAGCCGACGCGTCGACCGGCGCCTCGTGAATCGGTTGCTCTTCACGGCTCGAAGCGGCATCTTCTTCGCCCGCCCCGTTCGGCCCGAGCATCGGGCGGCCAGCACCGACTCATCCACCGGAGCGCGTATGCCCGTTCGCCACGCCCTGCCGATCGCTCTCATCCTGCTGTTGACGCTCTTCGGCGTCGTGGCGACCGACGCGCAGACGATCGTCGTCTACAACGTCGACGCGAGCGGCTTCCCGACGATCACCGCGAACATCGCGGTGCTCGATGCGCAGGGTCGGCGCCTGACGAACGTGAGCGCTGCCGACCTCTCGATCATCGAGGACGGACTGCCCGATACCGCGATCACGATCTCCTGTCCTCCACTCGTGCCTCCCCTTCCGTTCAACGCCGTGCTCGTCAACGACCGCAGCGGCTCGATGACGATTCCGTTGCCGGGCGGTGGAGGCCTCACGCGCATGGATCTCGCGAAGCTCGGGTCGAGCGAGTTCGTGCGCGCCACCGACTTCACATCGGGCTCATCGATCGCCGTCACGTCCTTCGAGAGCATCGCCACGATCGTCAGCGACTTCCGCACGTCGGCGCTTCCGCTTCTCGACGCGATCGCCACGATCAGCGCGAGCGGCGGCACGCTGTACAACCCGCCGTTCCTCGATCCGCTCGCCGGCGCAATCGGGATGCTCGCGTCGCGACCGGAGGGTCCGCGCCGGGTGATCGTGTTCCTGACCGACGGCGAGCCGAACGAGCCGACGCTGACGATGGAGATCATCGCCGCGGCGCGCGACGCGGACATCGAGATTCACACCGTCACGCTCGGCATGCCGATGACCGGTCCGCTGCGCACGATGAGCGAGCTCACCGGGGGATTGTCGTTCGGCGACGTCAGCACCGTCGAGCAGATGCGCGGCGTCTACCAGCAGATTGCGATCGACGCCGGCGGCAACGAACCGTGCGATCTGTCGTTCCGCTCGCGCGTGCGTTGCGGACCGGAGTCGCGCGCGCGCACCGCGACGATCACGCACACTCCGAGCGGCGCGAGCACGCGCGTTCGCTTCATGGTGCCCGAGCGCGGCGTCGGCGGATTCGCGGCCAGCCCGTCGTTCGTTCACTTCGGACCGGTCGGTCCGCCGGAGCAGGCCGAGCGGGCGATCACGATCGTGGCGCCGAACGACTCGATGCGCGTCGACCGCTTCGCGGTCGTGCCCGAGGGCGCGTTTACCGTCGTCGACTGGGGCGGCTCGGCGCCGCCGTTCCGCGAGGGGCCGGGCATCTCGCGCACCATCCGCGTGCGCTTCACGCCGGCCGACAGCCAGAAGTACGTCGCGTCGCTCGTGCTCTACGGCGCTCCCTGTCCTCCCCTGCCGATCACGCTCACCGGCGGCGTCGGCACCGATGAAGGGAACTCGCTGCGGCTGCTCGCCCCGCTCGGCGGCGAGAGCTTCGCCGGGTGTGATTCGATCCTCATACGCTGGGGAGGCGTCGCGCCGACGACCCCGATCGACATCGACGCGAGCAGCGACGACGGTGCCACGTGGCGACGCATCGCGACCGGAGCGACCGGACTCGAGTATCGATGGATGGCTCCGACGCCCGGCGACCGATGGCGCATTCGGATCACGTCGAAGGAAGGCTCGGATCAGCACCTGATCATGAGCCTTGCCGGCGGCGGCGCGAGCGAGGCCGACAGCATCCCCGCATCCGCCGCGGTGCTCTACTCGCCGACCGGTGTCGCCGTGCGTGGCGACGAGATGTTCATCGCGGAGTCGGGCCAGCACCGGATTCGTCGTGTCGACATGACGAACGGACTGATCACGACGATCGCCGGCGACGGCAACCCCGGCTCCAACGGCGCCGTCGTCGCACGCCTTGCGCGGCTCAACGGACCGAGCCACGTGCTGCTGTACGGCACGTACCTCTTCATCGCCGATCGCGACAATCACCGGGTACGGCGAATCAACCTTCGCGACGGACTGATCTACACCGTCGCAGGCACCGGAGCCTCCGGCTTCAGCGGCGACAGCGCCGATGCGCTCATGGCGGAGCTGCAGTATCCGTCGTACCTGGCGGTCAGTGGCAGCAGGCTCTACATCACCGACGCGGGCAACCTGCGCGTGCGGCGCGTCGATTTCTCGAGCGGGGAGATCATCACGATCGCCGGGGGCGGCGTCTCGACTGCCGATGACATCGCGGCGACCAATGCCCTGCTGCAGGCTCCCGCCGGCATCGCCGCGGACAACGACTATCTCTACATCGCCGAGGACCTCGGCCGGCGCATCCGGCGGGTCGACCTGCGAACGGGACTCATCACGACCGTTGCGGGCACGGGCGCATTCGGTTCGACGGGAGATGGCGGACAGGCGTCGGTCGCGACGTTCATGCGTCCGCTCGGCGTCAAGCTCGTCGGGGAACGGATCTACGTCACAGATACTGCCGCTCATCGCATCCGCGTGATCGATCTGGTTACGGGCGTCATCGAGACGATCGCGGGCACGGGGGCCGCGGGATTCGGCGGCGACGGTGGCGACGCGCGGCTCGCGCGCATGAACGCGCCAGGCCAGCCCGACACCGCCGACGGCTACCTGCACTTCCCAGATATCCACAACGGCCGCGCGCGCGCGATCTCGATCGGTCGCGGACCCGGCGCGGATTCCTCGCGCAGCGCGTTCACCGTGAGCGTCTCGGGGCTCGAGATCCGTCCATCGGGACAGTTCGATCTCGGCGCGATGGCGGTCGGTCAGCCGCGTGACTCTGCCATCGCCGCGGCGCTCTGCAACATCGGCGATCGACCCCTGGTCATCGAATCGTACACGATCACCGGCCCGCACGCCGCAGACTTCCGCGTCGTCTCCGGCGCGCCGTCGGCCGAGATCGCTCCGGGCGAGTGCATCGCGCTCGAGGTGCGATTCCGACCATCGGCGCTCGGCGCGCGAGCTGCCATTCTCATCCTGCAGGGTCGGTGCGCCAATGCCGACACGATCATGCTCGCCGGCACCGGCGTCGACACGTGCGGCGCGCGGACACTCGAGCTCGCCGACGTCGGAGAGATCGTCCTCGGCGCCGCGGCCCGCGACACCATCGTCACGCGCGCGATCTGCAATGCGGGCGACCGCACGCTGTCCGGCAACGCGCGCATCGTCGACGGCGCCGGCGCGTACGCGATCGTCGACGGCGGCGGCGCGTTCACCATCGCTCCGGGCGCCTGCCACACGGTCACCGTCCGCTTCTCGCCCTCCCTCTCCGGACGCGTGACCGGCGCCATCGACTACGGCATCCCGTCGGTCTGCGGCGCGGCGATGACCCGACTGTTCGGCCGGGCTTTCGGCTCGCCCGAGCTCTCGACGCCGCTGCTGGTGACGCTGCCGTCGGAGCTCTGCGGGACGTCGCTCGACACGTCGATCACGATCGTGAACACCGGCGGCGCTCCGCTGGAGATCACCGGCGCGGCATTCATCGCGAACGACGAAGGCTTCTCGCTGCTTCCTCCGATGCCGAGCCCCGGCGCACCGAGGGTCGTCGCTCCGGGAGAGTCGGCGACGCTCGCGATGCGCTTCGCACCGGCATCGACCGGCGACAAGCGCGCGACGCTCGAGCTGCTCTCCAACGCGGCCGACGCGCCGACCCGCGTCGAGCTGCGCGGTCGCCGCGAGCAGATCGACGTGGCCGCGACGCCGATGGTCTCGTTCCCGGACGATGGACGGCCGTTTCCGCGCGACACGACCGTCGTCGTGCGCAACACGGGCTCGGTCGACATCGAGCTCGTGTCGGCGTCGCTCAACGGCGACGTCTCGAGCTATGATGTGCCGGCCGCGCAGTTCCCAATCGACATCGCTGCCGGAGCCGAGGCCCGCGTCGCCGTCAGGCTGCTCGACGCTCCCGGCGCGGCCGCGCTGCGCGCGCGACTGACACTCGCATACGGACCGACCTGCGACTCGGGCCGCATCGCCATCGACCTGCTCGCCGCGGGAACGGGACCGGAGCTGCTCCTCATTGGACCCGATCTGCTGCAGCTCGTCTGTCCCGATGACGTCTCGCGTGACACCACGATCTGGCTGCGCAACGAGGGCAACGATACACTGGTGATCACCGGCGTCTCGATCGGAGGCACCGCGAGCGCCAGCTTCAGCGTCGACGCTGTGGTTCCCTTCTCGATCGCTCCGTCGGACGACACGACCCTGACCGTGCGCTTCGCGGCGTCGATCGCCGGCGATTACACGGCCGAGCTCGCTGTGGAGTCGAACTCGAGTCACGGCACCGAGTGGGTGATGCTCCTCGGACGCCGCGAGCGCCTCGAGCTGGCGTCGGTGCCAGGGCGCATCACGCTCACGGGCGACGCGCCCGGCACGCCGCTCAACGGCTCGGTGATCGTTGCGAACAACGGAACGGTCGCGATGGGCATCACGGTGACCTCGATGCACGGGCTCGTCACCGTGGCCGGCGGCGCGAACGCGATCGGTGCGGGCGGCACGGCGGCATTCACGCTGCGTCACGAAGACGCACGGGGCGGACGCTTCTTCGACACGCTCATCGTGCGCGAGAGCACGTGCGGCACCGAGCTGAGGATCCCCGTCGAGATCGTGATCGGTCTGCCGTCGGTTGCGCGCCTGACGCTGCCGCGCATGACGGCGCGACCGGGAGAGCTCGTCTTGCTGCCGATCAGCATCGCGATCGTCGACGCGGCTCGCTTCGCCGCCAGCGGCGCACGTGGCTACACCGCGACCGTGTCGATGTACGGCACGGTCGTCGTGCCCGACGGCGTGACCGGCGCGACGATGACCGGCAACGATTACGACATGGCGACGCGCCGACAGCGCGTGACGTTCTCGGGCGACTACGACGGCGGAGCCACGCTGGCGGCGATAACGGGACGAACGCTGCTCGGCGACACGCTCGGGACGCCGCTGAGCTTCGAGAGCTTTGCATGGGATGTCCAGACGGTCGGCGCCGATCTGGTCGACGGCGCGTTGACGATCGTCGGCTCGTGCCTCGATCTCGGACTGCGACTCGTGGCGGTGCCGAGCATCCTGAAGCTCCGGCCGATGCCGGCGTCCGACGCTGCGACGCTCGAGCTCTCGCTCGAGGAGTGGAACGACGTGACAGTGGTGCTCTACGATGCGTTGGGGATGCCGGCGCACCGGCTCGTGAAGCGCGGCCTCGAGGCCGGCACGCAATGGCTCCCCCTCGATCTCTCGGGTGTTCCCGCCGGCGCCTACACGCTCGCAGTCGAGACGCCCTATGGTCGCAGCGTGATGCCGATCGTCGTCGCGCGATAGGAGCGATTCGACGACGTGATCGCTAGCGCCAGCCGACGCGCACGAGCACGGGGAAGTGGTCGCTGACGCCGCCGATGTACTGGGGTCCGCGGTAGGTGCGATACGCCGGGCGGTGCACGCGATCGGCCTTCTCGTCGCGGAGGAACTCGGGCGTGAAAATCGTCTGCGACTCCTCGATCATCACCAGGCCCCGCTCGTCGAGCGCGCCGCGCGAGAGCATGATCTGGTCGATCGTCTCCCACTCGCCGCGATAGAGATAGCTGCCGATGGTATCGGCGGCGACGACCGGTGCGGCGAGATTGATCATACGGGCGTCGAACGCGCCCGCTGCGAATCCGCGCGCGCCGAGTGTCTCGACGATGGAGCGGTCACCGGGCTCGTCGTTGAGATCCCCCAGGAGAATGATGTCGGCCGCCGCGTCGAGCGCGTACAGCGAGTCGATGATCCGAACGGCGGTGCGGGCCGCGGCGATGCGCTTCGGCTCGGATTCGGTCTGCCCGCCGGAGCGCGACGGCCAGTGATTCACCAGCACCGTGAAGGGCTTCCCCTCCCTCTCGAACGACACGTGCAGGATCTGTCTCGTGCGATCGTCGCCGAGGTCGACGCGATGCAGCCGCTGTCCGGTCACGCGCGCCGCCGACGACCGGTACAGCAGCGCGACGTCGATCCCGCGCTCGTCCTCGGACTCGGCATGGACGACCGAGTACTGTCCGGCCGGCAGGAACTCCGCGACGAGCCGGTCGAGCACCGCGCGGTTCTCGACCTCCGAGACGCCGAGGATGTCGACACCGCCGTACTCGTCCATCGCGCGGATGACGCGGGCGAGATCCTCGAGCTTGCGCTCGAGCCGATCGGCGGTCCAGCCCAGGCGACCAG